>JAUYPN010000073.1 GCA_030695725.1 Candidatus Omnitrophota bacterium
TTCAAGCTTATTGACAAAAACGACTCCTCAAAATTCACCAGATTGAGGTTCAAGGTTTACGAAATAGAAAAAAAGGCTCTTTCTCAACCGAGATGACCCAGATAGAGACAGCTAAGGCCGGCAGGACTTCACCCGAAATGCGCCGCGTGGCGAAGGATGAGGGCGTATCCGTAGATTTTATCCGTAAAGGCCTTATCGATGGCACCATAGTGATACCTAAAAATATCGGGCACAGCATTGAAAAGCCCTGCGGTATCGGCAAGGGGCTTAGAACTAAGATAAACGCCAACATAGGAACCTCGAAAGACTCTTCCAATATATCGGGCGAAATAAAGAAGATGGAGCTATCCATCAAGAGCGGCGCCGACGCGATCATGGATCTTTCCACGGGTGCTTGCATCGAAGAGACGAGGCTTAAGATCCTCTCGCGGTCAAAAGTCCCCGTCGGGACGGTCCCCATATACGAAATAGTCATAGACGGGCTGAAAAAACACGGCTCGATCCCGGATATAACCGTCGATGAGATCTTCGCTGTCCTGGAGAAACAGGCCCGTGAAGGCGTCGATTTTTTCACGATACACGCGGGTGTGACCAAGAGAGCTCTCGGTATATTAAAAAGAAATCCGCGCATCCTCGACATAGTGAGCAGGGGGGGCGCTTTTTTAGCCGAGTGGATGATAGCCAACGATAGAGAAAACCCCTTTTACGAAAATTTTGACCGCGTCGTAGACATTGCCAGGCGCTATGATATAACCTTGAGCCTCGGCGACGGCTTAAGGCCCGGTTCTATACTTGACGCTACCGACAAGCCCCAGCTTACCGAGCTCATAACATTAGGTGAATTGCAAAAAAGAGCGCTTAAAAATGGAGCCCAGGTCATGATAGAGGGGCCCGGCCACGTACCTATAAACCAGATAGAGGCAAACGTAATTTTGGAAAAATCGATATGTAACGGCGCGCCATTCTACGTTCTGGGCCCTCTGGTGACCGACATAGCCCCCGGCTATGACCATATCACTTCGGCCATCGGCGGCGCGATAGCCGGAAGCGCCGGCGCAGACTTTTTATGCTACGTTACGCCGGCGGAACACCTGAGACTTCCGACGCTCGAGGACGTAAAGGAAGGCGTTATAGCGTCGAAGATCGCCGCGCATGCGGCGGATATAGCCAAGGGCGTCTGTGGAGCCATAGACAGAGATATGCGCATCTCCAAGGCGAGGGCCGAACGCAACTGGAAGAAGCAGTTCGCCCTGGCGATAGATCCGGTAAAGCCCAAACTTTACAGAAAGTCTTCAAAGCCCGGGTCGGAAGACGTCTGCACCATGTGCGGAGAATATTGCTCTATTAAAACGGCTGAGAAGTGTTTAGGAAGGAAATGATTATTGCTTCAACGAATAGGCGAAATTTTCGGTGTATGCGCTTTCAGCTGGCGCAAATTCAAAATTGTTCTTTTCCAGTGCGCGGAGCATCGCAGGGTGGCCGAGCGGCAGGACCCGCGATCAGTTAAGTATTGATACAGGAAAGTTTTATTCGTAAGATAAGGAAGAGGTAATAATTAATATATGTCTATACTGGTCGTTGGCTCAGTAGCGCTGGACTCGATCGAGACGCCTTTCGGGAAAAGAAAAGAGATTTTGGGCGGGTCGGCCACATTCTTTTCCATCTCGGCGGCATTCTTCGATAAGGTCGACATCATAGCCACGGTCGGTGAAGATTTTCCCAAAGAATATCTACGGCTATTAAAAAAGAGAGGAATAGGCACGGGCGGAATAGCGGTAAATAAAGGTAAGACCTTTCGCTGGGAAGGGCGATATGAGTATGATATGAACGTCGCGCATACCCTGGCCACGCGCCTTAATGTTTTTCAGGATTTCGCGCCCGAGGTACCTCATAACCTGAGGGATTCAAGCATCTTATTCCTTGCCAATATCGATCCCGATCTGCAGGATAGCGTATTAAAGCAGGTGAATAAGCCAAAATTGATCGCCTGCGATTCCATGAACCACTGGATAACGAGCAAGAAAAGATCCCTGGAAAAATTCCTGCACAAAGTGGATATATTCCTATTAAACGACGCTGAAGCAAGGCAATTCAGCGGAGAGTCCAACCTGATGAAGGCCGCGAAAGCCATTATCTCGAAGGGCCCCAAAAGCGTTGTAATAAAGAAGGGTGAGCATGGCGTGATATATTACTCCGGGAACGGCCATTTTGTCGTTCCGGCATACCCTTTGGAAAATGTATACGACCCAACCGGCGCCGGCGATACGTTTGCCGGGGGCGTGATAGGCTATTTGAGCAGGACCGGAAAGATAGATGACGCGACGATAAGAAAAAGCATGGTCTACGGCAGTATAATGGCTTCATTTGCCGTGGAAGATTTTAGCGTAAACAGGCTATTGGGCATAAAACTGTCGGATATCAATAAAAGATATTCCGATTTCAAAAGATTGACGAGGTTTTAATGAGCGGTGACCGCGAGCGTAATTCAATGGTAGAATACGAGCTTCCCAAGCTTGATACGTGGGTTCGATTCCCATCGCTCGCTCCAAATTTTGCTGTCGTTATCTTGTGGCAAAATTTGCACCCCCTGATAGATTTGAAATTTGATGTCATCAACGCATGACAAATTTAAAATCTAGGGGGTGCTGACAATGTGCCAATATGCGCAGGGCAAAACGAAAGTATTTATGAAATTTTTAGTTACATTATTTTTGCTTTTGACGCTCGCAGGGTGTAAGACTGCGTCTACTCCCTATGAGTACAATGCGGTTATCGCTCATCCGGGCGGAGCATATCATTACGTAAAGAGCGGAGATACCCTGTGGAGCATCTCCAGATCTTACGACGTGGAGATCAACGCCCTGATAAATGCGAATAATCTGGATGATTCACGCGATATACAGCGGGGTCAAAGGCTTCTGATACCGGGCACCGCCAAAAGGCAGGAGGCGCCGACAAGATCCTTTTCAAAAGAATTTTTTTCGTGGCCGCTTAGAGGAAGTGTGTTATCCTATTACGGGTCCAAGATGGACAGGACCAAGAACAAAGGGATAGATATTCACGCCGCGGAAGGCTCCAGCGTAAAAGCGTCGAGAGCCGGTAAAGTGGTATTCTGCGATGAGTGGCTCAAAGGGTTCGGCAAGACCATAATATTGGATCACGGGGATAATTTTCAGACTGTCTATGCATACAATTCTATTCTGCTTGTCAGTCCGGGAGATGTAGTAGAGCAGAATGGTGTGATAGCTAAAGTGGGAAGAGGCGGGCGCGCCAAAGAACCGAGCCTCCATTTTGAGATACGCAGGAACGGCGAGCCGCAGAATCCGTTCTACTATCTGTCACGATAATGCAGAATATACCGTAAGGATTTATCATGTTCAGCGAACCGGTAGTCGGGGAGAAGTTCTTCGGAAGAGAAGAGGTGCTGGAACTTCTCAATAAGAGGACTCTCGCTCTGAAGGACGGTTACAGGCAGAATATAGCTCTCACTGGCCAGAGCCTTTCCGGAAAGACATCGATACTTCACCATTTCCTTTATTCGATCAGGGAAGAGGACTTCATCACCATATACGTCGAGGTGGTGAAAGAGCCTTTCCGGTCGTTCTCCAACCGCTTCATAGCCACTCTGCTCTATAATGCTCTTACGAAGATGGGAGAGGTGGCGGGGTTCGAATTTGAAAATCTCCTCGACAAGGCCCAGGAGCTATTACCTAAGACATACTCCGCCATAAGGAATATTAATTCGTGCGTCGATAAGGGCGAGTTCGACGAAGCCTATTTCAATCTGTTAAGCCTGACATCCGCCCTCAAAGAAGAGATAAAGCGGTCATGCGTTGTGATACTCGATGAATTTGATAATCTCGAGCATATAGGAGTGAAGAACCCGTTCCTGAATTTCGGCAAAGTGATAATGATACAAAAGGATACGATGTACATAGTCTCCTCTTCCCGTAATCAGGTCTTCAAGAAGATACTGTCCGAAAAGCTATCGCTGCTCTTCGGGAATTTTGAGATAGTGAGAGTCTCCGGCTTCGATACCCAGGCCGCAAAGAGATACATAGAGACCCAAATTTCGGGCTTCGAGGCGGATGACGCGCTTAAGAGGTTCTTCATCGCATTCACGGACGGCAACCCTTTCTATCTTAACCATATATTAAGAAGATCCAGAGAGATCGCAGCGGACGAGATGACTAATTTCATAGACAGCGGCATAGCCGTCCGGGTCGTATGCGACCTCATATACAACGCCAACGGCGTGATACATCAATATCTTCTGAATTTCATACTCGATCTCATAGATACCAAATACAAGGAGAGATACCTTGCTATTCTGACCTCGATATCGTCCGGAAGAAATAAACTATCCGATATATCGAAGAATATGAAATCAAAACAGGCCGACGTATCGAAGGACCTTCTCGAGCTTTCCCAGCTGGGTTTTATACAGAAGAGCGGCGTATTTTACAAAATAGACGATCCCCTGCTGGCCTTCTGGCTTCAGAAGGTATACCAGAAAAGGAGAGAGACCTTAGTCGACGGCATATTCAATAGAAACGACATTTTTATATCCGAAATGAAAGAATACATTTCGGAATTTCTGGCTGAATCGCAAAAGGACGTCACCGCCAGGATAGCCCAGCTCTTCAGCGCATTCTCCAACG
>JAUYPN010000074.1 GCA_030695725.1 Candidatus Omnitrophota bacterium
CCACACCCCAGTTAAGAACGAGGGTGACTATGAGAATATTTTTTATCTCTTTAAAACGCTTCGCCTGATCTTCGGCCATAATCGATTAGCCCTGATTATTTCTTTGGACCAACTATCCTCTTTCTGTGCCACGAGATTACCATGGGGCTTGCAATATAGACGGTTGAATATACGCCTGTCAAAAATCCTACGAAGATACAGAATGAGAAGTTGTTCAAAACTTCACCGCCAAAGAAAAGAAGCGAGATAACTACCAGCATGGTGACGCCGGTGGTAAGCACGGTTCTACCAAGCATCTGGTTAACGCTCAAGTTCACAATTTCATCAAAACTTCCTTTCTTGACCAGCCGCAAGTTTTCCCTGATCCTGTCATATATAACAACCGTATCGTTTATCGAATAACCGGCTATCGTCAGGAGAGCCGCGACGATGGTAAGGTCAAATTGCCTGTGGGTCAGCGCCATCGCTCCGATGGCTACGATGACGTCGTGGATAAGCGCTATGACGCCCGCTATGCCATATTTAATATCGAACCTGAACATGACATATATCGCTATACCCGCAAGACCCAGCACAAGGCTGAGCAACGCGTTAATACGGAGGTTCTGCCCTACCACGGAGCCTACTGTCTCAACCCTCAAAACCTGAAACGGGTTATCCTTGGCCTTTTCCCTGAACGTCTCGCTCAGTTTTGTCGCGATATTTTCCTGGGTCCTTATGATAATCTCCTTGGGATTGCCGTACTGCTGAATGGACGCGTTTCCGTAGCCCATATCTTTCAGGATCTTCCTTACCGCATCTATCTTTATATTATTTTCGAACAGATACTGTTGAAGTGTTCCGCCGGAAAAATCAACTCCGTAATTCTTGTCACCGCGCATGGCAAAGAGAACTACGCTGCCTGCTATAAAAATCAATGAAATGATATAGCATATTTTCCTTTTTCCGATAAAATCGAAGTTAGTCTCTCTGCGGAAAATGTTCATGAAACGAAGCTTTGACAGACCGAACTGATCGCACATTACCTCAAATACGACTCTGCCGCATGTCACGGCTGTAAAAAGGTTGGCGATAAGGCCTATCGTAAGGGTAACGGCAAAGCCTCTTATCGGGCCGGTACCGAACTTGAATATCAGCGCGGCCGCGACTATCGTTGTAAGGTTAGAATCTACGATCGCGGATAAAGCCCTGTGATAACCGGACGCTATTGCCGCGCGCAAGCTTTTACCAAGCTTTAACTCTTCCCGTATCCTCTCGTAAATAAGGACGTTCGCGTCAACTGACATACCTATAGTTAATATCAAGCCGGCGATACCCGGCAGGGTGAGCGTTCCCTTGAATAGCGCGAGGCACGCCATTATTAATAATATGTTAAGAATCAACGCCATATTGGCGACTAGGCCGGCAAGCCTATAGTAAAATAGCATGAAACTAACTACCAGAATGCCGCCGATGATCGTCGCGCGTAGGCCGCTCCTGATAGAGTCAGCCCCAAGAAGCGGGCCGACAGTCCTCTCCTCTTCTACTACGACGGGTGCCGGCAAAGCGCCGGCCCTCAATATGACTGAAAGGTCATTGGCCTGCTCAACCGAGAAATTGCCTGAAATCTGCGCCTGGCCTGACGGAATAGCCTCGCGTATTACGGGCGCGGAGACGACTTTACCGTCCAATACGATCGCCAGGCGCTTACCGACATTCGTAGCGGTAACATTCGCGAAAATTTGCGCGCCCTTAGAATTGAGCGTCAATGAAACATAGGGCTCGCCGAATCCTTTTGAGCTGAATTCTGTCTTGGCATTGACCAGAAGATCTCCTGCAAGGCTCGCGTCTTTCGCTATAAGAATCGGATCGCGGCCCGAGCCCTCGGCCTCCAGATATTTGAGCTCATATCCGTCGACCGGCTTATTGTCGATCGCAGCTTTAAGATACTCCACGTTGTCCGAAACCAACTTAAACTCGAGATGGGCAGTTTTACCTATAATCTCGAGCGCCCTCTCTCTGTCCGTGACACCGGGAAGTTGAACAATTATATTATCCTTGCCTTGCCTCTGAATAGACATTTCACCTACGCCGAACTGGTCGATCCTGTTCCTTATTATCTCCATGGCGCGCTCAATGGCGTCTTTCCTCGTCTCTAAAGGCACTTTGGCTGTATCGACCCTTAGAACGACATGCATACCGCCCTGCAGGTCAAGGCCCAGGTTTATCTTTCCTTTCTGGATGACCTTGCCATCTTTATCTTTAATCGTAAACGGCGGCCATATAATCCAGAGGCAGGCGATCGAGATGGCAATTATTCCCAACAACTTCCATTGCAGACTCTTATTCATTTATCTACTCCCCCGATTTTTCTATTCTGACGCTTTTCTTTTCATCGTAGAAATACCGCTTTTCTGAACCTCTACCTTGACATTATCATCGACTTTTAACGTTACCGTATGCTCCTTGACATTAACGATGGTTCCATGTATCCCGCCTGCGGTTATCACTTCGTCATTCTTCTTAAGGCTGGCGATCATCTTTTTATGGTCATTCTGCGCTTTTTTCTGAGGTTTTATCAGAAGAAAATAAAATACTACGAATATCAAAATTATAGGCATCAGATTCATTAACGGGCTGGCCATCTGGTTCATATTTGCCTCCTTTGTTATCTGACCAGATTAGATTTTTCAGCTTTGCTGGAATGTCTAACCTGGTTAGAACGATTATATCCAGTGATAAACTCATCCTTGAATGCGGCAAAGCGATCCTTGAGGATCGCCTGTCTGGATAACGCTATGAGTTTAGCATAAAAATAGATATTATGCAACGATACAAGACGTAAACCTAATAATTCCTGCGTATTAAAGAGATGCCTGATATAGGCGCGGGTATGCGCCTTACACGAATAACAGCCGCAACTTTCATCAATCGGGCGAAAGTCCTCTTTGAATTCAGCGTTTCTCAACTGCAAATCTCCTCCGCGAGTAAAGGCCTGGCCGTTCCTGCCGTTTCTTGTGGGAACTACGCAGTCAAACATATCCATGCCTTCGTCTATGGCCCGGAGTATATCCGGCGGCGTGCCGACTCCCATAAGGTATTTTGCTTTGTCGTCCGGTAATAACGCGGCGGTTATTCCGGCGATTTCGTGTATGAGCTTATTCGGCTCGCCCACACTGACGCCGCCAATGGCGTAACCGTCGAAACCGATCTTCAGCAAATCTTCTACGGCTTTCTTGCGCAGGTCCAGATACGAGCTTCCTTGAACTATCCCGAATAATAGTTGCGGGTTTGCGGGTTTGCGGGTTTGCGGGTTAAACCGGCTAACCAAATACTCCTTCGACCTCCTCGCCCATCTGGTAGTGAGCTCTAACGACTGTTCGACATAATCTCTTGCGGCCTGATAATGAACGCACTCGTCGAACGTCATCATTATATCGCTTCCGAGTGATTGCTGAATGTCGATAACCTTTTCAGGCGTCAAAAAATGTTTTGCGCCGTCTATGTGGGATGAGAATTCAGCGCCTTCTTCGGTAAGCTTCCTTAATGTCGCGAGGCTGAAGACCTGGTATCCGCCGCTGTCGGTGAGGATCGGCCTATCCCATCCCATAAATTTATGAAG
>JAUYPN010000005.1 GCA_030695725.1 Candidatus Omnitrophota bacterium
CCTATAACACCGGTGGTTACATTCATGTTGCAAGCTGTGCCACCTCTAGTGCCAGTAGCTGTAGCGTTAATTAGAGCTGGGCCAAAAGTATAGTTACCAGCGTCATAACATGGGCCATTTAACTCGGTGCTGACTATATACCCAAGCGCATTTAAGTCGCTCAAGGCAGTTGGCGCAGTACCGCCTTTTTCTGCGGTGTACAGCCTATACGCCGTCCTAATGGCTCCCATTGCAGCTATCGCTTCCTGCCTCCTTGCTCTGGTAACATTTGCGGTCATGGATGGCGCCGCTATCGCCGCTAATATACCTATGATTATGATTACGACGATCAACTCCACAAGCGTAAAACCTTTTTTACCAAACTTCATGACACCCTCCCTTTCGTTTTAGGCTTTTGGATTAACAGATTAGTTTTATCACATAATCTTAAAAAAGTAAACCCTTTTGTCGCCAAGCAGGCTTTTTATTTTATCCTTGCCCCTACCACTGTCTGGCTCAAGGAAAAGATAGGCATATACATGGCTATTATAAATATTCCTATGACGATACCTAAAGAGACTATGAGCACAGGCTCTATCATGGTGGTGAGGCTCGCGACAAAGTCGCCCACCCTGTCTTCATAAAAGTCGGCTGTTTTGTCGAGAAGCTCCGGAAGGCTGCCCGACTCCACCCCGACTGTCGTCATCTGGATCATGAGCGGGGGAAATATCTGGGCTTTCTTCAGAGCCTCCGGTATGTTCTCTCCATCCATAATGAGGGCCTTGATCTTATCGATGGATTCCTCTATAACAACATTTCCGGAAGACTTGCTTACGAGCTCTAAGGCCGTCGCTACAGGAATATCCTGGCTTAAAAGCGTCGCCAGCGTCCTGGCGAACTTACTTAAGGCGGCGTTCATAACGACCACGCCGAAAACCGGCATCTTAATAGCTATGGTATCACGTATTTTTATTCCCCGGACTGATTTAAAAAAATACCGGTGAGCAAAAAATAAGGCTACTGATGTGATAATGATGACGGGCCATATGTTGTTTACCACTGTGTCGCTGAAAGAGAAGACGACTCGTGTCAATACAGGCAGTTGGGCGCCGAAACCCGAGTATATCGTTTTAAATTTCGGAACGAGAAACAGCGTCATGACCGCCACCGCGACAACAAAAAAAGCGACGACGAAAGAGGGATAGGTAAGCGCCGTGATTATCTTTTTATTGAGCCGGTCTCTGGCCTGCAGATAAGCGCTCAAGCGGTCGAGCATAATATCGAGCGAGCCTACCTTCTCTCCTGCCTCGACTATCGATATGAATAGGGGGGAAAAGAGATTTGAAAATTTCCTGAATCCGCTCGACAACGACTCTCCGCTCTTGACATGGCGGCCTATCTCGCTGAGGACCGATTTGAATAAAGGGTTTTTCACCTCATCCGCTATGCAGTCTATCGCTCTCAACAGGGGCACGCCTCCCCTTATCATAGTGGCTAATTGTTTGCAGAATATGACAAGCTCGGCGGTCTTTATTCCAGATCCGAAGAGATGGATCTTTTCGGGTTTCTTCATCTCGCTTATGGAAATTATGGTGAGATTCTTCCGCGCGAGCCTTATCTTAAGCTCATGCTCGGACGGGGCGGACTCATGCGCTTTTATCGAGTTGCCGCCGGTGTCTTTGGCAATATAGGAAAATGTGGGCATATTATATTATCAGGTTTTTTCCAACACCGTTGCTCTTAAGACTTCTTCAATCGTCGTTAAACCCTTGGAGGCCTTTTCTATTCCGGACCGGAATATATCTTTCATGTCTTCTCTCTCCGCCGCTTCTTTTACTTCCGCGGACGTTATGCCTTCCTTTATCATATCTTTGACAGTCTTCGATATGGGCAAAAATTCATAAAGGCCGACTCTTCCCTTGTAGCCCATCTTGTCGCATTTATCACAGCCTTTGCCTTTGTAGAAAACGGTATTTTTTAAATTCATGCCGTATGCTTTTCCCAGATCGGCCAGCGCGGCAGGCTTGATATCGGCCTTCTCTTTGCAGTCGGGGCAAATCTTGCGCACAAGCCTCTGGGCTATCACAAGGCTTAAACACGAAGCTATCAGGTAAGGGCTCAATCCCATATGTATAAGCCTGACTATGACGCTGGCTGCATCATTGGTATGTATTGTGCTTAATACCAGATGGCCCGTAAGCGAGGCCTTTACGGCGTTTTCAAGCGTTTCGAGGTCCCTTATCTCGCCTATCATTATTACGTCCGGATCCTGCCTTAACACTGCGCGTAAACCGGACGCGAACGTGAGCCCTATGTTATGCCTTGTCTGTATCTGGTTTATGCCGTTTATCTGATATTCTACGGGGTCCTCTATCGTGACTATGTTCTTTTCAATGGTGTTTATGAAGTTGATGGCGGAATATAACGTCGTCGTCTTTCCGGAACCCGTAGGGCCCGTAACGAGCACCATGCCGTAAGGCTGTTTCAGTATCGATTTGAAACGCTCGACATTCTTATCCGACATGCCGAGGTCTTCCATGCTGACTATGAGGTTGGCCCTGTCGAGAAGCCTTAAGACCATCTTCTCTCCGTATATTATGGGGGTCGACGCGACCCTGACGTCTATCTCCCTGTTTTCAAAAGTAAATTTGAATCTGCCGTCCTGAGGCAGGCGCTGTTCCGCTATATTCATATCGCCTAATAACTTTAAGCGCGTGATTATGGCTCCCTGCATCTCTTTGGGCGGCGGAAAGGATTCGTGCAAAAAACCGTCTATCCTGTAGCGTATGCTGAGCTCTTTTTCGCGCGGTTCGATGTGAATATCGCTGGCTCTCGACCTCAAAGCATTGCTTAAGAGATGGTCCACGAACTCAATGACGGGGGTCCTGACCGCCTCTTCCTCCATTTCGGACAATCCGCGCGTCGGATGGGCCTTCTGGGTCGCTTCTTCTTCGCGCTTCGCTTCCCCTTCTTTTATACTTATATAATCCCGTACCGATTCCTTAAGCAAATGCTCTTCATAATATTTGCCGATGGCCGCTTCAACCTCTCTGGTGTGGGCAAAATACCGCTCGATCTCAAATCCTGTCTTTAGTTTCAACGTATCGACGGCAATTATATCGAGCGGGTCGGCCATCGCCACCATCAGTTTATCGTCTTTATTCACCCCTATGGCTATGGCCTTAAGGCCTCTGGCCATGCGCTCCGGTATTAGCTTTACGGCGATCGGGTCTACGTTTGTGTCGCTCCTGAGTTCAATGTGCGGAATATTTAAATGTTTTTCGAGGAAGAGAGTGAGGGTGTCTTCGTTTATAGCTCCGAGCCTGAGCAGAATCTCGCCAAGGCGCTCTCTCTTTTCGCCTTTGTGTTTACGCTGTTCTTCAAGGGCGGTCTTTAACTGTTCGGGAGTGATCACTCCGGCACTGACGAGCTCGTGCCCGAGCATTATCTTCTTCTTGCCGCCGATTCTTTGCATATCACGGAGTATATCACACGGTTGGGCCTAAATCAATAATGAATTGGCTTTAATTTTCGAATTCAGAGATAGAATCCCTCGGTGATTTTTGGTATCCGAACGGACTTAAAATAAACCGGCGAACCGCTCCCTGAGCCCATAGATACGCCGGTCAAATATGATATCGCCCGGGGTGACCGGCCGTTTAAGCCTTATGCCATCAAGACGCGTGCATCTGCTCAATGCGACATATAACTGACCGTGAGTAAAAGCGCCATACCCAAGGTCTATTATTACCTTCTCAAAAGTCTGCCCCTGGCTC
>JAUYPN010000030.1 GCA_030695725.1 Candidatus Omnitrophota bacterium
ATGGGCATAGCCATTGTAAGTAAGATGCTTGTTTCGAAAACCGGATTTCAGCCGGTATATGCGATAGTATTTTTGGCGTGCGTGGGGCTGCTATTTCTGAAGCCTCTCGTCGAATTAATCGTCAAAAAGAAACGGGAGAGCGTATTAACGGCGTTTATGGAGAGCATCATAGATATACTGGAGATAGTGATGGGCTACCTTGCCAATACCGTGTCGTTCATACGTATAGCCGCGTTCGCCCTGGCCCACGCGGGACTCTTCCTGTCAATATTCGAACTGTCGCGCATAATAAAGGGTATCGGCGGTACAGTAGCATCTTTGATCGTAATGGTGCTGGGCAATATTCTTATAATACTTCTTGAAGGGCTTGTAGTCAGCATACAGAGCCTGCGTTTAAATTATTATGAATTCTTCTCCAAATTCTTTATGAGCGGAAAGCGTTTTTATAAACCGCTGACGATGCAGTGAACCCTTCGGCAGGCTCAGGGTTCATCCTGAGCAAGGCTTTTGAAAAAGTCAGGCCGCGTCGAAGGATGAAAAAAAGGAGGTAATGAATGGATCCTAATACGGTCAAATGGGCTTTTTTGTCGGCCGCTATGGCCACGGGCTTGAGCGCGATCGCCGCAGGTGTGGCGGTGGCTTATGTCGGGGCGGCAGCTGTCGGCGCGATGAGCGAAAAGCCGGAGATAGCCGGTAAGGCGCTTATATATGTGGGCCTGGCCGAAGGTATAGCTATTTACGGGCTCATAATTTCGATAATGATATTAGGTAGAGTATAAATGCATTTCTTCTGTATCGCCGACAACGCGAGCGGCCTGGGGTTTAAGCTTGCGGGCGTCGAGACGCGCGAGGTATCGGCGCCGAGCGAAGCGCTGGAAGCGCTCAAAGTGGCCGTCTCGTCGGAAGGCGTCGGCGTGATCCTCGTCACGCGGAAGGCGGCGTCGTTCATGGAGGCAGAGCTGGATGAGCTGTTGTACAGCAAGTCGCTTCCGCTCATCCTCGAGATCCCGTCGAACGGTATAGAGACCAGAATAAAGAGTACAGGCGAAGTCCTGAAGAAAGCGATAGGAATAAGTATATAGATGCGTAAAGAGAAGATCTTAAAGATGAGCGGTGAGCGCGCCGAGGAGATATGCTCCAGGATCAGGGAGGAATCGTCCGAAGAGGCGGAGCTTCTCCTGGGCAAGGCCAATAAAGAGCGGGAGCGTATTTTATCGGAAGCTTCCAAAGAGGCCGACGCGCGGGCCGGGACAATCCTTTCGGCCGCCGAAAAAGAAGCAGCCGATAAGAGAGAGAGGGCCTTCTCTACCGTCACTATGGAGAAGAGAAGAGTGGATCTGGAGGCCAGGAGCCTCTTCATAGAGGATGTCATAGCGGCCGTGAAGAGAGAGGCTGAAAAGTTCCGGGGCAGCCCAGATTATGTAAAATTTTTACGGGAAGCCATTCTCGAAGGTGTCGGTATAATCGATGACAAAAAGGCGCAGGTCTTTTATTCTCATCTCGATGAAGGGGTGATAGCTCAATTTAACGATCTGGACGTGGAATTTAAAATAGGCGATTTCAACGATATAGGCGTGATAGTGCAGTCGCAGGACGACAGATTATTATTCGATAACAGATTCTCAGCGAGACTCAAGAGAGCTTATGATGAGATCTACATGAAACTGCTTAAAGAGGCTTTTTAATATATGTCAAGCGTAGCCGGTAAAGTTTACAGGGTCGTGGGGCCCGTAGTGGAGGCAGAGGAAGTCATCTCTTTGAGGATGCTCGACATGGTCGAGGTCGGCGAGGATCATCTCATAGGAGAGGTGGTGAGGATAAAGGCCGACAGGGCGTTTATACAGGTTTACGAGGATACCACTTCGCTCTCGGCGGGCGATCTTATATATACCCAGGGCACCCCTTTATATGTGGAGCTTGGCCCCGGACTTTTGGGTAACATATACGACGGTATACAGCGGCCTCTCGAGGTTATAAGGGAAAAAGAGGGCTTCTATATCCAAAAGGGCGTTCATATAGAGGCGCTCGACAGAAAGAAGAAGTGGCATCTCCTCCCCCGCCGGAAAACGGGCGATGATATAAAAGGCGGCGAGGCCCTGGGCGAAGTAAAAGAGACCAGCCTGATAACGCATAAGATATTGATCGGTCCAGTGGTCAGCGGATCATTGAAGTGGGTGGCCCCGGAAGGCGATTATTCTCTTTCGGAAAAAATAGCCGTTGTGACACAGAACGGTGTTGATGTAGATATCTTTATGTACCAGCGCTGGCCGGTCCGCAGGCTCAGGCCTTACGGCGAGAGGTTGGGCGTGAACGAACCGCTCATAACGGGCCAGCGCGTCATAGATACGCTCTTTCCCGTGGCCAAAGGCGGGTGCGTCGCCATCCCCGGCGGATTCGGGACCGGCAAGACCGTAGTGCAGCACCAGATAGCCAAATGGAGCGATGCCGAGATAGTGCTCTTTGTGGGGTGCGGAGAACGCGGCAACGAGATGACGGACGTCCTGTTGAATTTTCCCAAATTGATCGACCCGAGGACCGGCAGGCCGCTGTCCGAAAGGACGATATTTATAGCGAACACATCCAACATGCCGGTCGCGGCGCGCGAAGCGAGCATATATACCGGCATCACGATAGCCGAATACTACCGCGACATGGGATATAACGTCGCGCTCATGGCCGATTCCACATCAAGGTGGGCCGAGGCGCTGAGGGAGCTTTCTGGAAGGCTGGAAGAGATGCCGCTCGAGGAGGGCTTCCCGGCATATCTGCCTTCGCGGCTGGCGGAATTCTACGAAAGGGCCGGCAAAGTGAGGACGCTGAACAATGAAAGCGGCTCCATCACGATCATAGCGTCCGTCTCTCCTCCGGGCGGGGATTTTTCGGAACCCGTGACATCGCATACAAAAAGATTTATCCGCTGTTTCTGGGCGCTCGACAGGGACCTCGCCAATGCCAGGCACTATCCTTCGATAGGGTGGACCGAGAGCTATTCCGAATATCTTGACGATATAAAGAAGTGGTGGCATGACAAGATAAGCGCTGAATGGCTGGAATTGCGGTACACGATAATGGAGCTCCTGCAGAAAGAGCAGAAGCTTTTGCAGGTGGTGAAGCTCGTGGGGCCCGAGGTATTGCCGCAGACACAGCGCCTTATACTGGAGACTTGTTATATATTCAAGAACGCATTCCTGCAGCAGAACGCCTTCGATAAAGTGGACACATATTCATCCGCGAAGAAACAGTTCCTGATGCTCGAAAGCATAATCGCTTTTTATCGGGCATGCGAGGGCCTTGTCAAAAAAGGTATTGCGGTAAATGAAATAAAAATACTTCCCGTTTATCAGGAGTTGATGAGGATGAAGACGGACTACACCGAAGACGACCTTGACAAACTGGAAAAAATGCCGGGCAACGTCAACGAAGCGCTTAAGGAGCTCGACTTCTAGTGCATGAATACAGCTTAAGAGAATATCTGGCCTTGAACGAGATCGTCGGGCCGCTATTCATCATACGAAATATTCACAACGTCGGATACAACGAGGTCGTGGAAGTCGCCGACAATGAAGGCCGCTCTCGATTTGGAATAACGCTCGAAGTCGGAAGAGGCTATGCCGTCGTCCAGGTCCTAGGCGGCACCGGCGGAATGAGTTTGCGCAATTGTAAGATCCGGTTCAAGGAGACGCCGCTCTTGATAGGCGTTTGTGAGGATATGCTGGGCAGGATCTTCGATGGGCTCGGTAATCCATTGGATAATATGCCTCGCTGCGCATATGACGAACAGCTCGATGTCAACGGCATGGCCATTAATCCCACCGCCAGAGACTACCCGAAAAATATCATAGAGACCGGCCTCTCTTCCATAGACGTGATGAATACGCTCGTCCGCGGACAGAAGCTTCCGATATTCTCCGGATCCGGCCTGCCGCACGACATGATAGCCGCGCAGATTGCCAGACAAGCGCGCGTGAAGAGCGAGAGCTTCTGCGTGGTCTTCGCGGCCATGGGAGTTAAATACGATACGGCGCGCTTTTTTATAAAGAGCTTTGAAGAGTCAGGGGTACTCGACAAGGTCTCCATATTCTTAAGCCTTGCGGACGCCCCGTCCATAGAAAGGCTTCTTACGCCGAAATTGGCGCTCACATGCGCCGAGTATCTGGCGTTCAAAAAAGGTATGCATGTCCTCGTCATAATGACCGATATGTCGAACTATTGCGAAGCGCTGAGAGAGCTTTCCACCGTGCGCGGCGAGATCCCGGCGAGAAAGGGTTACCCGGGTTACCTCTACAGCGATCTCGCCAGCATCTATGAAAGGGCCGGGATGATAAAGGGACTGCCCGGCTCTATCACCCAATTGCCGATACTTACCATGCCCAACGACGACATAACGCACCCCATTCCCGACCTGACCGGCTACATAACGGAAGGCCAGATCGTCCTAGAGAGAGAGCTCTATTCCAGGGGCGTCTATCCCCCGATAGCCGGCCTGCCGTCGCTCTCGAGGCTGATGAAGGACAATATCGGCAAAGGCATGACGCGCGAAGACCATCCGGCTCTCGCCAGCCAGTTATTCGCGGCTTATGCGCATGTCAAGGATATAAGGGCTCTGGCATCGATCATAGGCGAGGAAGAGCTTACGCCGCTCGACCTGAAATACCTGAAATTCGGCGATGAGTTCGAAAAGAGGCTTCTTACTCAGGGTTACCATGAAAGGCGTACGGTCGAGGAAGGGCTAGATCTGGGGTGGGACATAATCTCTATACTGCCTCGCGAGGAACTCGTAAGGGTAAAGGAAGAAGAGCTGATTAAGCACTACAGGAAGAGGCTATCCACCTGAAACTTAATATAGCGGCGACGAAGACGAACCTTTTAAGCGTAAAGAAATCGCTGGCGCTCACAAGAGAAGGATATGAGCTCATCGACGAGAAACGCAAGATACTGATCAATGAGCTGAATGCCGTCATGGATATAGCGGAAAAATTAGAGAGCGACCTGAACAAGATGCTTAAAGACGCTTACGCGACCGTCGATAGAAGCATCGTGATCATGGGTAAGTCGCGGGCGGAATCCTTAAGCTTTGCCGGCGGTATAACCAGCGAGATATCCATATCGAACAGGCGCGTCATGGGCGTGGATATACCGATGATAAAACTGAAGATCACAGATAACCCGCCGCATCACAGCCCTTACGGAGTGAGCTTTTATCTCGAGGAAGGAATAGTGAAATTTAAGGAGATTCTGAAACTCATTGCCCAGCTTGCCGAGAAGAAGATAGCCCTGCTGAGGATAGCGGAGGAAGTCTTCAAGACCATAAGAAAGGTCAACGCGCTGGAAAAGATATATATTCCCAACTACGAAGATACGTTCAAGAATATAAGCGAAAGGCTGGATGAGGAAGGCAGAGAGTCTTTCTGCATGTCGAAGATGATAAAGGCGCGTCTTAAAGACCAGAGGGCTTAAAGTACCATGGCTATAAAGAATATAATGGTATGTGTCGCCGCGGAAGGTATATCGCTCGTCACAGTGAAGTATGCGATCTGTCTGGCGAAGATCTTTCAAGCTAAGCTTACGGCCATGTATGTTGTGAATGAAAGGCTTTTACACGAGCTTCTTAAGTCGAGGGTGCTTGTGGATGTAGAGGCGCGCAGCTACGAGAAGGACCTTGAAGATCAGGGCAGCCGTTTTTTAGAGAGGATAAAGTCGATGTCCGGAAAGAAGGGCGTGGCCTGCGACGCGGCTATTTTGAAGGGCATCGTGCATGAAGAGATCATAAGACAGGCGAGCGCCTTGAATCCGGATATGCTCGTGATGGGCGAGCTAAAAGAGGTACTATCGCTCAGAGAGACTTTTTACGATGAAGGGGAGAGGATCTTTCGCGAGGCGCCGTGCCCGGTGGTAGTCGTAAAAAACGCGTCTTTAGTTGAAAAATTATACAATGAGTTGTAATATATAATCATGTCATATAAATTCTACGGCGGCGTACACCCTTCTCCGCGCAAGAACCTCACATCGGATGGAGCCATAAAGAGGGTCTTTGTGCCGAAGAGAGTGGTCCTGCCGCTTTCACAGCATACCGGCTCGCCCGCCGAACCGATCGTTAAGACGGGCGATGCGGTGAATGCGTTCTCCGAGATCGCGAAGGCCACAGGATTTGTATCGAGTCCCGTTCATGCTTCTATAAGCGGCAAGGTCACAAAGATCTCCAATGCGTCCACTCCCACATCCAATAGGGCGCTTTCCGTATTTATAGAATCTCAGGGCGATGAGGACCAGGACTTTAAGATAAGACAGCGGCGCGATCCGAACGGCCTTTCAGGCGAAGAGCTGATCTCGATAATAAAAGACGCCGGAATAGTCGGTTTAGGCGGCGCGGCATTCCCGACCCATGTAAAACTCTCCCCGCCGAAAAATAGGCCGGTGGATATCGTGATATTGAACGGCGCCGAGTGTGAGCCGTATCTTACCTGCGACCAGCGCCTGATGATCGAAAGCCCCAAAGAGATATTGGAGGGCCTGGAAATAATTTTAAGAGTCCTGAACGCGAAGAACGCTTATATCGCTATCGAGGACAATAAACAGCCGGCGATATACGCCATGGAGAAAGCTTTGAAAGCTTTCAGCTTTCAGCCGTCAGCCGTCGGCGTAAAAATCATTGTTCTAAGGACAAAATATCCGCAGGGCGCCGAGAAGCAGATAATAAAATCGATATTGAATAGAACTGTCCCGGCCGGCGGCCTTCCGATGGATGTGGGGTGTGTCGTTCAGAATGTACAAACGGCATATGCCATATACGAAGCGGTGTATTCGGGTAAGCCCCTGGCCGAGAGGGCCATAACGCTGACCGGTTCATGCCTGAAAGAGCCGGTAAATATACGCGTCAGGATAGGGACGATGCTGACGGATCTCGTAGATTTTATAGGCGGATTTAAGAAAGAACCCAAGAAGATAATCATGGGCGGACCCATGATGGGGCTTGCCCAGTATACGATGGACGTTCCGATAATAAAGGGAACGAGCGGCGTGCTATTTTTGTCGGAAGAAGAAGTCCTGCGGGATAAAGAGTCGGTGTGTATCCGCTGCGGCAAATGCATCGAAACATGCCCCATGCAATTATCTCCGACGACTCTGATGTACAGGGTGAAGAGAGAGTTTTTCGGCGAAGCGAAAGACCTGGGGATAGCCGGTTGTTTCGAATGCGGGGCATGCGCCTACGAGTGTCCGGCGAAGATCCCGCTTTTGGACTACATGAAATACGGGAAGGCAAGAATATGAACCCCTTGATAGTTTCCGTGGGGCCGCACATACGCGCCGAAGTCTCGACAAGACGCATCATGTGGGCGGTTAACCTGGCCCTGATACCCGCCGGCGCGGCAGGCGTATTCATATTCGGTCTTTACTCGCTCTACGTTATAATGGCATCCGTTCTTTCCGCAATAGTTACCGAATGGGCGATCCTTGCCCTCAGGAAAAAAGAGACGACTATTTTCGACGGCCCTTCGGCAGGCTCAGGGCCTGTCCTGAGCTTGCCGAAGGACGGCAGCGCCGTTCTTACGGGATTATTGCTGGCATATAATCTTCCGCCCGGAGTTCCTTTATGGATTCCCGTTGCCGGTTCGTTCTTCGCGATAGCCGTGGGCAAACAGGCCTTCGGCGGCCTGGGCCACAACATATTTAATCCCGCCCTGGCGGGGAGAGCGTTCCTGATGGTTTCCTGGCCTGTCTATATGACGACGTGGCAGAACCCCAAGTGGAAGGTGGACGCCATAACTACGGCCACGCCTTTGGCATTGATCAAACATAACCAGTTGGACCTCCTAAAAGGCACGACGTACATGGATCTGTTTTTAGGCAACCGCGGCGGCTGCATAGGAGAGGTCTGTATCCTGGCGCTTCTCATAGGGGCGGCGTACCTATTTTGGAAAAAATATATAAGCTGGCATATACCGTTGACCTACATAGCCGCAGTGTCAATTTTAAGCTGGGCCTTTAATGGGACGAGCAGCCTATTCACCGGCGATGCGCTCTTCTTCGCGCTTTCCGGCGGTCTTATGCTCGGCGCGTTATTTATGGCGACCGATTATGTGACGAGCCCATTGAGCAACAAAGGCAAGATAATATTCGGCATCAGTTTGGGTGTGCTCACTTTTGTGATCAGAAAATTTTCCGGATATCCCGAGGGCACTTCATACGCGATACTTATAATGAACGCGTTCGTTCCCGTAATAGATAAATTCACGTATCCGAAATGGTTCGGTTGGAGGAAAACATGAACCAGTTGGTAAAATTCGGGCTGATCCTTGGAGTTATATGCCTGGCGGCCACGCTTGTACTGGCCGTGACATACGAGGTCACTAAACCTAAAATCGAGGAACAGCTTAAAACGGAAGAACAGAACGCGTTGAGATCGATAATGCCTCTAGCGGACTCCTTCAGTGAAAAGGCCTTGGACGGAATAGAATATTTCGAAGCGCTCAAGGACAAGACAGTCGTCGGCTACTGTATAAGAGTCATAGGTAACGGATACAATGGATACATAAGAATGATAGCCGGCGTCGATTTAAACGGTACCATTGAAGGGGTCGCTGTCCTGGAGCACAGTGAAACCCCCGGCCTCGGCGCCAAGATAAACGAGATAAAGCCCGGCGAAAGCGAACCGTGGTTCCTTAAGCAGTTCAAAGGAAAGAACGCCAGGGTCATAGCTGTTAAAAAAGATATAGACGCGATAACCGGAGCAACGATCTCAAGCAAAGCTGTCACGAATTCTATACGTATAACCACGGATAACTTGTTGAGTAAATTAAAGAAATAATATATGGCAAAGACCAGATTGTCAGGAGAATTCATAAAGGGCCTGTGGAAGGAAAATCCTACATTCAGGATAGTCCTCGGATTGTGTCCGACGCTGGCTGTCTCTACCAGTGTCAGCAATGGCATAGGGATGGGCCTGGCCGCGACATTCGTTCTGGTGGGATCGAATATATTCGTTTCAGTGGTAAGGAATATTGTTCCCGAGAAGGTGCGTATCCCCTGTTACATAGTCATCATCGCGACATTTGTCACTATAGCGGATCTCTTCATGAAAGCGTATGCGCCGCTCTTATCGAGGTCACTCGGCATGTTCGTCCCGCTGATAGTCGTTAACTGTATAGTTTTAGGGCGGGCGGAGGCCTTCTCTTCAAAAGAGCCGCCGGTTAAATCGATATTCGATGCCTTAGGCATGGGCATAGGTTTTACCTGGGCGCTCATAGTCATCTCCGCCATACGCGAGGCGCTCGGCAACGGAACGATAATGGGTTATTATCTGAGCAGAACGTTCGAACCGCCGTTATTTATGATACTGGCGCCGGGCGCGCTCCTTACGATAGGCGTTCTGATAGCGGTGATAAATTACTTTACGCATAAGAGGCCCGGATAATGGATATAGGCGCTTACGTAACGATAATAATAAGTACCGTCTTCATCAATAACTTTATACTCTCCCGTTTTTTGGGGTTATGCTCTTTTGTCGGGGTGTCTAAACAGATCGGCCCGGCCGTTTCCATGGGTATAGCCGTTACTTTCGTCACGACGATGGCCTCTCTGATAAGCTGGCCCATTTACAACTTTGTATTGATACCCTATCATCTGGAATATTTAAGGACGATAAGTTTTATTCTCGTTATAGCCTCATTTGTCCAGTTCGTGGAGATCGTGGTGCAGAAGAAAGCGCCGTCGCTTTACAGGATATTCGGCATCTATCTGCCTCTCATCACCGTAAATTGCGCCGTATTCGGTGTGGCCGTCCTGAATACCGATGTCTTCTTTTTCGGAGGGAGAGCGGTCTCGGGTAGTTTCTTAAAATCGGTCATCCAGGGGTTTGGCGCGGGAGCCGGATACACGCTCGCCATGTTCCTTATGGCGGGAATACGCGAGAGGCTGGAGTTCGCGGATGTGCCCAGGTCCTTTAAAGACGTGCCGATAACTTTCGTGATAGCCAGTTTGCTGTCATTGGCGTTTTTGGGTTTCAGCGGATTTAAGATATGACCCCTCGACGCAGACAATTCGTCACAGATATCTTTGCTCGGGGTCATGGTGAGCGAGCGAAGCGAGTCGAACCATGATAATGAATTTAATTATTCCCGTGGCGGCGATGGCGGTGCTCGGCCTTATATTCGGGGCGGCCTTGGCGTATGCGCTGAAACTCTTCGGGATAGAGGCGGATCCCGCCATATCCATGATTCTCGCGAAACTACCGGGCACGAATTGCGGCGCCTGCGGGAGGGCGGGATGCGCCGGGTTCGCGGAAGCGCTAAAAAAAGGCTTTGCCGTGCCGTCGGGCTGCGTTGTAAGCAATGAAACTGCTAGAATTTCTATTGCGGAAATTCTCGAAATAGATTATAATTCAAAAGTCAAAACTGTAGCGGCGGTTCTTTGTAACGGCGGCACCAGAGCAAAAAATAAATACGCGTACAGGGGCATAAGAAACTGTAAAGCCGCGTCGCTTGTCTTCGGCGGCCATAAGGCCTGCGCGTTCGGGTGCCTGGGATTGAGTGATTGCGTCGATATCTGTCCGTTCGACGCCATAACGATGGGCGGTGACGGCCTTCCGGCGGTGGATGCCGCCAAGTGCACGGCCTGCGGCAAATGTATCGCGATATGTCCGAAGAAGCTTTTTGAACTTGTACCGGTTAACAAGCGCTATTACGTGAAGTGCGTCTCTAAAGATGCGGGCGCGGCAGTCGCAAAAGTATGCTCTGCGGGGTGTATAGCGTGCAGGAAATGCGAAAAGGCCTGTCCTTTGGGCGCCGTAAAGGTAGAGAACAATTTAGCAAAAATTGATTACGGGAAGTGTCAGAACATGGGGAAATGTTTTGAAGTCTGCCCGACCAGGGTGATCGTAAAGAGGTAAAAGAAGAAGTAGAGGTATCGTATGGTAGAGATAAACAGCGGCAATTTTAGTAAAGAGGTATTGGGTTCGGATAGGCTCGTGCTCGTCGATTTCTGGGCGCCGTGGTGCGTGCCGTGCAAGGTGATAGCTCCGGCGGTAGAAAGGATAGCCGAGGAGCGCAGGGCCAGCGTGAAAGTCGCAAAGGCCAATGTGGACGACAGCCCGGAGTTGGCAACGGAATTATCCATATTTAATATTCCGACGATAGTGTTCTTTAAATCCGGCAAAGAGCATTCTCGCCTTGTCGGCGTGAATACCAAAGAAGCCATCGACGCAAAGATAGAGAAGATTTCCCAAGAAGCTATAGGCTAGCGGTAGGCACAAAATTTACGCGGTAAATTTTGTAGCGAGCGAGGAGTAATTGATCAATATAGCGGTGCTAGTATCCGGCAGCGGGACTAATCTCCAGGCGATAATCGACGAAGTCGGTAAGGGCCATATTCCCGCCAAAATAGCCTTTGTCTTGAGCGACAAAAAGGATGCCTTTGCGTTGGAGCGCGCAAGGAAAGCCGGCATAGAGACTATCACGCTCGACAAGAAGGACTATAAAAAGAGAGAAGATTTTGACAGGAAGATAATAGAGCGCTTAAAGAATAAAAATGTCGAGCTTGTGATTCTCGCCGGTTTCATGAGGCTATTGAGCTCATACTTCGTCAGGGAATACAGGAACAGGATAATAAATATCCACCCGGCGCTTCTTCCGTCGTTTAAAGGTTCTCACGGCATAAAAGACGCGCTCGCCCACGGGGTTAAGGTGACGGGCGTTACGGTCCACTTTGTCGACGAGCACCTCGATAACGGGCCGATAATTTTGCAGAAGACGGTGGATATAAAAGAAGACGATACCGAAGAGACTTTGCTGGAGAGGATCCACAAAGAGGAGCACAAGGCTTATCCTGAGGCGATAAAGCTGTTTGTTGAAGGAAAGCTCGAGATAAAGGGCCGGAAAGTAAAAGTTAAATACGAGGTAGTGAGGAGATGAAGACGGGCATTTTGGACGTAAAGGCGAGACAGATACTCGATTCAAGAGGAAATCCGACGGTAGAGGTCGATGTAATTTTAGAGGACGGCTCTTTCGGCAGAGCGGCCGTGCCAAGCGGCGCATCTACCGGCGAACATGAAGCCGTTGAGTTGAGGGACGGCGATAAGGCCAAATACGGCGGCAAGGGAGTATTAAAGGCCGTCGCCAATGTCAACGGTGAGATAAAAAAAGCGATCAAGGGTAAGGACGCCCTGATGCAGGGCGAGCTCGATCAGATCCTGATAGATTTGGACGGTACACCCAACAAATCGGGGCTTGGCGCCAACGCCACACTCGGAGTTTCACTGGCTGTGGCGAAGGCGGCAGCGGTTTCCAAGAAGATGCTTCTATACAGATACATAGGCGGGGATAAAGCCAGGATACTGCCCATACCGATGATGAATATATTGAATGGCGGCGCTCATGCCGACAACAATGTGGATCTCCAGGAGTTCATGGTAATGCCGATAGGCGCCGGCTCATTTGCAGAGGCTCTCAGGTGGGGTGCTGAAACATTCCACGCCTTAAAAAAGATACTGCACGACAAAAAATTATCCACTGCCGTCGGAGATGAGGGCGGGTTCGCTCCCGATCTTAAATCGAACGAAGAGGCTGTGGAAGTGATACTTGCGGCGATAGACAAGGCGGGATATAAAGCCGGCAAAGATATATCCATAGCGCTCGATCCCGCAGCGAGCTCATTCTTTGAGAAAGGCCTCTATATCCTGGAGGCGGAGCCCAAGAAAGAGAATTCGAGCCTCGACATGATAGCGTTCTATTCCCGGTGGGTATCGAAATACCCGATAGTTTCGATAGAAGACGGCCTTGCGGAAGACGACTGGGACGGCTGGAAGAAGATGACCGAGAAATTAGGAAAATCGATACAGATCGTCGGGGACGACCTCTTCGTGACGAATGTCAAAAGATTGAGGATGGGCATTGAGAAAAAGATAGCCAATTCCATCCTGATAAAATTGAACCAGATAGGAACGCTTACCGAGACGCTCGACACCATGGATCTCGCCAGGAAGCACGGCTATACGTCCGTTGTCTCGCACAGGTCCGGAGAGACGGAGGATACCACGATCTCGCACCTTGTCGTGGCCATGAATACGGGCCAGATAAAGACCGGATCCGCCTGCAGGACCGATAGGATTTGCAAGTACAACGAATTACTGCGCATAGAAGAGTCTTTAGGTAAAAGGGCAGTTTACGGCAAAGAGATATGGCGCAAAAAAGCGGAGTAAAAACGGCCGTATTTGTTGCCGTATTGCTTGCGGCGTTTCTACCGCCTTTCATAAAGTACCAGCAGATCAATTATAAGAGCAGAACTCTCGACCGCCAGCTCAAGAGCGTAAAAGAGGAGATAAAGGTCCTGGAGGAAGAGAAGAGGCGGCTCGAGACCGACATCATATACGTAGAGAAGAGGGCCCGCGACAGAACGGGCGTAGCTAAAAAAGGCGAGATCATCCTCAAGTCGTACCCTGGGAAGAAATAAGCCAATCTAAATAACTCTTGCAAACGACCGGATCTTTAGTTATAATAACCCTACATTGCGGGGTGGAGCAGCCTGGTAGCTCGTCGGGCTCAGTATGGACACAAAGCTCAAAGCAGACATTGCAGAGGCTGCTGTTATAACCGCGCTCTTAAAAAGAGGCTTTAAAGTGCTGAAGCCCATAGGTGATAGACTTCCCTATGATTTAGCTCTTGATGTAAATGGAAAGCTTCTCAAGATTCAAGTAAAGAGCGCCTGGTATTATAATGGCAACTATACGGTTGATAGCCGTAGAACAAAGACTAATCGTCGCCGCATGTTAAGATCGCGTTACGATGATAAAGACTTTGATTTTGCGATACTGTATATTGACCGCTTGAATACGTTTTACGTGATGCCTATCTCGGTCTTTTCCGCATATAAAAGCGGGATAAGTTTAGTAGAAAGCGAGAAGAGACAACGTAAACCGCAATCGGCAATGTATAAGGAGCGATGGGATTTGTTGTCCAAAGGGGCTGTCTAGCCGGAAACGGTTAGATGATAACCTGTCAAACTCGGTGAAACCTGAAATGGTAATACCGAGCCAAGCCCCCGCCGTTTTGCTTCGCAAAACGAAGCAGCGGGGGAAGGTGTAGAGACTAGACGGCAGGCATCCTAGTTCAGTCTTAGCGAGAAGGATGAAGGTATAGTCCAGACTACAAAGCCTTAGTTAAGGTGGCAGCGAAAGCTGTAGTAGTACGCATAACCCGAAGGTCGTCCGTTCGAATCGGACCCCCGCTACCACTTTTTGCTGTTGATTTATTGGGGCAAAAAGTGTCCCCCTTGTCAGATTTGGAATTTTCTAACTATAAAGACTGGAAAATTTCAAATCTAAGGGGGACTGATTACAAAATTCCTCCCTTACTAACCCCTTTTCTTCTAAAGTTGCATATTTACTTCACGCGTTAACTTGTATTTTGCTTAACATATGGTATACTTATGTAGGAACTAAGAGAATGATAAGCGTAAAGCCGATCTGGGCTTTGCGGATTTTTTTCGCTACTTTGTAAAAAATTTTAAGAACACACGATCAATCGCCTGCCCGCCCTGCGCCATATGGGTACAGGGCCTGCAGGCGGGGAGGACAAGTTTATGAAATGTTTGAATTGCGGCAAGAAATTGGATAAAGTCGACTGCGCATGCAAATGGTGCACATTTTGCGGAACGATATTTGACGTGATCGCATTCAGCTCCGCGGAGAGCAAAGAAAAGAAATAGAGATACGGATATATGGTATTAACAAGAGGGGTCGGTAAGACCCCTCTTGTATTTGTTGATATGAACTACTTTAGCTGGAGGGAAGCCATTGAAATAAGTTGAAGAGGCGATGGAGTAGGCGCCGATGTTCTCGGCGTATAGATAGTCGCCTATCTCGAGATCGGGGAGCTCTTCCGCGACAGAGATAGTGTCGAACGCGTCGCAGGTAGGCCCGAACACGGCCGAGACTTTCTTCTCACCGTCCTTAAATGCCTTGAGAGGATAGGCGCAGTGATCGAATACTATTCCCGAAAATGTATGATAGACCCCGTCATCAAGATAATAACATGTCTTGCCGTCGCGGACCGCTTTTCCGATTATCTTTGTAACCAAAGTGGCGGCATTGGCCACCATGAACCTCCCCGGCTCGGCAAGTATCTCCATAGTTTTGGGAAACAGCCGGTCTATTTCGGTGTTCAGTTTTCTGGCGAGGGTCTTGAAGGACTTCACTTTGCTGTTATATTTTACCGGGAATCCGCCGCCTATATCGAGGATATTTATCTTATGGCCGCGCGATTCGGCCTCTTTCAATATTGATGAAGCGAGCTGGATCGCCTGCATGTAGTTCTCAAAATTGTTGCACTGGCTTCCCACATGAAAGCTTATTCCCTCCACCACAAGGCCTATCCCGAACGCCTCAAGTATCAGGTCCACCGCCTCGCCCGGATGGGCGCCGAACTTGCTCGATAGCTCGACCATCGAACCCGTATTCGGAACGCGTATCCTTAAGACGAGCCCTGCGTGCGGACAATGTTTTTTTATCTTATGGAGTTCCGCCATATTGTCATAAGTCACGAGCGGCTTGTATTGATCGAGCTTTCTTAAGGTCTCTTCCTGTTTTATCGTATTGGCGTAGATTATCTTATCCCATATGAAGTCCTGCCGCTTCTTTTCGGACAGATGCTTTATATTTTCATGCACTATCATGAATTCCGGGAATGAGGCGACGTCGAAACTTGCGCCCATTTTGTAGAGGGTCCTGACTATCTCTGGGTTGGAATTCGCCTTCACCGCGTAGTATGCCTGGATCCGCGGAAGCGCCTCTCTGAACTCCCTGTAGTTCTCTCTTATCTTCTTGTGGTCGAGTATGAATACGGGGGTGCCTTTTTTCTTAGCTATTCTTAAGATGTCAGCCAATTTATTCTCCCTGCCCGCCAATGGACGGGCTCTAGTCTTTGAATAGGAAATTATTGAAACACCATATATTCTTCTTGTCGAGATATGCTTTGGGATTCTCTTTAAAGAATACCCTGTAATTTTTTAAAGGCGTCCAGTCGGACTGAAGAGACGCCAGTTTCCCGAGATACGGTTTTGCTATGGCCAATATATGGTCATGAGGCAGATCGTCCGGGACGCATACCCCTTTATGCGGATTCTCCATCATCCACATCGCAGCCGAGACTACGCCGATGGCCACCTGCATGGTCGTGGCGTTCTGATGCGGTAGCAATCTTCTGGATTCCTCGATGTTTAAGATGCTTCCCGTCCACCAGGAATTATATTTATGGCCCATGAGAAGGGCGCCGAGAATATCGTCGCCCGCCTTTATCTCGTCATCCATTATCCTTAAACTAGGCTGAAGCTCATAGTTCCTGCCGCGCAGTTCATGCAGTGAAGAGATCGTCTCATGGCACGGCATATAGGCGTAATGGACGGTAGGCCTGTATATGGCCTTTCCGTTCTTCCAAACAGTAAGTTTATCCGATATCGAGAACGCCTCGCCGTGCCTTATAACCATACCCACTATCTCCTGATACGGCACCCAGCTCCTTACCCACGTGTTCATTCCCATCTGCGACAGAAAGATCTGATTTCCGGGGCCGTACGGGGGAATATTCGCCAGCGCGGGGAGGGCCTTCTCGTGAGTCCCCCAGCCCATTTCAGCGGGGGATATACCCTCTTCTCTCAAGCCCTCTATGCTCCATGTTCCGACGAACTCATCGGCCTCTTTAGGCCTGTTCGTGATCTGTGTGTCGCGCTCACTGCAGTGGATCACCTTTATGCCGAGCTCATAAGCGAGATTCGGATATCTTCTTTCGCGCAGCAGCTTCTCGAGACGGGCCGCCTCCTTCTTTGACGTCGTCTTGTCGCGCACGGCCTTCTCGGCTATGTCGACGATACCTTTCTTAGTGAAATGCGAGATGAGGCCCGGATTCGCCCCGTGATCCACCACGGCGGTGGTGGTGCCGTTGTTCCATCTGGAGACCATTTCTCGGATCAGCATCTGACGGTAGTAGAGCGACTTCTTGAACGGGCTCTTGTTGTGAATGCCCGCGTACGGGTCCCATTCTTCGACTGAGGTATTTATATACAGGACTTTATTGTCATGGCACCACGTCAGTATGTCGTTACAGCCGATATTCCAGGCGAGATCTATGATGAGCCCGCCGGCGGATACGTATTTGGAAAGCATCTGAGATATGTTTATCGGGGTGATCTTCTCCTGGAAATAGCGCACGCCCTTTTTGAGCCAGTCTTTCAACTCAGCCTTCTTATCGGCAAAATCCACTATCGTTATATTTTTGCGGGGGATATTGACATGCTTTAGCAGGATCGGCAGTGTGCATTTCGAAACAGAGCCGTAGCCGATGATCAGAACTTTATTTTTGAACTTCAACATCATTTCCTCTTTGGTTTAATTTTGACTATTCTACGTTAATAATTTGACATTGTCAATTTCATAGTGTAACATATCGATTTATGACGAGGGAGAAGTTAGGATAACCGTAGATCGAAGAAAGGAGCAGTAAATGATAGAGTTAAGCGAGTTTAAGGGCAAGCCTATTTTAATCCTGAGGCGCAGCGAAGACGACAAGTTCCCGTTTTCGTTCGGCCTTTCCAAGGCAAAATTGATATTGGAAAATATCGAGGATATTAAGAAGTTCGTTGCCGAGAATAATCACGAATAAAAATTAACGTAGAATAGTCTTCTTCTATGATACCGCGTTACAGTCTCCCCAGGATGTCGAGCGTATGGAGCGAGGAGAACCGCTTCAGGAAGATGCTCGACGTAGAGATATATGCCTGTGAGGCTCTTGCGAAACTGGGCAAGATCCCGAAGGCCTCCCTGTCACAGATCCAGCGAAAAGCCCGTTTTGACGTCGAAAGGATAAAGGAGATAGAGCTCCAGACAAACCACGACGTCATCGCCTTCATAAAGAATGTCTCGGAGTACGTCGGACCCGACGCCAGGTTCATCCACATGGGGCTCACATCAAGCGATGTGCTCGATACCGCGCTCGCCGCCCAGATGCAGGAGGCCTGCGACATATTGATCGATGACACGAAGAGGCTGCTCAAGGTCTTAAGGCAGAAGGCCCGGCGGCACAAGAGGACGCTGATGATCGGCAGAACCCATTCTGTCCACGCCGAGCCGCTTACATTCGGGCTCAAGATGGCCCTCTATTTTGACGAGATGAACCGCAACCTGGGGCGCCTTAAAAAAGCGCGGGATATAGTGAGCGTGGGTAAGATCTCGGGCGCCGTAGGCACATACGCCAACATAGATCCGTTCGTCGAAGAATATACATGCAAAAAGATGGGATTGAAGGCGGCCAAGATATCGACTCAGATAGTGCAGAGGGACCGTCATGCGGAATTTTTAACGGCCATCGCGATAACGGGCACTTCGCTGGAGAAGTTCGCCACGGAATTCAGGAATCTCCAGCATACGGAGATAGGCGAGGTCGAAGAGTACTTTGCCGCGGGCCAGAAGGGCTCGAGCGCCATGCCGCACAAGAAGAACCCCATAATCTGCGAAAGGATCGCCGGCCTTGCCAGGATCCTGAGGGCCAATGCTCACGCCGCCATGGATGACATGGTATTATGGCACGAACGCGACATCTCGCACTCTTCGGTCGAGAGGGTGATACTCCCGGATTCCACCATACTGCTCGATTACATGATGGACAAGTTTTCGTGGCTTGCGGCGAAGCTCGTCGTGAACGAAGAGAGGATGCTCGAAAACCTTAACAGGTCGAAGGGTCTTGTATTCTCGGGCAAGATATTGCTGGAGCTCGTGAATAAAGGCCTCTCCCGCAACGAAGCTTATGATTTTGTCCAGCGCGCGGCGTTCATCGCGAAGAAAGATGGGATAGATTTTATGGACTCGCTTCTCGCGGACAGCGATATACGTTCCACCCTGGGCGCGAAGACAATAGAGGAGATGTTCGACATAAAGTACTATATCAGGTCGGTCGACAGGATATTCAGGCGGGTAGGTATTTAGTTGGGAGTTGAGAGTCGGGAGAAAGGAAATATGGAAAAACTGAAACAGATCTACGAAGGTAAGGCGAAAAAGCTGTACGAGACAGAAAGTACGGACCTGCTCATACAGGAGTTTAAGGACGACGCCACGGCGTTTGACGCCGCGAAGCGCGGCACCATCACGAACAAGGGCATCATAAATAATAAGCTCTCCGAAAAGATATTCACCCTTCTCCAGAAGAAGGGCATACCGACGCACTTCATAAAGCGCATGAACGACAGGGATATGCTCGTGAAAAGAGTGAAGATCGTCCCGATAGAGGTCACTATGCGTAATATAGTGGCCGGCGGCATGGCTAAACTACTGGGCCTTAATGAAGGGATAGTATTGAAGCAGCCGGTCCTCGAGTGGCATTACAAGGAGGACGCTCTGCACGATCCGCTGATAAACGATGACCATGTAAGGGCGCTCGGGATTGCGACTGAAAAAGAGCTCGAGACGATAAAGAAATACTCTTACAGGGCAAATAGTCTTATGAAGAAGTTCTTCGATTCGAAGAACCTGATCCTCGTCGATTTCAAGCTGGAGTTCGGACGATATAAGGGCAAGATAATACTTGCCGACGAAATATCGCCCGATACTTGCAGGCTCTGGGACAAGACGACAAAGGAAAAGCTCGATAAGGACAGGTTCCGACGCGACATGGGCAACGTCGAAGGCGCGTATGAAGAAGTCCTGCGCAGAGTGATGAACTAAGCTATAAATGAAAAGAGTTACTTACAAGACGGCCGGGGTTGATATTGACAAAGCGAACGCGCTTGTGAAGGATTATAAGCGCTTCGCGAAGTCTACGCTGACAAAGGGCGTGATAAGCGATATAGGAAGTTTCGGAGGGCTCTTCCGCCCGGATATAAAACGATTCAAAGATCCCATCCTCGTATCTTCCACAGACGGCGTCGGGACAAAGCTCAAACTCGCGTTTTTAGCCAATAAGCACGATACGGTCGGCATAGACCTCGTAGCCATGAGCGCCAATGATATTCTGTGTTCGGGCGCGGAAGGTCTCTTCTTTCTTGACTACATCTCGACGGGCATGATAAAGAGCTCTGTCCTGAAAGACATTGTGAGCGGCATCGCAAGAGCGTGCAAAGAGGCCGGTTACGCGCTTATAGGCGGAGAGACCGCCGAGATGCCGGGCATGTATAAGGACGGGGAATACGACCTTGCCGGTTTCGGAGTGGGCATAGCCGATAGATCCAAAATAATTGACGGCAGATCCATAAAACTTGGCGATTGTATAGTAGGTCTCGAGTCGAGCGGCCCGCATTCCAACGGCTACTCCCTGATCAGGAAGATATTGACCGAAAAAGAATTAAAGACGCATCTGAAAGAACTCCTGGCGCCGACGCGCCTCTATGCCAAACCGGTACTTGCTCTAAAAAAGAGGGTCAACATAAAAGGAATAGCGAATATAACGGGAGGCGCCTTTTATGATAAAGTGCCGCGGATGATCCCGAAGGGCCTCGCGATAGAGATCGATAAATATTCATGGCCGGTACCGCCGATATTCTCTTTAATACAGAAAAGAGGCAACGTAGACGATAGAGAGATATACCGCACTCTCAATATGGGTGTAGGCATGGCGCTGGCCGTTTCCAAGCGCGACGCAAAAAAAACGATACGGGTATTGGGCGATAACAACGTAAAGAGTTACGTGATCGGCAGGGCCGTGAAAGGCAATAGAGAAGTAACCATTCTATGAAGATACTTGTAGTGGGTTCGGGCGGTCGCGAACACGCTTTGTGCTGGAAGATAGCGAAGAGCAGCCTTTGCGATAAGCTTTACTCGGCGCCGGGCAATGGCGGCATATCCGAAACGGCCGAGCTCGTGGATATAAAAGCCGACGATGTCGAGGGCCTTTTAAAATTTGCTCTAGAGAAGAAGATAGACCTGACCGTCGTGGGGCCCGAAATCCCTTTAGTCTTAGGGATAGTCGATAAGTTCGAATCGGAAGGCTTGAAGATATTCGGCCCCTCAAAGGACCGCGCCCTTATCGAGGGCAGCAAGGTATTCTCAAAAGAACTGATGAAAAAGTGGGGTATTCCCACTGCGAACTTCAAAGTATTCGACAATGCCGGCGAAGCTCTTAAATATATCTCCGGAAGATCTGTGCCCCTGGTAGTGAAGGCCGACGGCCTTTGCGCCGGGAAGGGTGTTTTGATATGTAAGACCGAAGCGATCGCCAGGGACGCGGTGAACAAGATGATGGTGAAGAGGTCCTTTGGCGACGCGGCAAATAAGATCATCATAGAGGAGTGCCTGGTCGGCGAAGAGGCTTCGATAATAGTGGTATCCGACGGCAAAAACGTGGTGCCTCTCGCCTCGAGTCAGGACCATAAGAGAGTTTTCGATGATGACAAAGGGCCCAATACGGGCGGAATGGGGGCCTATTCACCGGCGCCCGCGGTAACCGACGCTGTTTTTAAAAAGATCATGGACAAGGTTATATCGCCCATGATAAAAGGCATGGCCGCTGAAGGCAGGCCTTACAAGGGTGTGCTCTACGCCGGGATAATGCTGACCGAAGAGGGCCCGAAGGTGCTCGAATTCAACGCCCGCTTCGGAGACCCGGAGACGCAGGCCATCATGCCGAGGCTTAAGAGCGATCTGGTGGATCTGATGATGAGGTCAATAGACGGAAGGCTGGAGAACTATTCGCTCGACTGGGATCCCAGACCGTGCGTTTCGGTTGTGGCGGCCTCCGGAGGATATCCGGGCAATTACAAAAAAGGGATCGAGATCAAGGGCGCGGATCTTGTCAAGGCCATGAAAGATGTGGTCGTATTCCACGCCGGTACCAAATCCGGCAGGCGTGCTACCGACGGCAGCAGCACATTTTTGACCGATGGCGGAAGGGTCCTGAACGTTACGGCTTTGGGGTCGGATATAAAAGACGCCGTCAATAATTGCTACAACGCGCTTGGCAAGATATCTTTTGATGGTATGCACTATCGCAGGGACATAGGGCATAGGGCGGTTAAAAGTTCAAATTAAAAAGAGGGGTACGCTTATGGCAAAGAGAGCAAAAGTGGCGGTCATGATGGGCAGCGATTCCGATCTGCCGACGATGAACGAGGCGGTGAAAGTGCTGGCGGAATACGGCGTTGGAGCAGAGGTCAGAATATTGTCCGCGCACCGCTCGCCCGATGATACCGCGAAATTTGCCAGGAATGCCAGAGGAAGAGGAATTTCGGTCATCATAGCGGGAGCGGGCGGAGCCGCCCATTTAGCCGGGGTGGCGGCCAGCCACACCACGCTTCCGGTCATAGGCGTTCCGATGGAGACGAAAGAGCTTAAAGGCATAGATTCTCTCCTATCCACGGTACAGATGCCTTCAGGCGTGCCCGTGGCAACTGTCGCGATCGGAAAGATCGGCGCGAAGAACGCGGGGATACTGGCCCTCCAGATACTGGGCATCACCGACAGATCAATAGCAAAAAAACTGGAAAACCTAAAGAGATCGCTCGTTGAAAGCGTCCGTAATAAAGATAGATCCTGTAAATCCGGATAAAAAGAATATAGCCGCCGCGGCCAAAGTCATAAGAGAGGGCGGCCTTGTCATCTTTCCCACGGAGACCGTCTATGGGATCGCGGCAAACTTTCTTGACGCCAAAGCCATAGAGAGGCTTTATGCCGTGAAGGCCAGGCCCTCGGTGAAACCCTTCACAGTGCACATATCCGATCCGGACATGATCCGGGATATGGGATGCGTGATTTCCGCTATGGCCGAAAAGTTAATGGCCAGATTCTGGCCCGGGCCTCTTACGATAATTTTAAGATCGGACAAAGCGGAAAAGATAGGCTTCAGGATGCCCGCGAATAAGATCGCGCTGGAACTCATAAGGGCGTCAGGCGTTCCGGTGGTCGCACCGAGCGCAAATTTGAGCGGAAGACCTGCGCCGGTCACGGCACAGGATGCCATAGCGGATCTTGGAGGCAAGATCGATATGGTTATCGACGGCGGCAGGACCGAAATCGGACTTGAGTCTACTGTGGTGGACCTGACGGCGGATCCGTTCAAGGTCCTGAGGGCAGGCGCCATCAAAGAAGAGGAGTTGTCGAAAACGGTAAATGGATAAGATAAAGAGAATTCTTTTTGTCTGTACCGGTAATAGCTGCAGGTCTATAATGGCGGAAGGCCTCATGAAAGACGCCCTTAAGGGGCTCGGCAAAGTTGACATGAAGGTAAGTTCCGCGGGAATGAGCGCCATAGACGGGTTTCGTCCGACGCCCGAAACGATAGAGGTCATGAAGCGCGAAGGAGTGGACGTCTCTGGACTTCAGTCTAAGCACCTTACGGATGAAATGATAAAAAACGCCGATCTGATACTCGTTATGACGGCCCATCATATGGATGACATAATAAAGCGCGTTCCCCTGGCGGCTTCCAAGACGCATATACTGAAACAGTATGGGCGCCGCGGCGATTCGCGTACCTGCGAGGAGCTGGATATATCCGACCCCATAGGTAAACCTATGGAGGTCTATGAATATACTCTCGGTGAAATAAAGAGAGAGGTCAATAGGATTGCGCAGGATCTATAATAATAAGGAGAGCGTTTAAGTGAAGATAGCGATAGGCAGCGATCACGGCGGATACGAGCTCAAAAAGAAACTCATAGAGTACCTCAAAGAAGAAAAATATAACGTGGACGATATGGGGACGCACTCCAAAGAATCCTGCGACTACCCGCTTATCGGATTTGATGTGGCCAAGGCCGTAGGAAGCGGCCGGGCCGACAGAGGTGTGCTGATATGTAAGACCGGCGTGGGTATGGCCATCATAGCGAATAAAGTTCACGGGGTCCGAGCCGCGGCATGTTATGATAAAAAGATGGCAAAGTCCGCGAGAGAGCATAATAACTGCAATGTCATAGTCCTCGCCGCCGATTATTCCGACTACAAACAGGCTCTCGATATGCTCAAAATATGGCTCACTACAGAACCGCTGGGCGACCGTCATGAGAGACGGGTGAAGCAGATAAAAGATATCGAATCGACCCTTCGACAGGCTCAGGGTCGTCCTGAGCAAAGTCGAAGGACGAAATTGAAAGGAAAGAAGTAATGAGTTTCTTAAAAAAAGAGGACAGAGAAATATATAACGCTATT
>JAUYPN010000042.1 GCA_030695725.1 Candidatus Omnitrophota bacterium
TTATGCAATGATACCAGTCTCAATCCCAGGATCTCCTCCGTATTGAAGAGATGCCTTATATATGCCCTGGTATGGAGTCTGCACGCCATGCATTCGCAGTCCTTATCTATAGGGCTGAAGTCCTCTTTATATTTTGCATTACGAAGCTGAAGCTCGCCGTTCCAGGTGAAGGCCTGTCCGTTCCTGCCGTTTCTGGTAGGCACGACGCAATCGAACATATCTATGCCGTTGGAGACGGCTTCCAGCATATCCACCGGCGTCCCCATACCCATGAGGTAGCGCGCTTTGTCTTCCGGCAAGAGAGACGCGGTATATGAAGATATTTCGTGGATCAAGTCCTGCGGTTCGCCTACGCTTACCCCGCCTATGGCGTATCCATCGAATCCTATCGAAAGAAGCTCATCGACCGCTTTCTTGCGTAGATCCAAATAAGTGCTTCCCTGCGCTATGCCAAACAATAACCGCTTTTCTTGACCCATGACCCATGACCCATGACCCATATAATATTCTTTCGATCTCTTTGCCCATTTCGTCGTCAAAGCTAAAGACTGCTCGACGTAATCACGCGCAGCCGGATAATGTACACATTCATCGAACGTCATCATTATGTCGCTGCCCAGGACCTCCTGTATCTCGATTGCATTTTCCGGAGTAATAAAGTGCCTTGAGCCGTCTATGTGAGAAGAGAACTCCGCTCCCTCCTCACTGAGAGAGCGCAGTTTCGCGAGTGAAAATACCTGATAACCGCCCGAGTCGGTAAGTATAGGTCCCTGCCAACCCATAAACTTATGCAGGCCGCCCGCCTTTTTTATTATACCGAGTCCGGGCCTTAAGTTCAGGTGATACGCATTGCCGAGTATTATTTCGGCGCCGCACTCCAGGAGCTCATCGTTCGATATGGCCTTCACTGTACCTTGAGTGCCCACCGGCATAAAAACAGGCGTGTTCACCTTCCCGTGCGCCGTCTCAAGCACTCCGAGTCTTGCTTTCGAACTCTTGTCTTTATGTATTAGTCTGAACATATTTTCACAATATCAGCATAGCATCGCCGTAGCTGAAGAACCTGTAACGCTCTTTGATCGCCTCTTTATACGCCTCGAATATAAAATCTTTACCCGCGAGTGCACAAACCAATAACATCAGCGTCGACTTAGGAAGATGAAAATTAGTAATGAGACGATCGACTACCCTGAACTCAAAGCCCGGATAGATAAAAAGATCATTACCCCCTTCCGCCCTGTCTTCTTTAGCCCAATATTCGAGGCTTCTCGCGGATGTCGTGCCGACAGCAAAAACTTTTCCTCCGCTCTTCTTTACACTCTTGACCGCATCTATAGTGTCCGGCGGAATATTAAAATACTCTTTATGCATCCTATGCGGCTCCACATCATCGGTCTTTATCGGCGCGAACGTCCCGTAATTCGTATGCAGCGTCACAAACTTGACCCTTGACCCTTGATCCTTGACCCTTTCTAATAGTTCATGCGTGAAATGCAGCCCTGCCGTGGGGCTAGCCGTAGCGCCTTCTTTCGCGGCATATATGGTCTGATACGAGATCCTGTCGTCCGGTTCATCAGGCCTGTCGATATATGGAGGCAGCGGCACGTGGCCTGATTCGAGTATCTCGTCAATGGGCCGGTTGAACTTAACGAATCTTCCGACTTCTCCTCTACCCAGCACTTCGGCCTCGGCGCCGGATTCCAGAGCTATCTTCTCGCCTTCCCTGGGCCTCCCCGAAGGCCTGATCAGGGCTTCACACGTCGGATTCTTTTTTTCCAGCAGGAATAACTCAACCTTACCGCCCGTCTTGCGCTTGCCGAACAGCCGCGCCGTTATCACTTTTGTATCATTAAGAACTAAAAGGTCGCCTTTATTGAAATAGCCGGTGATCTCCTCGAAAGTTTTATGGGTTATCGATCGCTTTTCCCGATCGAGCACCATAAGCCGGCACTTTTGGCGCTCTTTTAATGGATATTTTGCGATCAATTCCTTCGGCAGGATGTAATCAAATTCGGACAATTTCATAACTGTTTAAATTGATTTATGGCGGAACTTGCGAGTCATTGAAAGAATCTACAACTTATCAGCGATCTTGTCGATCGTCGTAACTTTGGCTCCGGGATAATAGATCTTCAATATCTCTTCTGCGTTCCTGCCATGCCCGGCCATGCCGTTGGCGCCCCACTGGCACATTCCGACGCCGTGCCCCCAGCCTATGCCGCTTAATACCAGCTTATCATTATTTACCGACGGCTCAAAATTGGCGCTGCGCACGTCATTGGGGCCCATCATCCTGCGGAAATCTTTTCCGGTAAGCACGCAGGAGACGTCCGAATCATCCCTGATCTCTATCTTATCTACTCTTCCGGACTTGTTTCTCGCCATGGCGGTAACAGACTTAATCTTTCCTATCTTGTAACCGTTATCGCTCAATTTCTTTTCGATCTCCGAAAGCGGGATGTTTTTCGTCCATTTATAATGGGGTGACTCCTTACAAAAACCGCATTCCGATCCCTTAAGAGGCTCTATATCTATGTTCCAGAGATTGGCGGCGTCTTCTGTTCTACCGCCGCATGTGGCGTGGTAGTACGTCGGGAATATGCCGCTTTTGAAGATGAGGATCTTTCCGAGCGTCAGCTTCACCGCTCTAGTGGTGGACCACCTCTCCGACGTGGCTCCGCTATAGACCTGGGAATATATATCGTTAGTCATATCGTAATCCTGCAGCTTATTCTGCCGTGCCTGGTATAAGGCGAACGTCCGCGCGGCTATACCTTGAGCTTTTATAGCCTCTATGGGCCAGCGATGCGACACTTCATTATACAGTACGCCGTAAAGATATTCTTCCAGAGTGATCCTGTTGATCACCGCCAGTTTCATGTTATCTTTTTTTATAATATCCACTATACCTCTGAACGATCTTCCGTCGAGATATATCAGGGCCCCCTCCGGTACCGTAATTCGTATCTTTGAAAATTTCAGCTTCCTTGCTCCGAACATTATACCCTGTTCGCTCGCTCTGACTTTGGTATGAAGGATATATCCTCCCGTCAAAAGCTTTTCTGAAGGCATGGAATATATCCTGTATGTCCCCTTTACGGCCAGGGACATGGAATCCCTGTTGTCGAGTACCAGCACCCGCATGACCGGGTTATTTTCTTTTTCCGCTGCGCTCGACGCATGCACCGGCGCAAATGACAGCGCCAGCACAAGCGAAAGCAATACAGATGTCTTCTTCATCATTACAGCTTAAAGCCTTTTCCTTTCTTTTCCATCTTCTCTTTTTCGGAGAAAAGGCATCCGCAATAATTCTGTCTGTATATTCCCTTCTCCTGGGCCGCACTTTGAGCTCTCTTGAACCCGGTCCTGAAATCATCGTAATAAAATTTTATTTCGGCGCTTTTGGCTATATCGTCGCATATGCTCTTAAGCACCTCGTGGTCCTGATACGGACTGCCGAGCAACGTCGTGGTGAACGCGTCGAAACCGTTCTCTTTGGCAAACCTGACGCACTTCCTCATCCGTATCCACCAGCAGACCGGACATCTGTTGACCATATCCTCATTGTACGCAGCGTGCTGGAAATAGTCCTCCAGGTTATAGTCGGAATATATGACGTTGAGCTTGACCGATTTGGAATAATTCTCTACGGCGTTTTTCCTCTTCAGGTATTCCGGATAAGGATGGATATTCGGGTTATAAAAAAACCCCGCTATAACGTGTTTATCTTTGCGCAGTTTCTCGATCGGATAGATCGAGCACGGCGCGCAGCAGATGTGAAGTAGAATGTTCATTTATAGCTTACAGCTAATGTTAGAAAAGTTCCTTTTGTGATTCTTTGGCTTTTGAAAGCCCCATGTGTTCGTACGCGAGTTTTGTGAGTTCTCTGCCGCGGGGGGTGCGTTTCAGAAAGCCTATCTTAAGCAGGAACGGCTCCACTATATCGACTATAGTGTCGGCCTCTTCATTCAGCGAAGCCGCTATAGATTCTATACCCGCAGGCCCGCCGCCGAAAGATTCGTGCATGATCTTTATGACCTTCCTGTCGACATTGTCCAGCCCCATCCTGTCTATGTTATGGCTCTTCAGCGCCTCATGGGCAGCCTCGGCGGTGATCCTGCCGTCACGCTTCACCTGCGCCCAGTCCCTCACGCGGCGAAGCAGCCTGTTAGCCACCCTCGGTGATCCCCTTGAGCGCCGCGCTATCTCTTGGGCGGCTTCTTTTTCTACGGGTATATCGAGGATCGAGCCGGAGCGCATGACCACCTTGACAAGATCCGCCGTATCGTAAAAATCGAGATGATGGAATATCCCGAACCGCGACCTCAACGGGGCCGTGAGTAGCCCTGAGCGCGTCGTCGCGCCTATCATGGTAAAGTGTTTCAGTTTGAACTTATAGGTCCTCGCGTAAGCTCCTTTATCCATTACCACATCGATTTCAAAATTCTCCATCGCCGGATAGATGTACTCTTCCACCGTCTTCGAAAGGCGGTGTATCTCGTCTATGAAGAGTATGTCGCCTTCTTCCAGGTTGGTAAGGACGCCCACCAGGTCTCCCGCTCTCTGGATCGCCGGGCCGCTCGTCGAGGTTATCTTGGTCCTCATCTCATGCGCTATGATATGCGCCAATGAAGTCTTACCAAGCCCTGGAGGGCCGGAAAGCAGCACGTGCTCCAAAGGCTCTCTTCTTTTTTTTGCCGCCGCAAGCGTTACCTTGAGATTCTCTACGACATCGTTCTGTCCGATAAATTCACTCAAGCTTCCGGGCCTTAGAGAGAGGATCAGTATCTGGTCTTCGTCCGATTCCTGATTCGTTAACAGCCTCTCCCTGCCTTCGGGCAATATCTTATCTTTTGTCATTTTTTCGATCCTTTATACACTTCATTCAAGATCTCTTCGCATGACGAAACTTTCGGATTGCGCCGCATCGCCTTCTCTATCATGTCTCCGGCTTCATTCTTCTTGTACTGCAGCTGGACAAGCACATTGAGCGCATCCTCCTTGATATTCTCTGATGCTTCGGGCAGGTTTCGCGATACTCTGTCTTTCATAAGACAGAACTTTCCGACCTTCCCCTGTAATTTAGCCACTATCTCCCTGGCCTTCTGCTCGCCTATGCCGGGCAATGTCTTCAAAAGCGCCATATCGCCCTTATCAATGGCTTCTGCTATGACCGGGAACGAAAGGCTCAGCGCCCTGCACGCGGCTTTCGGCCCTACGCCCGAAACGGTTATGAACTGTTCGAAAAAATCTCTCTCTATGTCATTCAGGAACCCCACCAGGACGGGTATGGCTTTGGACTGGTCCATCTGATAGTAATGATAGACCTTGAGGCTTATGGCCGCGCCGTCGCCGCCTGCCGTATCAAGATTCTTCATCACGGCGGGCGGTATCATCACCTCGTAGCACATGCCGTTGACATCGAGTATGACGCTGGAGTCTTTCTTCTGTTTTAATTTGCCGTTGATTTCCGAGATCATCTTGTCCTCTCCATGTAACAGTAACTTATCGCTATGGCGAGAGCGTCGCTCACGTCCAGCGGCTCGGGCGGATCTTTTAATTTCAAAATGTTCTGGACCATTCTCTGAACCTGCTGTTTTGACGCGTGACCGTTGCCCGTTATAGTCTTTTTTATCTTTGTGGAGGGATAATTTACCAGCCGGATCTCGTTTATCCCGCTAGCCAGACATACGGCCGCGCGCGCGTGTCCCATAAGTATCGCCGTGGTCGGATGTCTGTAATGGGAATATATCTTTTCCAGAACCAATACGCCCGGCTCGTGTTCTTTTATAATCTCGGTAAGGGAGTCGAATATCTTCCTGAGCCTTGATTGTATCGGTGTGTTGGGTCGCGTCTTTATTGTGCCGGCCTCGATAAGCTTAAAAGTCCTGTCCTCTATGATGCCGTAACCGGTCGTCTCCAGGCCGGGATCGATGCCGAGTATTCGCATTATTCTTTTATGAGGTCATCCGGTATGTCAAAATTTGCGTACACATGCTGGACGTCCTCATGCTCCTCTATGGCGTCCACCAAATCCAATATCTTCTTCGCGTCGGGTCCCTCCACCCTAACCGTATTCTTAGGCAAAAGAGTTATTTCCGCGTCTTCCGTCTTAATTTTCGCGTCATCTATGGCCTTCTTGACCTTAAAGAAATCCTGCGGACTCGTCTTTATGGCGTAATTCTCATCCTCTACTATCATATCTTCCGCACCCGCCTCCAGGGCCACGCCCATCAGCTTGTCTTCTTCCGCGCTTGCCTTGCTCACGACTATATAGCCTTTCTTCTCGAACATCCATGCCACCGATCCGGCGCCGGCCATGTTGCCGCCTTTTTTTGTAAATATCGTCCTGACCTCGGCCGTCGTCCTGTTCTTGTTATCCGATACGCCTTCCACGTAAATGGCTACTCCGCCCGGGCCGTAACCCTCGAGCGTTATATCCTCGTATGTCACACCTTCAAGCTGGCCCGTGCCTTTCTTTATCGCTCGGTCAATGTTGTCCGACGGCATGCTCGACTCTTTTGCCCTCTCTATGGCGACCCTTAATCTCGGATTGGTATCGGGGTTCCCGCCGCCTCTTGCGGCCACCGATATTTCCTTTATAAGCTTCGTGAAGAGACTGCCCCTCTTGGCATCCGTAGCCGCTTTCTTATGTTTTATCGTTGCCCATTTTGAATGACCGCTCATTAATCCTCCGCTTCTTCTTTTTTCGTTAACTTTGCCTTATCGATTATGGCCTGGACCAGATTGGACGGCACTACCTCATAGTGGGAGAAATTCATGCTGTATGTGCCTCTCCCGCCCGTTATCGACTTCAGTTCATTGACATATTTATACATCTCCTCCAGCGGCATCTTGGCCTTTACCGTCTGAGATCCCTCGCCCGGCTCCATCCCCATGATTCTGCCGCGCCTGGAATTCAGGCTGCCCGTTATATCGCCCATGACTTCGTCCGGCACTATCACGTCTACGTCCATTATGGGCTCCAAGATTACCGGCCTGGCTTTCAGCATTGACTCTTTGAATGCGTGGCGCGCGGCGGTTTGAAAAGCGATATCCTTCGAATCGACCGGATGGGTCTTACCGTCATAAACTATCGCCCTCACGTCCACCACCGGAAATCCGGCGAGGCTTCCCGATTCAAGCGCCGAGCGCACACCTTTCTCGCAGCTCACCACAAATTGCCTCGGTATCGCGCCGCCGACCACCTCATCGACGAACTGGAATCCCTCGCCGCGCTGAAGCGGCTCTATGCGCATCCAGACCTCGGCGAACTGCCCGGCTCCTCCGGTCTGTTTCTTGTGGCGGTATTGAGCGTCGCCCTTACCGAGTATCGTCTCTTTGTAGGCCACTTTCGGCGTGCCGAGCTCCACCTGCACGCCGTACCTCATTTTCATCCTGTTGATCATCATATTGATATGCATATCTCCCATTCCGGAGACTATCATCTCTTTGGTCTGCTCATCCCTGGTGACCTTGAACGTCGGGTCTTCGGCCATTATCTTGTGAATGGCGTTCGATATCTTATCTTCGTCCGATCTCGTTTTCGGCTTGAGAGAGAAAGAGACCGCAGGCTCTGGGAACTTTATGTCGTCGAATTTTACCGTATTTTTATCGTCGGTTATGGAGTCGCCCGTCTGAGTTTCTTTAAGTTTTGCCACGCACGCGATGTCTCCCGCCTGCGCCGATTCCATAGAGACTTGACTCTTACCCATCATGGTGAATATCTGGCCTATCTTCTCCCTGGCGCCCTTGTCCACATTATAAAAACCGCCGTTCGATTGCAATTTTCCGGAAAATACCCTGAAGATCGATATCTGGCCCAGGAACGGGTCCGACAAAGTCTTGAATACGAGCGCGGCAAACGGTTTGCCGGGATCGGTATCCAAAGATATTTTATCGCCGCTTTCGGGCTTCGTCACTTCCGTCTTGGCCCTGTCAGCCGGCGACGGAAGATAATCCGCTATAAAATCGAGAAGCTCTCTGACGCCTATGTTGCGGGTAGCGGAACCGCAAAGTATCGGCGAAATATCCCCGGTATTCAACCCCTTCCTTAGCGCCTGAGCAAGTTCTTCGGCCGAAAGCTCTCCCTTGTCCAGATACTTTTCCAGCAAAGCATCGTCGGTCTCCGCAACAGTCTCTGCCAGAGAATCCCCGAGCGCTCTGAAGTGGGACTTTTCCGCATCATCCAGGCCCTCGGCGCCTTTTTGGGTTATCACGTTCGCCACGGCCTTGAATGATGACTCTTTACCTATCGGATAATCCACAGGCACGCAATGTTTGCGGAATTTATTATTTATGTCATCGAAACATTTATCATAATTAGAATGTTCTTTGTCGAGCATGTTTATGAAGAAGAAACACGGCACATTCTTCTCCTTCGCTAACCTGAACGCGCGCTCCGTGCCTATCTCTATGCCTCCGGTGGCATTCACCACCACCACGCAGGCATCGGCCGAACTGAATCCGCCTATCATCTCCCCCACAAAATCGGTGTAACCGGGGATGTCGATCACATTTATCTTCTTTGACTTGTATGAAAAACTCACGAGCGACGTGCTGGAGGAGTGCTTCTTCTCCTTCTCGTCTTCGTTGTAATCGGATACGGTCGTGCCATCCAATATTCTGCCCATCTTAGCGATAGCGCCGGCGTTCAAGAGAAGCGCTTCTACTAAAGACGTCTTGCCGCACCCCGAGTGGCCCAATAGTATTACATTCCTGATATCTTTAGGCTGAAAAATCGCCATCTATCTCCTCCGTTCAGACTTTCATGATGATTATACTATTATATCGATGGGGCGGTATATGTCAAGAAGATTAGCCCAACAGGGCCTTCTTTAGACCCTCTTTATCGAGTATTTTAAGGGCTCTTAAAATATACTGCCTGTTTTGGGGGTTCTTGTACTGTATGAGAGCTCTCTGCATCATCCTTTCGTGAGGGTATTTCGCCACATAAAGCTTCTTTCCCGTAAAAGGGTCATGTTCCGTGTAATACATCGCGCCGGAGACCGTCATTGGTAAAGGAATAAAATCCTGGACCTGCTCCGGGTTTATATGTTTTTTGGCAAGATACAGCGCGAGCTGCAGGGCATCCTCCAATTTCGCTCCCGGATGGCCCACTATAAAATAGTTCACAAGGAACTGTTTCTTGTTGAGGCGCCTGTTAACCCTTTCGAACCTGTCCGTAAACTTCTCATAGACATTGAATCGCGGCTTATTCATCAGGTCCAGGACGTGGGGCGCAGAGTGTTCGGGCGCAACCTTAAGCTGTCCGCTGATATGATGCGCGCACAGTTCGTTCAGATATTCGTCCGAATAACTGTCCGTCAGAAGATCATATCTGACGCCCGAGCCGACGAAGATGTGCTTTACCTTCGGCATGGCCTTGAGCTTCTTCCATAGATCCAGAGAGCTTTCGTAGCCGGTTTTGAAGTGCCTGCAGATCTCCGGCACGAGGCATCTCTTTTCGCGGCACGCGCCCCTCTCTTTCCATAAGTGACATTTGGCCATGTACATATTCGCCGTGGGGCCGCCTATGTCGGTGATAGTCCCCTTGAATTTTTTATCCTGCGATATTATCTTTATCTCTTCCAACATGGATCCAACGCTGCGGCTCTGAATCATTCTACCCTGGTGCAGATAGAGCGAGCAAAAGCTGCATCCTCCGACGCATCCGCGGTGGGAAGTTACGGAGTTTCTTACCATATCGAATCCCGGGACACCGCCGGCCTTGTCATACGATGGGTGCCAATCGCGTACAAAAGGAAGAGCATATATTTTATCAAGCTCTTCTGTGCCTAAAGCGAGCGCGGGAGGATATTGAACGACGAACCTGTCCCCGTGTTTCTGAACCACTGTCCTGCCGCGCACGGGGTCGGCCTCGGCATAGATCTCCCTAAAGGCCGTGTTGAATTTATCTTTGTCTTTGCTGATATCCTCGAAGGAGGGAATGGAGACGGGATCTTTAACCGCGTCGATATCTTTTCTGACCACCACAGCGCCTCTTACATTGTCGAGCGAATGTATATCCTCTCCGTTTTGAAGGCGCTGTGCTATCTCAAGCATCTGCCTTTCGCCCATACCGTAAACCAGCATATCGCACTTTGCGTCCAAGAGCAGCGAGCGCCTGACTTTATCCGACCAGTAGTCATAATGGGCGAGCCTTCTCATGCTCGCTTCCATGCCGCCCAGGATTATGGGAACGCCTTTATAAGCCTGCTGTAATTTGTTGGCGTATATTATGCTCGCCCTGTCGGGCCTCAGGCGGGACCTGCCTCCTGGTGAATAGTCATCGATATTGCGGACCTTTTTGTTCGCGGTATAGTTGGCGACCATGGAATCGAGATTGCCCGCCGTGACGGCAAAAAAAAGCCTGGGCCTGCCAAGCACTTTGAAGTCGCCCGGATTCTGCCAATCCGGCTGAGCTATGACGCCTACCCTGAACGACGCATTCTCTAAAACTCTGCCTATAAGGGCGGCTCCATAGGAGGGATGATCCACATACGCGTCGCCCGTAACGAGTATAATATCGAGCTCGTCCCAGCCCCGCGCCGCCATCTCTCTTTTCGACATCGGAAGAAAATCGCTCATAATGGGCTACTCTCCTATTACCTTTACGAGAACTCTCTTCTTCCTCTGCCCGTCGAACTCGCCGTAGAAGATCTGCTCCCACGGCCCGAAATCGAGCTTTCCGCCCGTTATCGCGACGACGACTTCACGCCCCATTACCGTTCTTTTAAGATGCGCGTCACCGTTATCTTCGCCGGTAAGATTATGTTTATATTTATCCTTACCATACGGCGCCAATCTTTCGACCCACGCGAGAAAATCCTGATGCAGCCCGCTCTCGTTATCGTTTATGAATACGCTTGCCGTTATATGCATCGCGTTCACAAGGCAAAGCCCTTCTTTGACCTTACTATCCTCGAGCGCATCTTCCACCTGAGGCGTAATATTCACGATCTCATATCTATTCTTTGTATTGTACCACAAATATTTCGTATACGCTTTCATTCTATTCCCTCCTGCTTAATTTTCCTCGTCATTGCGAGAAGCGAAGCTACGAAGCAATCTCAAATTTTTACGGGTCCTGCCGTTCGGCCACCCTAAAAATTTATGCTTATCCCAGAGACGCTTTTGAAACGCATCGCAAAAAGTGCCTAACGGACATTTGAAGCGTGTTCTTCAACTATTTTTCCGGTCTCTTTAGAAATAATCACGTTCATATCGCTCTTCTTATCAATTCCATCATCTTGAAATGGCATCCCCACGAAAGTTACAGTATAAGAGTCCGGCGTCTCGGTAGCTTTGATATTTTCATAAATCTCCCCGGCAGAAATCGAAAGATGCTTTGCCAAATCAATAGCTCTTTCTCTAGTAAAGGGTCCTGATGCCTGCACAGCCAAAACCGAAGACCTGTGTTCCTCTACATCAGCTATTAACATCTTTACCCATCTTTTGTGCGCTTCTAAAATCTTTAAAGGCACATTATTATACCCCTTCATTTTTTGTCTTTTTTGCCATTGCTCATCATAGGCTGCTTCATCAATATCTTGAGTGAGCCATTCTTTCAAGACGTCCAGGATCAAACCTTCCAGAGGACTTGCCGCCGGTACCTTGATTGCCCCTTTTGTCCTCGCTAAAGACGCATTAACATACAGACTTCCCATTGTTGGAGAACCCATTTTCCCATTCATGCAAAAAGTTAATTCTTCATTTTTAGACCCCGCCAGAGTAACAAATATAGTGCCCCCGTCCCTAAACATATCTGCATCGTATATTTCTATGGGCTTTTTGATATCCTTGAGCTTCATGTAGAAGTCGTTCAAATCCTTGTCCTGGGAGGCATAGGAATTAAAAACTAATCCGATAGATAAAATGCATGTCAATAATATAATCCTCATAACACATCCTTTCTTAGGAAGCTTCTACTTATCGCAGGCGGACCCTGCGGGGTTCCGCCTGAAGCGGCGTTAATAAATTTTTACACATTATGGCGGTATAGCAAAAAATTCAGACGACCAGTGAGGCTATATTACTTCATAGGCTAAATTTTTGTAAAAATTTGTTCGAGCCCCCATGCTTTCTTGCGAAAGCAAGATATGGGGGCGCCCGCTGAAGGCGGTGCCCCGCAGGGTCCGCCTACCTCATGGGGCTATGATATCTGACTCGTCTTCTTTCCTGACAGTCGTATCGTAAAAAGCCGCGCTCTGTCCACCCAGCATCATATACATGTTCGCCTGCTCATACGGATCGAAATTCACATCGTCCCTGTATCGCCTGGCTATGAGCCTGCCGGACTCGCTGTACATCTTCATCTCCATCGGCTTTCCTGTTTCATCGTACGCTACTTCATACAGCAGCATCGGGCCGCTATAGATCCAGCGTATCGCCGCCCATCCGTCTATGCCGGTCTTCAGCTTACCCCGGCCGTCGTAAAGCGCCTCTTCCACTCTCTTGCCGACCATGTTGAATCGCTCTATCTTTTCGATCGTCCCGTCGCCGCGGCAATAGACCTTCGCCTTAAGGTAGCCGTTGACGTCATAGACATCGCACTGCCTGACCTTACCGGTCTTCCAGTATTCTATCTTCTTCAGTCCCTTTACTTCGCCTTCCGCACAGACCTGTTGCGAGAGCAGGGTCAGGAAGAGGATAAAAAAACATGTACTTTTCATCTGTAATTACAGAAAGTGAGCGCCAACGGAAAATCCGTCTTTCTAAGGTGAGCTATGACAGCCTGTAGATCGTCCTTCTTCGACGAGGAGACGCGTATCTTCTCGGCCTCTATCTGCGCCTGGACCTTTATATCCAGCCCCTTTATTATTTTGACGAGCTCTTTGGCCCTGTCATGGGGTATCCCGGCAGCCAAATCGGCAGTTTGCTGAAAACATCCGCCGAATACATGCACGGGATCGCTGAACGTAAGAAGCTTCATCGATACGCCTCTCTTGGCGAGCTTGGCGGCAAGTATATCCTTAACGGAACGCAGTTTGAAGTCGTCATCCCCCACCAGCAATATCTTCTTTTCCGTGCGGTTATAATCTATGGAAGATTTGCTGCCCTTAAAATCGAATCTCTGGGCAAGCTCCTTCTTCGCCTGATTGACCGCGTTATCCACTTCCTGCAGGTCCGCCTCGGAAACTATATCGAATGAAAAATTTTCTTTTCCCATTTTTAATCCTCCTCTAACTTCGCTTCATCCAGCGCCCCAGAGACGGCGAAAATAAGAGTCGCCCTTATACCTTTAAAGAATGAGGATTCCGCAGGCTTATATATCCAGTCTTCGCGTTTTCCGTCGAGATCATCGACCACGACTATGGGTTTGCCGTACTTTGCAAGGACGGAGGCCTTATCCATGCCCTTCCTGACAGAGCCGGTCTCTATCGCTTTTTTTACTGCTTCAAAAGCCTTGGTCTCCTGGGCGTACTGTTTCTGAATCTCGGCCTGCGACCTGCCCAATTCTATTAACGTGCCTAATCCTTCCGCATAGCAATTAAGCGTGAATGACATTAAAATAATGCATACAACCGTTGTTATCTTTCGCATGATTTTGCTTGTCAAATTTTATATACGGCGTCATCCTTACGCACTTTTTGTTCCACCTTGATACTTATAAGGTCTCCAGCTTTGGCCTCCTGCGCGGGCACGCGATCGATCTGCATAGAGGAGACATCCTGCATAAAGTCGGATGTGCTACCTTTTATATGTATCCTATCGCCTATCCTTAACGCGTCGGTCAACTTGATCATGCTTACACTGATATTACCAAAAAAATGGTCCACAGCTCCTATCTGCTTCTCTTCCATACACACCTCCATATCTTTATATGTTTCTTTGATCAAAGGTCAGCTTTTGCAATTTGTATGACGCGGGGAGATTATCCATAGAGCTAAGTACGTTATGACCGTAAACCCGCCCAATAGTGCGCCCAGTACGAATAAAAGCCTGACGAAGGTTGAGTCAATGTTAAAGTACTCAGCCAGTCCGCCGCACACTCCCCCGATCTTTTTGTCTATGCCAGAGAGATAAAATTTTTTCATTATTCTCCTTTACTATTCTGCCTTAATAAATTTCAAAGCAACTGAATTGATGCAGTACCTTTTATTTGTCGGCGGCGGCCCATCATTGAATACATGCCCCAGATGCGCACCGCAGCGGGCACAAAGCACCTCTGTGCGAATCATGCCGTGGCTAGAGTCCGGCAGTTCAACGACATTTAACTTGGAGGCCGTCTCATAAAAGCTTGGCCAGCCCGTACCGGACTCAAATTTTGTGCCAACCTTAAAAATGTCTGTGCCGCAGCATACACATTCATATAATCCTTTTTCTTTAGGGATCTCGCACGAACTTGTAAACGGCTTCTCGGTTCCTTTGCACCTGGCTACTTCATACTGTTCGGGAGTGAGTGTCTCTTTCCATTCAGCATCCGTCTTAATGATCTTGTCGACACTCTCCACCGCTCCTTTTCTGACATTGTAAATGCTGATCTTTGAGCCGGTTGCGCCATTCTTTTGCGATATATGACAGCTTGCCATGCCTTTCTTTGCCAGATATTGTTGATGATATTCTTCGGCGGGGTAAAACTCTCCGGCAGGCACTATCTCCACAACTATTGGGTTCTTATATTCTCTCGAAGACTCAAGTCCTGCCTTCGAGAGCATGGCCGCCTTCCTTTGGTATTCAGAATGGTAGAATATCGCGGAGCGATATTGTGAGCCGACATCCGGACCTTGCTTGTTTAGTTCGGTGGGATCATGGATCGACCAGAATGTATCCAGAAGCTTGCCATATAATATCCTGGCAGGATCGTATTCTACCAGCACAGCTTCGGCGTGGCCTGTACCATTTGAGCATATATCCTCATAAATGGGATTCTTTGTATGTCCTCCCGTATAACCGACAGTCGTAGAAACAACTCCATCCAGACGATGGAACGCATCCTCCACCCCCCAAAAACAACCAGCCGCGAACGTCGCAGTTTCTGTTTTTTTCACAGACAGATCCTTTTCCGCAGCATGCGCACATAAAGAAACACATAAAAATAAAAAGGCAACCCCCATAAGAGAATTGCCTAGATGCTGCTTAAAACGTCTCATAAAGTCTGAGCGCCATCTTTACCCCATTCTATATGCCAATCATGATAGTACAAAAAGGCTCGGACTTCAAGTAGAAAATAAAAACCCTTAAAATAAAAACCCCCGCTGTTTTGCTTTGGTTTGCGTTAGCAAAACAAAGCAGCGGGGGCAAAATTAACCCTGCACTGGTCTACTCTCCCAGCCAGTTGCCCGGCAAGTACCATCAACGCTGGAGGGCTTAACTTCCGTATTCGGAATGGGAACGGGTGTGGCCCCTCCGCTCTAAAGCACAGGGATATAATTCTTGCTTCTCAAAGAATTACTTTGAAATATTAATAATTTTTCAAAGCCGCTATATTAAAACCTCTCTGAGATTTTAATATGCTTAGCGGTATCCTCCGGAATTTTATGAAAAAATTCCGGAGAACATAACATTATTAAAATTAAAGATCATAGATACGAAGGCAAATTTTTGAATATAAGACATTCAAAAATTTGGGTACAACCCACAATAACACTATAACATTTAAATAAGCGAACGGAGCGTCGACCATAATGGAACAAATTAATATAAAATGGTCAAGCCTGACGACGGATTAGTACAGCTAAGCTGAAAGCCTTACGGCTCTTACACTTGCTGCCTATCAACCTTGTAGTCTCCAAGGCGTCTTCAGGGATATCTATTCTCGGGGAAGGCTTCACGCT
>JAUYPN010000043.1 GCA_030695725.1 Candidatus Omnitrophota bacterium
CTGGTATCATTGCATAATATACATTTTTATGTTAAACTCATACAGAAATCGCGGCAGGCAATTAAGGATGATTGCTTTGAAAGTTTCAGGCTTCAGTTCGCGAATAAATACTTAAAGACGGAAGGAGAGGTGTAGAAATGGGCGGCGCGCAAAGTCCTATAGTAAGTTTGATGCCGGTGATATTTATCTTCATAATATTCTATTTTCTGCTGATAAGGCCTCAAAAGAAGGCCCAGGATGAATTGAAGAAGATGATAGCGGCTTTGAAGAGGAATGACGAAGTCATAACGACCGGCGGTATACACGGCACGGTCGTCAATATCAAGGAGACTGCAGTTACTCTGAAGATCGATGATAACGTCAAGATAGATGTGGAGAAGAACTGTATCGCAAGAATGAAGAGAAAAGCGTCCGAATAAATAGGAGACACAAATGAACAAGGCCTTGCAATGGAAGCTGTTGGGTATCATAGCGCTTACTATAATCTGCGTGACGATGATATTACCGCCTTTCACCGTGAAGAGCTCTGATGGCAAGGTGCTCCAGAAGGGAAAGATAAATCTCGGGCTCGACTTACAGGGCGGCATGCATGTCGTCCTGAAGGTGGATATGTCCAAGGTCCCTCTTGAAGCCAGAAAAGACGCCGTCGAGAGAGTTATGGAGATCGTCAGGAACAGGGTCGACCAGTTCGGCGTGGGTGAAATGGCCATTCAGAGGCAGGGTAGGGAGAATATCATAGTCCAGCTTCCGGGCGTCAGCGATAGAGAGAGGGCGCTTGAGATCATAGGCAAGACCGCGCATCTCGAGTTCAGGATAGTTTCGGATAACGCGGAAGATATAAAGAAGGCCCTAAACAACGAACCTGTCGAAGGGTATGAATTGAAATACCTTGAAAAAGAGAGGGCCGGGCGTGAGCCGGTGCTCATATCAAAAGAAGCTTCTTTAACGGGCGATGTTATAGTCAACGCCAAGACAGATTTCAGCTCCAGCGGGTTCGGAGAGCCTTATGTCTCGCTGGCGCTCAATACCAAGGGTGCGGAAGTTTTTTACGCGATAACCCAAGCCAATGTGGGTAAGCGCCTGGCGATAGTCCTCGACGGGAAAGTCCAGTCGGCGCCGGTGATACGCGAGCCCATACCTTCCGGCCAGGCTCAGATCAGCGGAAGCTTTACGGTTGAGGAAGCGAACGACCTCGCTATAGTCTTAAGAGCGGGCGCCCTGCCGGCGCCTGTGATAGTGGAGGAAGAGAGAACGGTGGGCCCGCTTCTCGGAGCTGACTCCATAAAGGCCGGACTGCGAGCCACCATAATAGGCGGTCTCCTCGTATTCATCTTTATGATCATCTACTATCGATTAGCGGGCGTTATAGCCAATCTTGCGCTGGCGTTTAACTTGCTCATAATACTCGCGTGTCTGGCGATGTTCAAGGGCACTTTAACTCTGCCCGGCATAGCCGGTCTGATATTGACTATCGGTATGTCGGTCGATGCGAACGTACTTATCTATGAAAGGATACGGGAAGAGCTTAAGCTCGGGAAGACTTTAAGAGCGGCTATAGCTTCCGGATACCATAGGGCATTCTCCGCGATATTTGATTCCAACCTCACAACAATAATAGCCGCCGCGCTGATATTCAAATTTGGGACCGGTCCCATAAGAGGATTCGCGGTAACGTTGACGATAGGTCTATTGGCCAACCTCTTTACGGCGGTAACATGCACGCGTACGATATTTGAGCTTATGTGCGATCAGTTTGACCTCGCCAAGCTCAAATTCATGTCGATAGTACCCGGGACGAAGATAGATTTTATCTCTAAGAGAAAAATATGCTACGCGATCTCCGCGGTCATCATAATAGTCGGCGTCTCGATATTTGCTTTACGCGGCGAGAGTAACTACGGCGTAGATTTCTCCGGAGGCACTCTGCAGCAGTTCATGTTCGATAAGCCGATCAAAATAGACGCTGTAAGGAATAGCCTGAAGGAGATGGGCTTGGGCGGCGCTTCCATACAGCAATACGGCAATCCGAAGGAACTTATAATAAGAACCCAAGCCGACACCACCAAAGAGATAAACGGTCTCTTCACCGATAAATTCAAAGACAATCCTTTCACTCTACTAAAGGTTGAAACGGTGGGCCCTACCGTAGGAAAGAACCTTAAGCAGAATGCCACCGTGAGCCTGCTGCTGGGCCTGGCCGGCATATTGGTCTACGTGATGATACGCTTCAATATAAAGTACGCCATAGCCGGCGTAGTCGGATTACTGCACGACGTTCTGATAGCCGTAGGCGCCCTGGCGCTAACGCACAGGCAGTTCGATCTCACGATAGTGGCGGCGCTTCTTACCATAGCGGGTTATTCGATCAACGATACAATAGTCATCTATGACAGGATACGCGAAAACTTAAGGCTCGTTAAGAAGGGCAGTTTCATAGACGTGGTCAACTTAAGTATAAACCAGACGCTTGGCAGGACTATTCTCACTACGGGCGTAACGATGCTGGTAGTAATGGCTCTCCTATTCTTCGGCGGAGAGGTTCTTAATAACTTCGCGTTCTGTCTCTTTGTGGGATTCATATCGGGAGTGTATTCCACCGTTTACATATCGAGCCCGTTGATAATATCGTGGCAGAAGAAGTACGTTGCTAAAAGATAATCATATATGACCGTAGATCAGGAGAAGCGCTTTAGAGATATCAAACGCATCCTGCTGATCATCCTGGTGCTGAATTGGGGTGTGGCCTTAGCCAAGATATTCTACGGCTACGTCACGCACTTCACGAGCATGATGGCCGACGGATTTCACTCTCTCGCCGACGGCGCTTCCAATATAATAGGCCTTATAGGCATTACGCTCGCGCGGCGTCCCCCGGATAAAGACCATCCATATGGCCATAAAAAATATGAAACACTCTTCTCCCTGGCGATCGCCGGGATGCTCTTCTTTGTATGCTTCAATCTTTTTAATGAAGGCATAAGGCGTCTGCACAGCCACACGGCGCCTCAGATAGATGTCGTTAGCATGATAGTGATGCTGGTGACCATGTCTATCAATATTTTCGTCATGATCTACGAATACAAGGCGGGTAAGCGCCTTAATAGCGACATCCTCGTATCCGATGCTCTGCATACAAGAGCGGATATATTTACGTCCGCCTCCGTAATAATCGCGATGGCGGTGATCAAGTTGGGCTATCCGATCCTCGATCCGATAGTGACCATCATGATAGCGTTCTTTATAGCTTACGCGGCTTACTCCATCGCGAGAGACAGCTCTAAAGTCCTGTGCGATGAGATCGTGATATCGGACGATAATAAAATAATGGATGTCGTCATGGCTGTTAAAGGCGTCAGGGCCTGTCACAAGATAAGGACGCGCGGCAGATCCGATGACATACATATCGACCTCCACGTTCAGGTGAGCCCCGATATGCATGTTGACAGGGCCCACGACATAAGTTACCGCATAGAGAGCGCTATTAAGAGCTGCATATCCGGAGTCACCGATGTCGTGGTGCATATAGAGCCGAAAAAATAGATTTTATGAAAAAGATCTGGAAGATAAAACCTGTAAATACAGCGGTTCAGAATGCCTTTTCTCAGGAACTCAAGATATCGAAGATAACGGCGCAGCTCCTGTCCAATAGGGGCATCGACAGCACAAAAGAAGCCGGCGAATTTATCGCCTGTTCGCTGTCGTCCTGTCACGACCCGCTTCTTATGAAGGACATGAATAGAGCGGTGGAACGCATAAAGAGCGCCATACTCGGCAAAGAGAAGATCTTAGTCTACGGCGATTACGATGTAGACGGTATGACGGCCGTGACCGTACTATACACCGCTTTAAAAAATTTGGGCGCAATTGCCGAGACCTATATACCCAATAGATTGGAAGAGGGCTACGGCCTTAACATCGGCGCGATAAAGAAGGCCGAAAGGGACGGTGTTTCCCTGATAGTAACGGTTGACTGCGGCATCGGTTCTTTTGCCGAGATAGAGCACGCCGGGGCTTACAAAATAGATGTCATAGTCACCGACCATCATGAGATAGTCGGATCGAGGCTTCCCGCGGCATACGCCATAATAAATCCGCTTCAGGAAGGCTGTGGATATCCTTTTAAGCATCTGGCGGGCGTTGGTATCGCGTACAAGCTGGCTAAGGCGTTGTACGAAGGGACATCATTTCTGGCGGAGGACTTCCTGGACCTGGTATCGCTCGGCACGATAGCGGATATAGTCCCGCTCTTGGGAGAGAACAGAGTTCTCGCAAAGCACGGCCTCGACGAGATAAACAGAAGGACGAGGATAGGGCTGGATGCGCTTACGGAGGCCTCCGGCCTTAACGGAAAAGAGATATCGAGCGGTCACATAGGCTACATTCTGGGGCCCAGAATAAATGCCATGGGGCGCACGGGCTCTCCGCAGAAAGCCCTGGAATTGCTGATGGCGGGTGACAGGGCCGAAGCCCTGAAGCTGGCGAAGATGCTGAATGCGGAGAACAGGAACAGGCAGAAGATAGAGGCCGGTATACTCGAAGAGGCGCTTTCGAAAGTCGAACGTGAAGTTAATTTTAAGCATCATAAGGTGATAGTCCTGGGAAGCGAGAATTGGCATCCCGGAGTGATCGGCATCGTGGCATCCAGGATCGCCGATAGGTTCTATCGTCCGACCATACTCGTATCTTTAGACGGGAAACATGGAAAGGGCTCCGGCAGGTCCATAGACAAGTTCAATCTGTTCGACGCCATCCTCAAATGCAAAGATCTTCTCATAGGGTTCGGAGGCCACGAGGGGGCCTGCGGCATAACCATAGAAAAAGATAAGCTTGATGATTTCAGGGACATGATCAATTCCCAGACATATGGAGACGCCGCCGAAGAGATATTCTCTCCACAGCTTAATATAGATATGGAGATACCCCTGAATAATCTGACCGAGAGCGTCATAGGCGAGATAGAAAGGCTGGCTCCGTTCGGGGAAGAGAATCCGAGACCGGTATTCTCCTCACGCAACCTTCTCGTCAGGGAAGGCACGAGGCATATAGGTAAGAACGGTTTCAAGATGTGGGTGACCGATAATTCCACCACATGCGAGGCCGTGAGTTTCGGCCGGAATCAACTCGACGTGCCCAGATCAGGGTCCGGAGTGAATCTGGCGTATATACCGTCTATAAACGATTGGCAAGGATTGCAGTCGATACAACTCGAACTGAAGGACATACAATAAAATGCCAAGATTTAAACTGCACGTAAGAGTGACCCTCCTTATAACAGGCATGTCGTTCCTCTTCATATTCATATTTACATCCATCCAACTAAAGAACCACTTAGAGAGGCTCAATTCATACAATAAGTACCGGGCGCGCGTCGGGACCATCATAGTCAAGACGACCCTCGAGATGCTCATTAAGGACATGCAGACAGAAGAGGCCTTATCCGGAATATTCGAAGCGGCCATAGAGTCCTTTTCGAAAGAGGGCGTTGTTGAAAAGATATCCGCGATCTCTATGGACGGCGTTGTCCTTGCCACGAACGATTCCATGGTGAGAGAGTTTGGAGAGTCGAAGCAGGACATAGATGCTTATCAAAAGTTGTCACAGGAATCGGGGCAGGCCGCATGGTTCTATTCGATGATAAACGAAAAGACGAAGGTTATAGACATATTCATACCGCTATCTATCGACCTGACGCCCAAGTATATCGTAAAGCTGTCATTCTCGATAGCCAATATGAGCCAGGCGATAGTGGATACGCTTATCCCGATATTATTGACCGTGATAGCGGTAGTCATCGGTAATCTATTTTTGGGCTTCATATTATTGAAGACGGTAGTCTGGCCCATTGAGGTATTGAACGCCGCCACCAAAGAGATAGCTTCCGGCAATCTCGACCTGAAAGTCGCCATAAAGACCAACGACGAGATACAGGAACTTGGAGAGACGTTCAACGAGATGACGATCGCTTTAAAGAAGATGAAAGAGCGGGCCGAGAACGCCAATCCCCTGACGAAACTGCCCGGCAATAACGTCATCCGCGAAGAAGTTGAGAGCAGGATCAAGCGCGCAAATTTATTTGTCGCCATACATATAGACCTTGATAATTTTAAAGCGTATAACGACAGGTACGGCATCGCCAAAGGCGATGAAGTTATAAAACTTACCAGCAGGATTTTGGACACGGCGATAAAGTCAAGCGGCAACTCCGGCGATTTTCTCGGGCATGAAGGAGGCGATGACTTCTTCATAATAACGACGCCGGATAAGTCGGATGCCGTCACACAAAAAATAATTCATGATTTTGACTCCGAAATACGAAGTTTTTATTCAAAGGAAGACCTGGACGCCGGGTATATAGCTGAGAAGGACAGAAGAGGGGTGACAGTTAGATACCCGTTAATGACCATATCGATGGCCGGCGTCACCAACCAGCGCAGGCCTATATCGAGTTATGCGGAGCTTACAAATATAGCGGTAAGCGTTAAGGTTAAAGTTAAGCAGGAGAAGAAGAGTAATTTCCTCTTAGATAGAAGGAGTGCATAGTTAAATAGAAAAAAGTTAGAATAATGCCATTGTATCATTAGTATTAATGTGGTATAGTATATGGTGAGGATAGAAAAGAGTTAGGTTATTGGGTAATACCGATAAAGGCACGCCATCTGAAAAGGTGGTTCGCAAAGCTTTAGAGCCTAAGTCCTGAGCAAGGTTGCCGAAGGCAACCGCGTCGAAGGATATGGCAGTCAGTTGCCGAAGCCAAGTGGACCTATCAGCCAAATTATAGATGGTTGATAGGTTTTTTGTTAGCCGAAAGCTAACACCCCGACGAGTATGGTGAAATTATCGAAGAGAATTTCACCATATCTTACGAGTCGGGGTAGATGGAGGAGGATTTAACATGAAACGTATACTGATCTTCACAATGATAATATTATCAATATCGTTTATGGCCGTGGACTATGCATATTCAGCCATGGACGACAAGAGCGATCGTCTATCTAATGACCAGGCAGGCATATTCTCACCCGGATATATCAACGCCACCAAGCAGAAGACGGACTCGATAATAAACCAGCTGAGTAAGCCTGGGAACTCTATTGAAAATACGACCGAGTACGCGAAAGATGAGCTAGGCGACAATGTGAAAGAGGATGCCCTCGATAAGCCGGTCCCTGAGCTGAAGAAGAAGACGGGCGGCTCCAACGAAAATCCTAAAGCTGCGGCGCAGTTCAGCGAAAACGTTATTGAAGTTGCTATGAACACAGTCAACAGCGACATAAAGATCGGCACAGGCGATTCCAAGGCTTACGATGCAAGCGGCCGCATGATATCGGAGGTCATAGAAGGGAAAAGGTGTGTATATGCCGGATTCGACGATATAGGAAAAGCGACTATTCAGGATGCTATAAGCATTGCTCAATCGGGTGATTCAGTTATCGTTAAAACAGGAACATATGATTTATCTTATACCATTGGTTATCGTCAGGAACGAAAGCTGGACTCAAAGACCGGCCGGTGGGTTCTTACCGGGGTTCTTATTGCGTATAATGATTACACCAGACCGCAGTCTCTAACGTTAAAAGATGGTGTCAGCCTGTATGGAGGATATAACGAAAGCGGCGCGCGCGATATCAGCGGAACGCCTACTATCATTAGCGGCGGATTGGGAATAAAAGGCTCTAATATAAGTAAATATACTGAGATAAACGGATTCACGATAAAATCGCAGTCGAACGGCAGCTTTACTGGAGCTATCTCGATCAGCAACTCATCCAATGTTACGATAGCCAATAATAATTTTGAGGCTTTATCCGGTAGTTTATATGAAGGAAGAGGCGTATCTGCAACTTCTTCATCTCTGGCGGTTAAGAATAATGTGTTTAACGTCATTCTTGGATTATATGTATTAAATAGTTCAGTCGTTTCCGCCGCGAATAATCAATTCAATGGCGAGTCTGGAATATATGCCTCAGACTCAAAAGTTTCCTCCGAATACAATAATTTTAACACAAAACTTAACGGTATAACAATACTAATGAGCGATTCAGATTACTCCTATACACGCGGATATGGAATTTATTCTTTTCAGGATTATTTTAAGGCGAATCCCCATGATTGGGATTTCGATAACAACTTGTCGTATGTAGAAAATACCCTTCAGATGGGTATCCGATTTGGAGAGGATAGCGGGGCGGGCAAATGGCAGGATAGCGCTTACGCTCGCACATACGCGCTCTCACCTAAATTTACTTCGGATATCGTGCAAGCGGCTACCAGCCCATTCAATTATAACAGGACGATCGAATACGAAACATCGAAGACTTTATTGTTTAATGCTTCAACCGGCACAAAAGAGGTTGAAGCCAATGTCCTTGCTTCCATATTTAAAGGGCTTTTAAATAGCCGGAATAACTTCTCGGAAGGTCAGCAGGGGATGATCGACAAAGCAGCCCTTGACCTTATTGTCGGCAATGCCGTAAAGGGAAGCGCGATAGCGCCTGCTATAGATGGTACGATTATGCACAATCCGGCTGAGATGGAGATAGCCGTAATGTTGGCAAGTATATTAAAAAATCCAACAGAAGACCAGAAGATGATATTAGACGCCGTAACGAGTTTATTAAACGAAGTCAATAAGCAGTCAGACGGGTCAGAATCGCCTGAGCTCAAGAAGGCTCAAGACGATCTCCTTCAGGTGGCGGCCGCAGTACTGATAGCCCAGGCGATCCCGGACCTATTAAAGGAAGGCGACGTAGCAAACATTAAGAATATCTTCTCGGAACTCAATAATTCAAAAGGTAAGATAATCCTGGATTATCAAGGATCAACCAAGCCGTATTATGACGAATTAGTCAAGGAGCTCTCAAAGAACATGTCTATCTTACAGCTTAAGAATATACTCTCCAATAATATGACCGATGAGGAGCTGGCCAAGCTGCCCCGTAACGAGATAGACAAGATCTTTGAGAAACTTAAGCAGGCCAAAGACAAGAGCTTCGAGGCAGAATATCTGCTACAGCAGGAAGCTAAATACCGTAAAGCCTACATAGACCCCAATAAGAAGGTATTGGAGGAGAATATGAAGGCGATGATGAGAGACTTTACCCAGAGGCTGTCGAAAACGTTGGAGGGGGCTGGCAGCGCAAAGAAGTAAAGACCGTTATCCTGTCGCGTCCCGCGTTCTTAGACCCGTAAAGGGCAGAATCCGCCGCTTTTATAAAAGACGTATGATCCGGTGAGACCATATCCTCTATGGTAACGATCCCGGCGCTCATGGTGACCCTGATGCTATCCCCTTTATCGGTTTTGAATTCCATATGACTTATGAGGCTGCGCAGCCTTTCCGCGTATTTTATGGCATGGTCGCGCTTCATGCCGGGGATTATTATGCAGAATTCCTCTCCGCCGTAGCGCGCGATAATATTATTCTTTCTTGAATGATCCCTGAGGCTCTTTGCGATCGCTTTCAGTACGATGTTGCCGAATTCATGGCCGTACGTATCATTTATCTTTTTGAAATGATCGATATCGTATATCACCAGCGCGAGATTTTTGCGGATGTGAGAAGCGCTCTTCAATTCTCTCTTCAATTGCAATTCGAAATACCTGTGCAGATACAGCCCCGTGAGGCCGTCCGTTACGGCTTCTTTGCGCAAAACCATATTTTCAACGATGAGTACCACGTATCTGGCCCCGTGAAGCAATACGGTGGACGCTACCATAAGCAATATTGGGCCGATCGGGTCTATTATTATTCCTTTTAGGAACAAAACCAGCCCCAATGACAGCAGTATCAGTATCTCGCATGCTGTTAACGCTATGCCTGAAAGTATCGATAATCTTAAACTGCCGAAGACCGCTATAAGGACGAAGATAAAGAGAATTATCGAATTCACTTCATGGCTGGCGTACCGGAAGAAAGACCTGTTTATGTACGTCAGCGTCTCATTAATGTCTATCACCGTGCCGGGCATTATCCCGAGCGGCGTATGGTATGTATCATGGAAGGATTCGGAAGTGACGCCGAAAAATACCAGTTTATTTTTTAATGTTGATAGATCCGCCGCGCCTTTCAGGACTTTCCATGCGGGGATGGAATTAAATTTATCAAGGGAGCCAAAAAATTTTATGTAAGTGGCGCCATCCTTTGAGAGGGGCACGGATACACCTATGCTGGCCGGCGTGTTGTTCGTTACGCCTCCTGCCACTTTTAAAGATAGGGAATAGTCTATGATGCCGCCCGACTGGGAAAGAAAATACGGCCTCATCCTCCTTATGGTGTTGTCAATATCTCTGGGCTTATTGACGAACCCAAAATCCTTAAGACTGAGAGCCAGCGCTTCGTCCGGGACCACGTACTTACCGTCGCTGCCGAAAAAGGCCGCCGCATAGACATTCCCGCCGCTCTTTAGAGAATTCATTAGAACAGAATCCTCCTTCGGATCCACGCTTTTTCCCGCGAATACGAGATCGACACAGATGGCGGCCGGGCCGTTGGCGGAGATTTTATTAATGATATCCGCTATCGTGCTTCTCGGCCACGGCCAACGAATATTTACCTCTCTTAATGAGCTGTCGTCCACGGAGACCAGGACTATATCCTGTCCGGTCTTCGGCAGGGGATTGAATTTGGAGCTCAAGTAGAAGAATGAATCGATGATCTTAAGGCTGGCTATCTGTACGGGATTTAAGGTGGAGATCCATAGCGTATAGACCACGCAAAGGATCACGCTGATACTTAAGATACGGAAAGTATTGTTTTTCAGCATTCGGCAATTATAGCATAAAATTTTCTTTACACCAACCATTCGTTATGTTATAGTCGCATCTGTGAAGAACGCTAAAAAGAACGAGACGAGCAATAACGATCTGATAGTCGAAATCGAGAAGAAATTCGAGCGTCATACTAATATATTGATGGAACAGATGAAGCACGAGGTTAAAACCGTAGCAGAAGGCCATAGCATCTTAGTTAAAAAGCTAGATAAGGTAGAATCTGAGATAGGTGAAATAAAAAAAGATGTGCAGGAATTAAAACAAGACATGCGCGAAGTAAAGTCAGAGCTTAATTCCGTTAAAATGATAGTAGTGAGTATTAGTCACGAAACAAATGATCATGAAAAGCGCATTAAAAAGGTTGAAGAGAAGGTTTTTGTTTAGTATTTAAAATAGTAAAAATGGGGTCAGTCCCATCCAGCACGGAAAGCGACTTGTTGGG
>JAUYPN010000051.1 GCA_030695725.1 Candidatus Omnitrophota bacterium
AAGTTTTGCTTTACAGACTTGGGTTACCATTACCAAATAAACCCAGGATCATGGAAAATGTAGTGGAGACTTTGGGGGGTTAATCGACGTAAGTCATTGATACTATTACAAGTTCGTTTTTTAACTGCGGAAGATGGGCTAACTCAGGCAGGACACCGTCAAAGCCATTTCGCTCTCTAAACTCCTCCATTTTTTTAAGAACATCCGGAGGGGCTTCTAAGCTTTTTATTAATTCACCTGCCGCTCTTAATCTCTCCTTCACCAGCTCTAACAATTCTTCCTTATTATCTGGTTGAGAAGATAACTTCATTTGTAATCGATAAAAATCATCCAGCGTTAACAACTTTGGCGGCAAAACTTGAGGCGCTGCAGTGCTTGCGTCATGGTTAACGAACCATACCCCCTCGAGGCCCGGGTAAGCGAGATGATGCTTCTCATCATCTCTGATTCCCAGTTCTCGGCGCTCCCCTTTGTCAAGGTTATCGACAAATAACGCATGAATTGTGACTGTGACGTTTTCATTCTTAAAATGGAAGACGGCATATTTGTATTCTCTCTTGCTGCATTGGAAAATTCCTGTTTTTACATTCTTATCTATCTTTACTTCGCCATTCGGGAACCTGTTATTGAATTTTACTATATGACTCTCACGAAGTTTTTTTGCCTTAACAAGGGTTTTTATTTCTTTTGCGATGTAAGCGGCTGTAACGGTATTCCTGAAGTCTAACCTATGCGCTTCGGAGAAAGGTTTCAATCTTGATTCTGCAGCAAGAGTGGTTTGTTCGTATGAAATGCGGTCTGGAGGAGCTGCCCAAGCTATGTCATTTACTAAAAATAGACACACCATAGCTATCGCTATAGCTTTATATAAGATGCTGTATTTGGATCTATAAATAAACATAGTAGTAAGATTATACCATGCGGCTTTGTTAATTCAAGAAAAAGTTATCTAACTTTTTTTTGCTTTACATTGCAATGGATGCCCACTTTCGCGGGCATGACAGCGAATTTATACTAGAAAATCTTTGATGGGGCGAAAACTACTGCGGTGGATCGGGGATGCGCCGTGGGTTTTTATCGCGGCCATGTGTTCTCTGGTGCCATAACCTTTGTGTCTGGCGAACCCGTACTGCGGATAGAGCTTATCGTAATCTACCATTATCCTGTCTCTCGTTACCTTGGCCACTATGGATGCTGCGGCTATAGAAAGACTCTTTGAGTCTCCTCCGACAATGCACTTCAGCGGGCACTTTGTCGCTATCTTCATATTCCCGTCCACTATCACGTAATCGGGCGGGATCTTCAATCTTGAAACGGCCATCTGCATGGCCTTCTTTGTCGCCTGATAGATGTTGACCTTATCTATCGTCCTCTCGCCTATTATACCTACGCCTACGATAGATTTTTTTAATATTTCGCGGTAAGCAACTTCTCTTCTTTTCGCGGTCAATTTTTTGGAGTCGTCTATGCGCTCCTTAAATCTGATGTCCTTTACGATGACGGCGCCCGCGACGACGGGTCCGGCCAAAGGGCCTCTACCCGCTTCATCGACACCGGCGATGCGACTGAACCCTAAGCTATTTAGACTCTTCTCGTGGAGCAGCAGCCTCGTCACTTTGAGCGCGTTCGATCTTTTCTTCAATCTTGGTCTCTTTCCCTATCTTCTTCTTCAGATAATAGAGTTTCGCCCTCTTAACATCGCCCTTCTTGATCACCACTATTCTCTCTACGGAAGGTGTATGCAGCGGAAACACCCTCTCCACCCCTTCTCCGTAAGAGATCTTGCGGACCGTGAATGTCTCTCCGAGGCCGGATCCTTTTTTGGCAATGACTATGCCCTCAAAAGTCTGTGCCCTGGTATTGCCTTCTTCGATGATCTTGACTAGAACATCTATGGTATCGCCTACGTTAAATTGAGGGATATCCTTCTTCAAGTGTATGGCCTCAACCAGTTTTGTGTACTTATCCATCTTTCTTCCTTCCTTTCTTGATTAAATCGGGACGACGCTTGAGCGTTCTCTTTAACGACTCTGAACTACGCCATCTTTCTATATTTTTATGGTTCCCGCTTAAAAGGATGTCGGGAACCTTCATACCATTGAATTCCGCAGGCCTCGTGTATTGCGGATACTCCAACAAGCTATTTTCAAAAGACTCGCTCTTCACAGAGCCGCTATGCCCCAGCACTCCAGGGATGAGTCTCGAAACCGCGTCGACCACCACAAGCGCCGGAAGCTCGCCGCAGGTCAGGACATAATCACCTATCGATATCTCCTCGTCTGCCATTTCGCGTATGCGCTCATCGACGCCTTCGTAATGGCCGCATATGAGGATGAGTCTCTTCTCCTTAACTAACCTCTTCGCGGCTTTCTGATCGAACTTTTTACCCTGAGGGGTAAGAAGAACCACATGCCCACCCCGAGGGTGTGCATTACACCCCCGGGGTGTAACCTCTAATTCTTCGAGCGCACGATAGACCGGCTCGATTTTCATCACCATGCCCGGACCGCCGCCAAACGGCTTGTCATCCGCGGTCTTGTGGGCGTCGCTCGTCCAATCTCTCAAGTTCCTTACGCTTATTTCAAGGAGCCCCTTCTCTTGAGCGATCTTCAGCATCGACTCTCCCAGGATGTTCTCGAACATCTTGGGAAAAAGCGTCAATATGTCTATCTTCATGCAAACCCCGTCATTGCGAGCGACTGCGAGGCGGAGCCGAAGCAGGAGCGAAGCAATCTCTTTTTTAGATTGCTTCGTACTTCGACTTCGCTCAGTACGAAGTCCTGAGCTTTTGCCGAAGGACTTCGTCGGGCTTAAGCCCTCCTCGCAATGACGCTAATAAACAATCTCATTTCTTCGTTATTCCCTGCTTCTTCAAAAGCAACCCCACCGCATGAGACGGGATAGCGCCCACTCCCAACCAATATTCGGCGCGCTCTCTGTTAACTTTGACATTGGCCGGGTTTGTCTTCGGATCATAATATCCGAGAGTCTCTATCGGCTCACTGTCTCTTGCTCTGCGCTTGTCCATCACGACTATACGGTGAGACGGTTTTTTTAGCGTCCCGAACCTTTTAAGTCTTATCACTGCCGGCATTTTTTCCTCCTCGTTTTATACAGTTTTACTTCTCTTTTTCTCTCCATACATTAGCGCCTAACTTCAGTAACTTATCCTCTATATTCTCGTAGCCTCTATCCAGATGGTATATCCTATGAACATCGGTCCTGCCGTTGGCCACAAGCCCTGCGAGCACGAGCGCCGCCGATGCCCTTAAGTCCGAGGCCATGACAGGCGCGCCGCTTAAGCTCTTGACTCCCTTTATTATGGCGCACGGCCCCTCAAGAAGAATGTTCGCGCCCATTCGGTTAAGTTCGCTTATATGGATAAATCTCTCCGGGTATATCTTTTCGGTTATGACGCTTATTCCATCGGTCACGGCCATCAGGCTCATAAATTGGGCCTGCATATCCGTCGCAAATCCCGGGTACGGCAGTGTCGTCATGTCCGTGGGCTTTAATTTTTTGACGTACTTTGCCCTGATCCCGTTCGGAATATTCTTTATATCCAGGCCCGACTCTCTCAACTTATCCACCATGGCGATCATATGTTCGAGCTTGGCGTTCTTTAATGTCACATCGCCCTTCGTTATCGCGGCGGCAAGTATATAGGTGCCGGCTTCTACCCTGTCAGCTATCACCGTATGCTCCGCGCCATGCAGCTTCTTTACTCCCTCAACTATTATCCTGGGAGTCCCATACCCTTTGATCTTAGCTCCCATCTTGATAAGAAATGTCGCGAGGTCGGCGACTTCAGGTTCGCACGCCGCGTTCTCTATTATCGTAACACCGCGGGCAAGCGTAGCGGCCATCATCACGTTGTCGGTGGCGAGGACGCTCGAACCGAAGTGGCCGCCCAGATATATATGAGTTCCTTTCAGATTTCGTCCGTCCGCTATTAAGTATCCCTTCTCGACCTTTATCCTGGCGCCGAGAGCGGTCAATCCTTTTAAATGGATATCTATGGGCCTCGGCCCTATGACGCAGCCTCCGGGAAACGAAACCTCGGCTCTTCTCTTCTTGGCTAACAGAGGCCCGAGAACGCATATCGAGGCGCGCATAGTGCTCACCAATTCATAAGGAGCTACGTATTTGGAATAACCTTCCGGATCTACTGTTACGGTACCATCGTCCTGCTGGACCTTGACGCCAAAGTTCTTCAGGATCTTGAGCATCGTGGACATATCCTTCAGAGCCGGGATATTCCTGATCACCGATCTGTCGTCGGAGAGAAGCGTCGCCGCCAATATGGGGAGACAGGCATTTTTGGCCCCGCTTATCGTTACGGTACCATGCAGGCGTCTACCGCCCTCTATTACTAATTTATCCATTGCGCCACTACCACCCTGTCTATGCCGTATTGGTCAGGTATAACTTTCAGGATCTCGAATCCTTTACGCTTATGTATTCCGTCATTGCGAGCCCCGGAGGGGCGAAGCAATCCCGCTTTTAAAGAGATTGCTTCGTCGCTCACTTCGTTCGCTCCTCGCAATGACGAATCTCTACTTTTTTGTTCTACAATATCTTTTATAGCGGGCAATTGCCCGAAACCTATCTCCACGACGCAATAACCGCCGTGCTTTAAATACCGCGGAGCTTCAAGAAAAATTCTTCTGTAAAAGTCCAAACCGTCTAAGCCGCCGTCCAGAGCAAGCATGGGCTCTTTCAATACTTCTTTCTGCAATGTTTCGAATTCGTACCACGCTATATAGGGCGGATTCGATATGATAAAATCGAACTCGCCGCTGATATCTTTAAACAGATCGCTCTTTATAAACGAAATATCATCAGAAACACCGTTGAGGCGGGCATTTGACCTGGCGATTTCGAGCGCATTTTGCGATATATCAGAGGCGACCATTTTACAACAAGAGTTGGTTTTAGTCAATGCCTCGACGCGGCCTTTGGCCTTGCTCGGCATTGATGGTGAGTTTAATCGAACCATCAATGATATTGCTATATTTCCGGAGCCGGTGCATAAATCCAGTATCCGTGGGCTGTGGACTGCGGACTGTGGACCTCGTAGCAATTCTATCACCATATCCACAAGCACTTCCGTTTCCGGCCTGGGAATGAGCACGTGCTCATTGACCATAAAATCAAGGCCGAAGAATTTCTCTTTACCCATGATGTACTGCAGCGGAGTATGCGGTTCTACTGTTTTTATCATTTTGATGCCAGCCTCAAGCGTTTATCCTCCACCCTTAACGCGTCTATTATCTCATCCAGGTCGCCCTCAAGCACACCCTCCAGATTATGGACCGTGAAGCCTATTCTGTGATCGGTGATGCGCCTGTCGGGAAAATTATATGTTCTTATCTTTTCGGAGCGGTCGCCCGAGCCCACTTGTGCCTTGCGCGACTGCGAGATCTTCCTGTCGTGTTCCGTTTTTCTCATATCGAATAGCCGGGCCCTTAACACCCTGAGGGCTTTGGCCTTATTTTTTAATTGCGACCGTTCATCCTGACATGTGACCACCATGCCCGTAGGAATATGCGTCATGCGCACCGCGGAATCCGTCCTGTTGACGCTCTGCCCGCCCGCGCCGCCCGCCCTGAAGACGTCTATCTTGATATCTTCCGGCTTTACTTCTACGTCTACCTCTTCAGCTTCCGGCAGCACAGCAACGGTCACCGCGGAAGTGTGGATCCTGCCGCTCGCTTCGGTATCAGGAACGCGCTGGACCCTGTGTGTGCCGCTCTCAAACTTCAACCTGCCATAAACACCTTTTCCGGATATCGAGAATACAACTTCCTTGTAGCCGCCCTTCTCCGTGGTACTTGCGTCTATAGGCTCCGCCTTCCAGCCTTTCTTAACGGCGTATCTAGAATACATTCTCAATAGATCCGCGGCAAACAGGCTCGCTTCTACTCCGCCGGTACCGGCGCGTATCTCCATGATGATATCCTTATCGCCGCCCGATTCCTTCTCAAGGATGATATCCTCGAGCTTCAACTCCGAAGCCATGGACATCACCTTCAGGTCGCTAAGCTCTTCCTGAGCCATGGCTATGAACTCCTTATCATGGCCCTTCTCATTCAGAACCTTCTCCATATCATCGATGCCCTTCAATATCTTGCTGTAAGAGCTGTACTCATTGATCAACGGCGTCAGGGCGGACATCTCCTTGGCGTAAGCCTGATATTCGGCCTGATTCGCTACAACCTTCTCATCGGCCAATAGATTATGAAGCTCATCGTAGCGCTTTTTTCTCTCTTCGAGGATCCTTAAGATCATTTAATCTTTATTCTCTTCCTTTGCCTTCGGAGCTTCCGGCGCCGCGGCTACCGGCTTTGCCTTGCCCTGTTTTTTAAGCGCGGAACGCTTCGCGAACTTCTCCACCCTGCCCGCGGAGTCTATCAATTTTTGCTTGCCCGTAAAGAACGGGTGGCACTTGGAGCATATGTCCACGTGTATGACCGGCTTCGTCGACCTGGTATGGATCGTCTCGCCGCAGACACAGCTGATGGTCGCCTCTTTATATTGCGGATGTATCTTATCTTTCATCGTCTTACTCTCCTTATTTCTGGTTCAACGACATTAAAAATTCGGCGTTCGACTTCGTCTTTGACAGCTTCTCTATCAATAGCTGCATCGCCTCGTCCGAATTCAGTTCATTCAATACCTTTCTCATGAGCCATATCTTCTTCAACTCATCGTCGCTTATGAGAAGCTCTTCCCTTCTCGTATTCGATCTCTTTATGTCGATAGCGGGATATATCCTCTTCTGGAAGAGATTCCTGTCGAGCTGTATCTCCATGTTGCCCGTGCCCTTGAACTCTTCGAAGATGACTTCATCCATCCTGGAGCCGGTATCGACTAATGCCGTGGCGACTATGGTAAGGCTTCCGCCCTCCTCGATCTTCCTCGCGGCCCCGAAGAACCTCTTCGGTTTCTGCAGAGCGTTCGAATCGACGCCGCCCGAAAGTATCTTCCCGGAGTGCGGGACACACGTATTGTACGCCCTGGCAAGCCGCGTAATGGAATCGAGCAGTATCACGACGTCTTTGCCGCACTCGACTAAGCGCTTCGCCTTCTCCAGCACTATCTCCGCCACCTGAATATGCCTCTCCGCGGGTTCATCGAAAGTCGAGCTGATGACCTCGCCCTTAACGAGCCTCTGCATATCGGTAACTTCCTCCGGACGTTCGTCTATGAGCAGTACTATCAGCACCACCTCCGGATAGTTCGTCGTCAGCGCATTGGCGAATTTCTGCAAAAGTACCGTCTTGCCGCTGTACGGAGGAGCTACTATCATACCGCGCTGCCCCTTGCCGACCGGTGTGAGCATATCCATTATCCTCATCGACGCTTCCTGCGGCTTGGTCTCCAGGAGGAATCTCTCGTTCGGATATATCGGCGTCAGGTTGTCAAAGAGGGTCTTATCCTTAGTGTCATCGGGATTGCCGAGGTTCACCGCCTCGACTTTCAGGAGCGCGAAGTACCTCTCTCCCTCTTTCGGGGGCCTTATCTGGCCGCTCACCGTATCGCCTGTCCTTAAACTGAACTTTCGTATCTGGGAAGGAGATATATAAATATCGTCCGGGCCGGGAAGATAATTATAATCCGGGCTTCTTAAGAACCCGAACCCGTCCGGCAATATCTCCAGGACCCCCTCGCCGAATATGAGCCCTTCCTTTTCGGTCTTGGCCTGCAGTATCCTGAATATGAGATCCTGTTTTTTCAGGCCGCTTATACCGTTGACATTCAGCTCTTTTGCAAGCTTCGTCAACTCTAAAATACTCTTGCCTTTTAACTCGCCTATCTCCATATCTATGCCCCCTTCTTTATCCTTCGACTTGGCTCAGGATAAAGCCCTGAGCTTTTGTCGAAGGGCTTTAACTCTTGCCATATCTTCCTTACCTGTTTTTTGGT
>JAUYPN010000054.1 GCA_030695725.1 Candidatus Omnitrophota bacterium
TCATTGCGAACACGAAGTGCCGACGAAGTCCTTCGGCAAAAGCTCAGGACTTCGTACTGAGCGAAGTCGAAGTACGAAGCAATCTAAAAGAGATTGCTTCGCTCCCTTCGGTCGCTCGCAATGACGCTTATGATCAATTTCAAAGCTGCTTGGGTCGCCTGCGACTTGACCTCTATTCTTGAGCCCTTAAATCGAAATTCTTTTACGATCTCTTTCTTATTGGCGATGAGAGCTATGTAAACAAGGCCGACAGGCTTTGACTTTGTGCCGCCGGAAGGGCCTGCGATGCCGGTCACACCTATTCCTATGTCAGTATTTGCCAGGAGCCGGACGCCTTTCGCCATTTCAAGCGCAGCCTCTTTAGAGACTGCGCCGTATTTTTGCAGCAACGCGGGAGAGACGCCGAGGATGTTCTCCTTTATCTTGTTGGAATAGGCGACGATGCCCATTAGAAAATAATCGGAACTGCCGCTTATATCGGTGAGTCGGCTTGAGATAAGCCCGCCCGTGCAGGATTCGGCGACTGCTATGGTCATTTCGAGCTTTCTCAGCACTTTACCGACATTGGCCTCGATCTTCATAACCCGTATTATACAATGCAGTTACGCATTTCGCCATAAATTTTCTTAAAGTAATTTATAGTAGAAAATTCCGCATTCATGTATAAGACCAGTTGTATGCGAAATTATTTTAAAATAGTTGCAAGAATTTGACCGCTTTTTCCGTCTTATAGTATAGGGACCTACTGCCTAAAACTGAAAACGCTTTACAGAAAGGAGGATACGCATGTATAATATAGTGCTTCAAATAGTCTAATTATAGTATATGGGGCTTTTATTGGCAGTCTAAAATAAGGAGAGGAACAATGGCTAGGTTTAAGACAAAGGACAAAGAAGAAGTAAGGGTAGAGATAAGGGAGCGCAAAGACTTTACTCAAGAACAGAAGACCAAGGCGCTCGATTCTGCTTTGGAGCATATTGAGAAGCAGTTCGGCAAGGGGGCCATTATGACACTGGGACAAGACTTCAAAGTAGATGTGCCTACCATACCGACAGGTTCGATAGCAATAGATCTGGCGCTTGGGGTAGGTGGAGTGCCGCGCGGCAGGGTCATAGAGATATTCGGGCCCGAGTCGAGCGGTAAGACGACGCTTACTCTGAGTATCATCGCCAACGCACAGAAGATGGGCGGGCAGGCGGCGTTCATCGACGCGGAGCATGCCTTTGACGCCGGATACGCGAAGAAGATCGGTGTAAATCTCGATCATCTTTTGATGTCTCAGCCGGATACGGGTGAACAGGCGCTCGACATAACGGAGACTTTGGTGAAATCGAACGCTGTTGACGTCATCGTTATAGATTCGGTTGCGGCGCTTACGCCGAGGGCCGAGATCGAGGGCGATATAGGGGATTCTCATGTCGGGCTACAGGCTCGTCTGATGAGCCACGCTTTAAGAAAACTGTCAGGCTCAATATCAAAATCCAAGACCTGTGTGATATTCATAAACCAGATCAGGGAGAAGATAGGCGTTATGTTCGGTAATCCTGAGACGACCCCGGGCGGACGCGCTTTAAAGTTCTATTCATCCGTGAGGATAGACTTGAGGCGCATAGCGTCGTTAAAGAAGGGCGAAGAGGCTGTCGGAAACCGCGTCAGGGCATCGATAGTCAAAAACAAGGTGGCCGCGCCGTTCAGAAAAGCCGAATTCGACATAATGTTCGATGAGGGCATCTCAAAGTCCGGCAGCGTGCTCGATATGGCTGAAATACTCGAAGTGACTAAAAAGAGCGGCGCATGGGTGCTCTACGGAGAAGAGAAGCTTGGCCAGGGCAAGGAGAACGCTCGGGTATTTTTGAAAGAGAACCCGAAGGTGCTCGCGAAGATAGAGAAAGAGATATTAGAGAAAGCGCTTAAGTAAATTGGACGATAAAGTAAAGTCGCGGGCGCGGAATAACGCGTATGCTCTACTGCGTATGCGGCCGCGCAGTGTCTACGAGATAAGGAACCGCCTGAAACTCAAGGGTTACGCCGATGCTCTCATAGAGGATGTCGTCGCGAGCCTTGAGCGGACGGGCGATCTGAATGATGAGAAGTTCGCCCGGTTTTGGGTGGAATCGCGGATGCATATGAATCCCGCGGGCGATGTCGTATTGAAGCACGAGCTCAAAAGGAACGGCGTAAGCGACGACATCATAGAAGCCGTTTTAACCGAAAAAGCCGAAAAATACGACGAATACGAGCTTGCCTTAAGCATGGCAAAGGACCGATTTGAGCGGCTTAAGAAACTCGACCGCCGCAAGGCGACTAAACGTATATATGATTTTCTGCTGCGCCGCGGGTTTAAGTACGACAATATCAGAAGAGTTGTAGAAAGCTTAGTATGAAGGCCGATGCTATAAGACAGGCATATTTGGACTTCTTTAAGTCGAAGAATCACGAGATAATTGCAAGCGACTCGCTCGTGCCGAAGGACGACCCCACACTTCTATTTACCGGAGCGGGGATGAATCAGTTTAAGGAGAAGTTCCTTGGGCGCAATATCACCTATAAGCGCGCCGTATCGAGCCAAAAATGTTTGAGGACAGGGGACATTGAGAACGTAGGCAGGACGCCGCGCCATCATACATTCTTTGAGATGCTCGGCAATTTTTCATTCGGGGACTATTTCAAGAAGGAAGCAATCCTGTGGGCATGGGAATTTTTTACGAAGACCTTGAAGATAGATCCCGCTAAATTGTGGGCGTCAGTCTATAAGGACGACGGGGAAGCTTATGACATCTGGAAGGATGTTGTAAAGATCCCCCGCGACAGGATAGTCAGGTTCGGGGAGAAGGACAATTTCTGGCCGTCCGAGGCGCCAAGCAAAGGGCCCAATGGGCCGTGCGGGCCGTGTTCCGAGATCTTTTACGATCACGGTAAGGATGTCGGCTGCGGAAAACCGGATTGCACGCCCGAATGTGACTGCGGCAGGTTCGTGGAGATTTGGAACCTCGTATTCACGCAATTTGATCGGCAGCCCGATGGAAATTTAAAGCCGCTTCCCAGTAAGAATATAGACACCGGTATGGGTTTAGAACGTATAGCGGCCGTGATGCAGGGCGTGAAGACGAATTTCGAGATAGATATATTCAGGCCGATCGTTGAAGCGATAAACAAAGAGACAGAGAGACAAAGAGACAAAGAGACAACGTCAAATATCAATGCAATCGCGGATCACATACGTGCTGTGACGTTCTGCATAGCGGACGGGGTCATGCCTTCGAATGAGGAACGTGGATATGTGGTGAGGAAGTTGATCCGTCGGGCAATGTCGCATGCGCAGGATATAGAGATAAAGGAGCCATTTTTGTATAAGCTGGTGAGTGTAGTAGCGGATGTGATGAAGTCACAGTATCCTGAGATAATGGAGCGAAAGGAAGATATGGCGCAGGTCGTGAAGAGGGAAGAAGAGAATTTTCTGAACGTTCTCGCGACCCAGCTTCCGAAAGTCCAGGCCGCCTTCAAAGAGTTGTCGAAAGAGAAAGATCCCGACAGGATCGCAAGAAAAGCGTTCGATTTTTATGATACCTACGGTATGCCGTACGATATGCTTGAAGAGATCGCGGGAAAATCCGGCCTTAGGATAGATGAAAAATTATTTGAAGCTCTGCTTGAAGGGCAAAGACAGCTTTCGAGGTCAAAGACCAAAATAAGAGGAGAGATATTTACCGAAACTTTTTCCAAAAAGATAGAAGCCCTCGGATTGAATACGGAATTTTTAGGATACGAGAAGGCCCATGCCGAGGCTTCGGTACTAGCGGTACTCGAAAATGGTGAAATAATATTAGATAAGACTCCATTTTATGGCGAATCCGGCGGGCAGGCGGGAGATTGGGGCAAGATCGAAACAAAGTCGGGTGCCGTGGAGGTCGAGGATGCTAAGAGGATCGGCCAAACTATCGTTCATATAGGGAAGGTTCTCCGCGGTAAGATCGAAAAAGGTGAGAAGGCCAAGGTTTCGATAAATGAAGATGTCCGCCGCAAGATCATGAGTAATCATACGGCTACGCATCTGCTTCAGGCTGCTTTAAGAAAAGTCCTGGGCGGGCATGTCCACCAGACGGGATCTTTGGTCGACCAGGATCATTTAAGATTTGACTTTACGCACATGAAGAAGATGGAGCCGAGAGAGATAGCGCGGGTCGAAGAGATGGTGAATCTGGGTATAGAGAAGGCTATCCCTGTCAAAAAAGAGATCAAGGATCTGGAAGCCGCGAAGAGGGATGGGGCGACGGCCCTGTTCGGTGAGAAGTATTCCGACAAAGTGCGGGTCGTTTCTATCGGAGATATTTCAAAGGAGCTGTGCGGCGGCACGCACGTCGATAATACAAAGGATATAGGATTTTTTAAGATAACCGGTGAAAGCTCGATAGCTTCAGGAATAAGAAGGATCGAGGCCGTGACTGCCGAAGCCGCAAAGGAATGGGTAGAGAAGCAGGCCCGTAGGGATAAAGAGAGGATCGAGGCGGAGAATAAGAAAGATGAGAACAAGAAGGCCTTAAGCGCCAGGCTCAACGAGGAGATAGCGAAGATAGATACGCTGATCGCCAAGGCCCCGACATTTGGCAATACGAAAGTGGTGACGGCGATAATAAATGACCTCGGTATGGATGGTTTGAGGGTATTGAGCGACAGGATAAGGTCGAAGGCGCCCTCAGTAGTTATCGTCCTTGCTTTCAACGCTGACGAAAAGGCGTCCTTCATGATATCGTTAACGAATGATCTGGTCGGAAAGGGCATGAAGGCGGCCGATATGGCAAAAGAGCTGGCTAAGCTATTGAACGGTTCAGGTGGAGGCCGCCCCGAATTCGCCCAGGGTGGCGGTAAGGAGCCGAAGAAATTAAAAAGCGCCATGGAAAAGATTGTAGAGATTATAGGAAAAAAACTTTAGAGGTGTATATATGAAACTCGTGAGGATCGGAAGCAAGCAATTCCAGAAATTATGCGACAGAAATTCCGGGCGCAACAAGCGCGTCACCGAAAGCGTGAGGAAGATCGTAGAGAATGTGAAACTCTACGGCGATGACGCGGTCATAAAGTATACGCGTAAGTTCGATAAGATAAAATTGACTCCCAAGGAGCTTAGGATATCCGAATGCGAGACTTCCGGCGCGTATCAGGACATAAAGCCGGAGTTCATATCGGCGCTAAAGGTCGTCATAGACAATGTCACGAAGTTCTATAAAAAACATCTTAAGAAATCGTGGAATATAAAGGACACCAACGGCGTCATGCTGGGCGAGAAGGTGATGCCGCTTGAGAAAGTCGGCATCTATGTGCCGAGCGGTACGGTGCCTCTGGTTTCGAGCGTCTACATGACGGTGATACCGGCTAAGATGGCGGGCGTCAAGAAGGTGGTGCTTGTTACCCCGCCTAATAAGTATAAGTCGATAGATCCTTATATACTCGTTGTGGCGAATCTTTTGAAAGTGGATGAGATATATAAAGTGGGTGGAGCCCAGGCGATAGCGTCGCTTGCCTTCGGGACAAAGACTATACCGAGAGTAGACAAGATAGTGGGCCCCGGCAACGCTTATGTCACCGAAGCCAAGCGCCAGGTATTCGGTTTCTGCGATATAGATATGTTAGCCGGCCCGACGGAAGTGGTGATAATAGCAAACCAGTCATCCAATATAGATTATATAAAAGCGGACCTTGAGGCTCAGGGCGAGCATTTTATGGGGTTATCGATACTGATAACGAATTCAAAGAGGATAGTCAAGGCCCTGAAGAAAGAAGATCTAAAAGGATACATAATACTGGTGAAGAATATGGATGAGGCGGCTGATATTGCGAATAAATTGGCGGCCGAGCATCTTCAGATATTGACTAAAGACCCCAAGAAGATCGCGAAGAAAATAGTGAACGCGGGCGCGATATTCCTGGGGCCGTATACGCCGGTCGCGGTCGGAGACTATGTCGCGGGCCCGAGCCACGTCCTTCCGACGGGCGGAAGCGCCAGGTTCTTCTCCGGCCTCGGCGTGCAGGACTTCTATAAGTGCTCGCACATAATGTCATATACCAAGAGCGCTTTGGAAGAGATCCGCGGGCCGTTGGAAAAGATCGCCGAGATCGAGGGACTTAAGAAACATCTGGATTCGGTTAAAGTGAGATTTGAGTAAAGCTAAAACGGGAGAAACCATGGCGACAAAAACAAGAAATGCCAAGATTAAACGAAAAACTACGGAAACAGATATAACGGGCGAGCTGTCGATCGACGGGAAGGGCGCCGCCAATATAAAGACCGGCATAGGATTTTTGGACCACATGCTGACGCTCTTCATATTTCACGGACTATTTGACCTGACGTTAAAAGCGAAGGGTGACCTGAACGTGGACGCGCACCACACCAATGAAGATATAGCGATATGTCTCGGCAAAGCATTTAAAGAAGCGCTGGGCGATTGCAAGGGCATAAAGAGATACGGTTCAAAAGAGGTCCCCATGGATATGGCAGCCGCCAAAGTTATGGTCGATATCGGAGGAAGGTATGCATATCTGTGGAAGATGCCGTCATATAACCAGACGATCCCTAAAGAAGATAAATACTCCCTTGATGATGGCAAGGATTTTATGGATGCTTTCGCAAAGAGCGCTAATATAAACCTCCATGTAGAGATATATTCGGGTGAAGACGTGCATCATGTGCTCGAAGCGGTATTTAAGGCATTCGGCATAGCGATGGATGAGGCGACTCAGATAGATGTACGTAGAAAAGGCGTTCCGTCAACTAAGGGAAGAATTGACTAAGAAGATGATAGTAGTGATCGATTACGGGATGGGGAATCTGCACAGTGTCCGAAAAGCGCTTGAAGTCGTGGGTGCTAAGGTCAAGGTCTCGGCCCGCGCAGAAGATATATTGAAGGCGGAAAGAATAGTCTTTCCGGGCGTCGGCTCGTTCGGACCGGCGATGAAGGAATTGAACAGGCGCAAACTTGTAAAACCGATAAAGGACGCGATCTCCGGGGGCAAGCCTTTCATGGGACTTTGCTTGGGGCTGCAGCTTCTTTTTGAAAGGAGCGAAGAGGCTCCCGGCGTCAGAGGACTTTGCGTATTAAAAGGAGAGGTGAAACGGTTTAGTTTT
>JAUYPN010000056.1 GCA_030695725.1 Candidatus Omnitrophota bacterium
CGTTGTGCAGAAGATAGAAAAAATGCCGACCGCCGCGGCAAATAGGCCTATTGTTGCGCAGAAGATCATCAAGGCATACATAAAGACGAAGCAATAATATAATGCTTGATATTCCTCCGCGGAAGTTATATAATCAGTCGTCTGAAGTCACAGGGACTTCAGGGTATTTACCAGAGCTATCCTACTTCGCTCAAAGGTTTTCATCTTTGAGCTTCGTAGGGATAGGTCCTACGAAGTTCTACCGTAGTTAACGAGTCGAAGGACGAAGTAGACCAAAAAGGAGGTAACATGGCGTATCAACAAGGTGGTGGGTTTGGAGGCCCGAGGGAGATGCACAAAGCGACTTGCGCAGAATGTAAGAAAGAATGCGAAGTCCCTTTCAAGCCCAGAGAAGACCGTCCGGTATACTGTAAGGACTGCTTTTCAAAGCGCAAGAACGAAGGCCGTTAAAAAGAGGAATTTAAAAGTCCTATTATCGTAAATCTTAGGACCATAGAAATCCTAACCCTCTGCAGCAATGTATGTTGCGGGGGGTTTTCGTTTACCCCGTTAGAAACTATAATCTTGACCTTGTGTTTCTAATGGGGCTTGGGGTAGAATATAAAAAAAGGTGTGATTCTTTTTATGCGCGTTGCGAGCTATTACAGTAATTCCGATATTCGTCTCGAAGAGAAGCCGAGGCCGACGATAGGCGAGGGCGAACTTCTCGTGCGTATCGAGGCGAGCGGTATTTGCGGGACGGATTGCCTCGAATGGTACCGCATAAATCGAGTGCCGCTTGTGCTGGGGCACGAGATCGCGGGTGTCGTGGCCGAAGTCGGGCGCGGGGCAAGGCTTTATAAAGTTGGTGACAGGGTCTCGGTATCGCACCATGTGCCGTGCGGGAAATGCCGTTTCTGTAAATCCGGCCACGAGTCGGTCTGTGATACCTTAAGAAAGACGAATTTTGATCCGGGCGGTTTTTCCGAATTCGTGCGCGTTCCGAAAATCAACATTGAAAAAGGCGGCGTTTATAAATTACCGAAAAATGTATCGTTCGAGGAGGCGACGTTTATCGAACCGCTGGCGTGTGTTGTAAGAGGCCAGAGGCTCGCGAATTTCTCCGCCGAAGGCGGATCCGCCGATCTTTGTGGCGGAAGAAAAGACAAGTCGGTTCTTGTTATCGGCAGCGGTATTTCGGGGCTTCTGCATATTCAGCTTGCAAAGCTAGGCGGCGCTAAGATTATCGTTGCGACAGATATTTCGGAACCCAGATTGAAGGCTGCCAGGAAGCTCGGAGCCGATTACGCGATTGACGCAAGAGGCTACACGCCCAAACGTTTTAAAGAATTTAATAGCGGATATCTGGCGGATTTCGTGATAATCTGCGCGGGCGCTCGCCAGGCATTCGAACAAGGATTGAGATCCGTAGAGCGAGGCGGGACGGTTTTGGTTTTTGCCGCGGCCGGCAAAAACATGACAATGCCGGTTCCCATTAATGATATATTCTGGCGTAACGAAGTTACTATTACAAGTTCCTACGCCGGGAGCCCCGACGACCACCGCCAGGCGTTAGAGAAAATTGCTTCGCATAAAATAAACGTTTATGATATGATAACACATCGGTTTGGCCTTGGCGGGACCGGCAGGGGATTCAGGCTTGTCGCCAAGGCGAAAGAATCGATCAAAGTTATAATAGAACCGCAGAAATGACTACACCACTGCAAATTTGGGTCGAGGAACAAGCGAAGCTGACAAAGCCGGATAAGGTCTATTGGTGCGACGGTTCCGAGGAGGAAGCGCATAGACTTATAGAGATCGGCATGAAGGAAGAGAGCATTGCCGGCACTCCCATTTTTCGCGAGCTTAATCAAAAGACATTCCCAAATTCATATTATCACAGAAGCCACCCGACGGACGTAGCGCGCACGGAGCATCTTACTTTTGTCTGCCATCCGGATAAAGAAACCGCAGGACCGAACAACAACTGGATGGACCCGGACGAGGCGAAAGAGAAGATGCGCGGGATCTCGGATGGTTGTATGCGCGGAAAAACGATGTATGTCCTTCCTTATATGATGGGCCACCCGCAGTCGCCTTATGCGAAGGCATGTGTGCAGCTGACAGATGTATCTTACGTCGCGATAAGCATGCGCATAATGACGCGGATGACCAGGGATGTCATCGACAAGATCGGAAGCCGCGAAGACTTTGTCAAAGGGCTGCATTCAGTAGGAGATTTCGACCCGAATAAACGATTTATCATGCATTTTCCGGAGGAGAATTTTGTCTGGAGCGTTGGCTCAGGGTACGGCGGAAACGCGCTTCTCGGGAAAAAATGTTTTTCATTAAGGATCGCGTCATACCTCGGCTTACGGGAAGGCTGGCTTGCCGAGCACATGGTCATCATGGGCATACAGGACCCGCGGGGAGATACCACATACATTACCGCTGCGCTTCCCAGCGCCTGCGGAAAGACGAATCTCGCGATGTTGGAATCGGCTCTGCCGGGTTATAAGGTGTGGACGATCGGAGATGACATCGCGTGGCTCAACATCGGCGCCGACGGAAGATTGTGGGCGATAAATCCCGAGACGGGATTCTTCGGCGTTGCGCCCGGCACATCAATGAAGACGAACCCCAACATGATGCGGACATTGAAAAAAGGCACGTTCTACCCGACACTTTTTACCAACACCGCTTTAAATACGGACACAAACGAGCCGTGGTGGGAAGGAATGGACGGCGCGGAACCAAAAAATCTTGTCGATTGGCAGGGAAATAAGTGGGATAGTTCGATGGGCACGAAGGCCGCCCAGCCTAATTCGCGGTTTACCGCATCGACATCCCAGTGCCCCGCACTGTCACCCGAGTTTAACAATCCCAAGGGCGTTCCCATCTCCGCGATAATATTCGGCGGGAAGCGCACGCAAGTAAAGCCGCTCGTCGTCGAAGGATCCAGCTGGCAGAATAGCGTCTTTTTGGGAGCAAGGATGGGATCGGAGACGACCGCCGCCGCGATTCATCAGGAAGACGTCGTAAGGCGCGATCCGATGGCGATGCTTCCCTTCTGCGGCTACAACATGGCGGATTATTTCGGTCACTGGTTTAATATAGGTAAGAGGCTGAAGCGGCCGCCCAAGATATTTTCCATCAATTGGTTCAGGACCGACGATAAAGGCAATTACATCTGGCCGGGATTCGGCGAAAATATCAGAGTATTGAAATGGATTGTAGATAGGGCGCATAATAAAGTAGGCGCGAAAGAGACGCCGATAGGCCTTATGCCCCACCTGAAGGATCTTGACCTGTCCGGATTGAGCATAAAGAAGGAAAACCTCGAAAAGTTATTCGGCCTTGATGTAAAAGGCTGGCAGCGTGAGGCCGAAGACATTAAAGTATTTTTCGAAAAGTTCGGCGACAGGATGCCGAAGGAAATTTGGGAAGAATTTTATAAGATGAAAGCAAAACTCGGAGGGAGTTAAAATATGGACTGGGGAATGAAGAACAGAATGTCGCGATTAATAAAATCTGATGACGAAAGAGCCGTATGGCTTGCGATAGACCACGGATATTTTCTGGGGCCGCTTTCTAAGCTTGAAGAACCGGCAAAAACGATAAAGCCGCTTGCCCCTTACGCTGACGCGCTTATGCTCACAAGGGGGATTTTAAGAAATTGCGTTGATGCCGGGCTGGATCTTCCTATGATCTTGAGAGTATCGGGTGGGAATAGTATTGTTGGCCCCGCGCTTTCAAACGAATCTATTCAAACCTCAGTGGAGGAAGCGATCCGCTTAAACGCCTCGGCTGTTGCCTTTTCGATTTACGTCGGGACAGAGCATGAGCACCAGACCTTGATCGCGTTAGGCAACCTCGTGAACGAAGCCCAGAGATACGGCATTCCTGTTTTAGCGGTTACGGCCGTCGGCAAAGAGCTTGAGAAGCGCGACGCGCGCTACCTCGGATTATGCTGCAGGATTGCCTCTGAACTCGGAGCGCAGATAGTGAAGACTTATTACTGCGAAGATTTTGGGAAGGTCGTGAAGTCCTGCCCGGTTCCCCTGGTAGTTGCCGGCGGGCCTAAGCTTAAGACGGGGATGGACGTGTTGGGATTAGCGCATGCGGCCGTAAACGAAGGCGCCGCGGGCGTTGATATGGGCCGCAACATCTGGCAGTCGGATAACGCCGTCGGCATGATAAGGGCGATCCGGAAAATTGTCCACGAGAACGCGTCAGTCAAGGAAGCAAGTAAGCTATTGTAAATAATAAACTTGGCCTCGGCCGGAGACCTCGGCACGAAAGCAAACACCGTGGCTTAATTAACTTGCTTTTTTTTAACATTATGGGTATAATCTTACCGTACATATAATCTTGACAAGAGAAGACCAATTAAGGAGGATAAGATGGGCAGGAAAAGTTACGTATATCTCGTGATCGCGATCATGGCGGCCTTTTTTGTTGCCGGCTGCGAAACCGTTCCGAAGAAATTCAGGGAAGAGGTCTCCGGTATAAGATCCAAGGTAGATACCCTTGAGTCGAGGGTGGAAGGCGTGGAATCGAAACAGTCTGATGTCGAACGCATGGCGAGCGAACGGCTCGAGAGGCTTGAAGAGATGAAAGTCGTGAAGGAACAATCTGTAAAGACGAACTTTGAGATAAGGCCAAAAGCGGGTAAGTCAAAAGAACATATAAAAGAGATTCAGGCTTGTCTGCAGAACGCCGGATTTTACAAAGGTGAGATCGACGGCATAAAAGGCAGGGGCACGAAAAGAGCGATAAAGGAGTTTCAGGGGGCGAATGGCCTAAAGGCGGATGGTAAGGTCGGGCCGAAGACCTGGGAACTTCTTTCAAAATATGCGTCCGGCGGTGCGGCTTCAAACGCTGCAGGTCCGGAAGAGGGAGCGACCAAATAGCCGATAGTCGATAGTTAATAGTCGATAGTTTAGCCTCGGTCGGAGACCTCGGCACTTAGTAGACACCGCGGCTTAATTAACTTGTGGAAGGAGCGGCCCTCGGTAGTAAGGAGAGCGGCTCCTTTTTCCGCCTAAACCAGAAATTAATCTAATCATGGCGGAATCCCGCCATGAGATGTTTATAGGTAGGCATAGGCGGGAAAATATAAAATAGGAGGAATTATGAATGAAATATTAGAGATTTTGGAGAAGAATGCCAGGGCGACGTCTGAAGAGATCGCGCGGATGCTCAACATGACGCCGAGAGCCGTGTCGAACGCTATAAAAAAGTTCGAAAAGGAAGGCATCGTATTGAAGTATAAGACATTGATAAATAAGGAACTCTTGAGGGATGAGGATTCGGGTGTGCGGGCCCTTATTGAAGTAAAGGTTACCCCGCAGAAGAACCTGGGTTTCGACCATATCGCCGAACGGATATACCGGTTTCCTGAAGTTACGAGCTGTTATCTCATGTCCGGCACATACGACCTTCTCATCGTGGTCGAAGGAAAAAATCTTAATATGGTGTCAAGCTTTGTAGCCGAGAAGCTTTCTCCGATGGAAAATATCAGAGGGACCGTCACGCATTTTATTTTAAAGAAGTATAAAGAGGACGGTGACATTTTAAAACAGCCGAATAGATCGAAGCGGCCTGCGATAACATTATGAAAAGGATATCGAAACTAGTCGAACAGATTCCGCCGTCGGGGATAAGGGCTTTCTTTGATCTCGTCCTCGGGATGAAAGATGTGTTATCCCTCGGTGTCGGCGAACCCGATTTCGTGACGCCCTGGAATATACGCGAGCGGGCGATATATTCTCTGGAAGAAGGGTATACCTCTTACACGTCGAATAAAGGGCTCCTCGAACTGCGCCGCGAGATATCTCATTATCTTAAACGCAAATACGGCATGGACTATGATCCGGAAGATGAGATACTTGTGACCGTCGGCGTTAGTGAGGCCTTTGACCTCGCGATAAGGGCGATCGTAAATAGCCGCGATAAAGTCCTGATCCCGGAGCCGTCTTTTGTCTCGTACGGGCCTGTCACTACCCTGTGTCAGGGTGTACCCGTCTTTATAAAGACGAACCCGGATAACGGCTTCAAAGTCACCGCGAAGGATATTGATAA
>JAUYPN010000058.1 GCA_030695725.1 Candidatus Omnitrophota bacterium
TATAAAGTTAACACAAAGAGGTAACTGTGAGTAGATAGTTTTTGGCGAAGAAGCTTATCGCTTTGTATATTTACGACTGCTCGCTAAATATTTCAAAGAGTATCAATTCTCGATATCAGCGTGCTGCCTTATGCTGAATTATGAACATATTATTGCTACAATTTTTTAAATAGATTGACCTCGCCACTGCGGTAGTATATAATATCCAAAAGGTATGGCTATGACTATCGAACGAGAAGAAAGCGATCTGATAAAGCAAAGACGAGCGAAGCTGGAGGCTATAAAGAGCAAGGGTATATATGCCTATGGTGGAAAGTTTGTCACCACCTCTTCCATAAAAGAACTCACCGATAATTTTGCGGATGGCAAGACCGCGGCTATCGCCGGCAGGATCATGGCCTGCAGGGAGCACGGTAAGGCAAAATTCTACGACCTCAAAGATTCTGCTGGCAAGATCCAGTTGTACGTTAAAGCCGATATTGTGGGTCCGGATGCCTTTGAGCTGTCAAATAATACCGATATCGGGGATTTCATAGGCGTCTCCGGAGAAACGTTCAAGACCAGGACGAATGAACCGTCGATAAAAGTTTTGAAATTCGAGATGCTCTCCAAATCGATGAGGCCGTTACCGGAGAAATGGCACGGCTTAAAGGACGTTGAAACAAGATACCGTCAGCGTTATGTCGATGTCATCATGAATGACGACGTTAAAAAAGTATTTGTTGCCAGATCCAACATAGTAAGCGAGATACGGCGATTTCTGGATTCAAAAGGTTTTCTTGAGGTCGAGACCCCGATGATGCAGTCCATCCCGGGCGGCGCCGCGGGCAAGCCGTTCAAGACGCACCATGAAGCGCTGGATATGGATCTATATTTGAGGATAGCTCCGGAGCTTTTCTTGAAGAAGTTATTGGTCGGCGGGTTCGATAAGGTATATGAGATAAACAGGAACTTCAGGAATGAGGGAATATCCACGCGTCACAACCCTGAGTTTACGATGCTGGAAGTTTATGAGGCCTACTCTGATTGCGCCGGTATGATGAAACTGACCGAGGATATGATCACTCTCTTGGCGCAAAAAGTCCTCGGCAGGACCAGTTTCGAATATCAGGGTAAGCCCATAGATCTGTCAAAGTGGGAAAGGATATCGTTCGCCCTCCTCATGAAAGAACAGTTTGGTATTATACCGGAAGAGAAGCCCGAAGACTGGATAAAAAAGTTGAAAAATAAAGGAATAGAGATAGAGGGTAAGGAGCTGTCGCGCACCCAGGTGATAAATATAGTAGGGGAGCTGATAGAGCCGAAAGCGCACGATCATCCCGTATTTGTCGTGGATATGTTCAAAGAGATGTGCCCTCTGGCGAAGACGAAAAAAGATAATCCGCTTCTCACCGATCGTTTCGAACTGTATGTGGGCGGGATGGAAATAGCGAACGCGTACTCGGAGCTGAACGATCCTGTCGAGCAGAAGAATAGATTCGAAGCGGATATCGCGGATCTCAAGGATAAGAAAAATAAAATAGACGAAGATTTCGTTCGCGCTCTTGAATACGGGATGCCGCCGGCGGGCGGCTTGGGTATAGGCATAGACAGGCTCGTCATGGTACTCACAAATTCACCATCCATACGCGATGTCATATTATTCCCGCAGCTAAAATCAGAGAATATCTAAATGAGTTGGCAGCTCTTCGTCGCTCTCAGGTACCTCACCTCAAAACATAAGGAGAAGTTCATATCCATAATAAGCCTCATATCGGTGCTCGGCGTTGTCGTTGGAGTGGCTGCGCTCATCGTGGTCATTGCGGTCATGAGTGGATTCGATAACGATCTCAAAGAGAAGATGATCGGCACGAATGCCCATATGGTGGTGGAAGCCGACTACGGCGTGAAGCCTACCGATGAAATACTGTCTAAGATAACCCAAACACCACATGTCCTGGCAGCCTCATTCTATCTGCACGGACAGGCGCTCATCAGGTTCAATGAAAATGTTACGGGAGTCATAGTTAAAGGTATAGATCCCGCGCGGGAAGAGAAAGTCAGCAAGATAAAGACATACATCACGAAGGGCGCGGTCGATTTTGCAGGTGACGGGATCGTCGTAGGAAGCGAGCTTGCTTCGAGACTGAAGTTGAAGCTCGGAGACGCCATATATTTGATTTCCCAGTCCGATACAAGGGGCGAGAAATTCAAATTGACCGGCGTATTCACCTCCGGGATGTATGAGTACGATATGAATCTCGTGTATCTTGATATCAAGAAGGCTCAAGGCCTATTCGCGGCGCCGGACTTAGTCAGCGGAATATCGATAAAAGCTGACGACGCCCTCAACGTATTAAGCATAAAGAATGAACTTAAGAAGAGGCTGGGCGCAGAATTTACGGTCAGGACGTGGATGGATATGAACAGGAACCTCATAGCGGCGCTGAAACTCGAAAAGACCGTCATGTTCCTTATATTGACCCTGATAGTAATAGTGGCATGCCTTAATATAGCCAGTGCCCTCATAATGACGGTCCTTGAGAAGACCAAGGACATAGGCATATTGAAAGCGATAGGCGCGTCCAACGGTAATATCATGGCCATATTCGCCATGGAGGGTGCCTTGATCGGGTCTTTGGGCACCGCTCTTGGCGCCGCTCTTGGTATGGCATTATGCTGGTGCCTGAAGACTTATAAATTCATAAGCCTCCCGCAGGAGATATACTATATTGATAAACTTCCTATCAAATTGGAATTACAGGACGTAGCGCTGATAGTCGTTTCGAGCTTTCTCATAAGCCTTATCGCTACGATCTATCCGGCGTATAAAGCGTCGAAACTTGATCCTACAGAGGCATTGCGGTATGAGTAAACAAGCTCTGATAATAAAAGATCTGCATAAAATTTACCGTAAGGGTCACAAGGAGGTGAGGGCTGTTAACGGGATAGGCTTGGAGATAAAACAGGCCGGCACCGTTCTGATAGTCGGGCCTTCGGGCGCCGGCAAATCTACGTTATTGCATATGCTGGGCGGGCTCGATAAGCCCACATCAGGTAAAGTCCTGCTCGAGGATACGGATATTTATAAGCTGCCGGACAGGGACAGGGCCACGATCAGGAATGAAAAAATAGGATTCGTTTTTCAATTCTATCACCTTCTTTCGGAATTCACAGCTCTTGAGAACGTTATGATGCCGGCACTGATAAATCCCAGCGATCCACGATCCGCGATAAATGATAAACGAAAACGGGCATCCGAAGTTTTAAAATCCGTAGGCTTAGAGTACCGAATGGATCATCTCCCCTCGAGATTATCGGGGGGAGAGTCGCAGAGAGTGGCGATAGCCAGGGCCATCATGAATGAGCCCGGATTGCTCCTCTGCGATGAGCCAACGGGTAACCTCGATTCAAATACCAGTGAATCGATATACGATATTTTGTTCGATCTCAAAACGAGGAACGGCATGACCATGGTGATAGTTTCTCACGATGAGAAGCTCGTTTCCAGAGTAGATTCAACCATACGCCTCAAAGACGGCAAGCTCGCTTAAAACTCCCTCCCCATAATTCCTAACAGATTATTTGACATAGGCCGCATTATTGTATATATTATATGCAGCCTATTGGGGATGATATGAGGATATACCTTAACGGAAAGCTGGTGGATAAAGATAAGGCGGTGATATCCGTCTTTGATCACGGCCTCTTATACGGGGATGGCGTCTTCGAAGGTATACGCTCCTATGATTCTTTGATATTCAAACTTGAAGAACATATTGACAGGCTTTACAGATCCGCCGAAGCGATCGAATTGAATATACCAATGACGAAAGCGGATATGACAAAAGCGGTGATCGAAACCCTGAAGTCCAACGGCCTGAAAGACGCCTATATCCGTCTGGTCGTCACCAGGGGGGTCGGGGACCTGGGGCTGGATCCCAGAAAGTGCAAAGTTCCCACGGTGTTTATAATCACCGATAAGATATCGTTATACCCGAAAGAATTCTATCGGGACGGCCTGGCGATAATCACCGCCAAGACAAAGCGCAATCTAACGGCGGCGTTAAATCCGAAGATAAAATCGCTCAACTACCTGAATAATATTCTGGCAAAGATAGACGCCATAAAGGCGGGCACGGAAGAAGCGATCATGCTGACTTATGACGATTACGTAGCCGAATGTACCGGCGATAATATATTCATGATATTCGCAGGAACGCTTATTACTCCTCCGACGGACGTAGGCGCCCTGGAGGGCATCACCCGCGATGCGGTCATCGGATTGGCTAAGGATGCGGGGATAAGTTTCGAAGAGAAGATGATTAAGATCGAAGACCTCTATAACGCCGATGAGGTATTTTTAACGGGTACCGCAGCCGAGATCATACCCGTCACAATGATAGATAAGCGCCGGATCTCGGGCGGCAGGCCCGGAGAGATTACCAGGCGCCTCATGGAAGAATTTAAGTCGATCACAAAGACGAGTGGAGTTAAGTATGAACTGTGATGTCTGCGGGAAGAAAGAGGCCACCGTACATCTTACCGAGATAGTCAACGATCAGATGACGAAGCTGAATCTCTGCGAAGATTGCGCCCGCGAAAAAGGGGCTCAGATGGAGGAGCACTTTGGTCTGAGCGAGCTTCTCTCCGGTCTCACCGATATGGGCACCGCAGTCGAGCCGGAAGTCGCCATAACGACAAAGTGTTCTAATTGCGGCCTCACATACCAGAACTTCAGAAAGATAGGCAGGCTTGGCTGCAGCGAATGTTATGAAGCTTTCAAAAAGGAGCTGTCGCCCCTCCTGAAGAGGATCCACGGCGCCGACCGCCATATAGGAAAGGTTCCCTTAAGGGGCGGCAAGACCATTAAAGATACCAGGACGCTGCAGGATCTGAAGGTGCAGCTTGAAAAGGCGATCCAGATGGAGGAGTTCGAGGAAGCGGCCAAGCTCAGAGACAAGATAAGAGATTTTGAGAAGAAAGCGAAGGCCAAAGAGGAATGATGAAGACAAATCTCGACGATTTTTTAAAGAAAGACAGCGAGTGGCTCAAGGGCACCGGCCCCAATTCGGATATTGTCATGTCCTCCAGGGTGAGGCTTGCCAGGAATCTTGACAAGCTCGCCTTCTCGCATTGGGCCGATAAAAAACAGCAGGAATCGATCATGAACGCGGCCTTCGATGCCGCTCGATCAGTCAACTATCTCAAGGACGCCCTCTTCATAAGGCTTAAGGACCTGAACGAGGTCGACAGATTCTTCCTTGTAGAGCGGCACCTGATGAGCCCGGAGCACACTAAGGATGTCGAATTCAAAGCTCTCATAGTGGATCCAAAAGAGATCGTCAGTATAATGGTCAACGAAGAGGACCATCTCCGGATCCAGGTTCTGCAGTCCGGATTCAACCTCATGGAGGCATGGAAGATAGTAGATTCCATAGATACGGAATTAAGTAAAAAATTATCGTTCGCTTATTCCGCCAAATGGGGTTATCTGACCGCATGCCCGACCAACACGGGCACGGGACTGCGCGGTTCGGTCATGCTGCATTTGCCGTCGCTGGTATTTACGGCTCAGATAGGTAAAATACTGCAGGCTACAGCGAAGCTCGGACTCAACATAAGAGGGCTTTACGGTGAAGGCACCGAAGCGAGCGGCAACCTCTTTCAGGTATCGAACCAGGTCTCCCTGGGGCGTACCGAAGAGGATATGATAGATAATATCGAGAGGATAATAAATCAGATAATTGCGCGGGAGGAGACGACCAGGCGCATGATATCCACAAAGAACAGAGAAGCGCTCGTCGACAGGGTGTGGCGCGCATACGGCACGTTGAAGAGCGCCCACATAATCACGAGCAATGAGACCATCGCGCTTCTTTCGGCGATAAGGCTCGGCGTCGACCTGGGCATAGTGAAGAATCTGGACAGGCGCATGGTGAATGAGCTGTTGATATTAACCCAGCCGTCGCACCTGCAGAAGCTTGAAGGAAAAATTTTAAACTCCAACGAACGCGATATGAAACGCGCGGAGTTAATTCGAGAAAGACTGACTTAAAGGAGATATTCCATTATGGCGATGTTCAACAGGTTTACGGAGAGAGCGAGAAAGGTCATACTTCTGGCCAAGGAGGAGGCGAAGAGATTTAATCACGATTACATAGGTACGGAGCATATACTCCTTGGCCTTGTGAGAGAAGGCGAGGGCGTGGCGGCGGCGGTGCTGGCGAGTTTCGGGCTTACCTCCGACAAGATACGCATCGAAGTGGAAAAATTAGTACAGCCTGGCCCAAGCACCGTGATCTCAGGAGATCTTCCATTTACGCCGAAAGCGAAGAAAGTGATGGAGCTGGCCACGGAAGAGGCGAGGGCTCTCGGGCATAATTACATAGGTACGGAACATTTGTTGCTGGGCCTGATAAGAGAGGGCGAGGGTGTTGCGTCGCAGGTCCTGATGAATCTTGGCCTTGAGCTCGAAAGAGTGCGCGAAGAGGTGATGAACCTGCTGGGTTCGGCCATCCCGGGCTACGAGATGGGGCAAAAGGTCTCCCACGCTAAGACGCCGGCTCTCGATGCGTTCGGCCGGGACCTGACAAAATTGGCCAAAGATAATAAGCTCGACCCCGTCATAGGCAGAAAGAACGAAATCGAGCGCGTTATACAGATATTATCCAGGCGCACCAAGAATAATCCCGTTCTGCTCGGTGAAGCGGGCGTGGGTAAGACCGCGATAGTTGAAGGCCTCGCGCAGAAGATAGTGACGGGAGATATCCCCGAGATCCTGAAGGACCAAAGGATAATAATACTGGATCTCGCGCTCATGGTTGCCGGCACGAAGTACAGGGGCCAGTTCGAGGAGAGGATCAAGGCGGTAATGGACGAGATAAAGCGTTCGGATGATATCATAATCTTTATCGATGAGCTTCATACGCTTATAGGCGCCGGCGGCGCCGAGGGCGCCATAGACGCCTCAAATATACTGAAGCCGGCCCTCTCGCGCGGAGAGATACAATGCATAGGGGCAACGACGCTCGACGAATTCAGAAAACATATAGAGAAAGACGCGGCGCTCGAGAGGCGGTTCCAGACGATCATGGTGGAGCCGCCCACAGTGGATGAGACGATAGAGATATTGAAGGGGCTGCGCGATAAATACGAGGCGCATCACAGGGTGAAGTTTACGGATGCCGCGATAGAAGCCGCAGCCAAACTTTCCGACAGATACATAACCGGCAGATACCTGCCCGATAAGGCGATAGACCTTATAGATGAGGCCGGCGCCAGGGCGCGCCTCTCCACTATGACGGCTCCTCCCGACGTTAAACATATCGAGGAGAAGATGGAGACCGTAAAGAAAGAGAAGGAGCAGAGCGTAAAGGGCCAGGACTTCGAAAAGGCGGCCAAATTTCGCGATGAAGAGAGGAAGCTCAAAGAAGATCTCACCGGTATAAAGAAAGAATGGAAGGAATCGCGCGGCAAGATCGAGCCGAAGGTCAGCGACGAAGAGATAGCCTATATAGTTTCAAAGTGGACCGGTATCCCCATAGTGAAACTTGAAGAGAAGGAACAGTCAAAATTTCTGAAGATGGAAGAGGGCCTGCATAAACGCGTCATAGGGCAGGATGAGGCGATAAGCGTCATAGCTCACGCCGTAAGGCGTTCGCGCGCCGGGATAAAGGATCCCAGGAGGCCCATAGGCTCATTTATATTCTTAGGCCCCACAGGTGTGGGTAAGACGCTTGTGGCGAGGGCGCTGGCCGAATACATGTTCGGTGACGAGGACGCGATAATACAGATAGATATGTCGGAATATATGGAGAAGTTCAACGTGTCGAGGCTCGTGGGGGCTCCTCCGGGCTACGTCGGCTATGATGAAGGAGGCCAGCTTACCGAGAAGGTGCGCCGCCGCCCGTATTCCGTCGTATTACTTGATGAGATCGAAAAGGCGCATCCCGATGTGTTCAACATACTTTTACAGATGCTCGAAGACGGCCGTCTCACCGATTCCTTTGGGAGGAAAGTGGACTTCAAGAATACTATAATCATAATGACCTCGAACATAGGCGCGGAGACGCTGAAGAAGCAGGGCTCCATAGGATTCAAATCCCAGGAAGAGGAAGTGACGTACCAGTCCATGAGATCGAGGCTATTGGATGAAGTGAAAAAAGTATTCAAGCCGGAATTCCTGAACAGGGTGGATGACACAATAGTCTTTAGACCCCTGACCAAAGAGGACCTTGAGAAGATAATCGAACTTGAGATAAAGGACGTTGAGTCGAGGCTGAAGGACCAGCGCATTTTAATAGACCTGACTAAGGAAGCGAAAGACTTTCTGGTAGAGCGCGGATTCGATAAAGTCTTCGGCGCGAGGCCGTTGAAGAGGACCATCCAGAGGTTTCTGGAGGATCCTCTAGCCGAAGAGATCATAAAAGGTAACTACAAGAACGGCGCAAAGGTGCGAGTGACCGCGAAGGCCGACAGTCTGGACTTTGTCACGGTTTAATAAGAGCGTATGAGAAATATACGGGCACGACGCCGGTTCAGGATGACGCTTACATTTTTGCTGGCAGTAAGCTTTATAGCGTTCTTTGAGAGCAGAATAGAGGCCTTTGCCCCCGAGCTGAAGGTCCTGGCTGAGGAGAGGATAGAGAGTATCTTCGGCAGGAATATTGACATATCCATAGGAAGTATAGACGGAGGCATAGTCCGTCCGATAACCCTGCGGGATGTAAGGATATCGGGCAACAAACGCGAAAAGCGCCAATCGCGGCTTCTTTGGATAAAGGGCATAGTATCGAATTACCGCGTCTGGGACCTCGTATTTCCCTCTGACTTTAAGAGAAAGCCGCGTATAGAGATAGACTTTGAGACCAGGAACAGGGAGCTCTTTGGTTTTATAACGCTCGAGGGAGCGATAGACAACGCCGCCGTGCGCGGCCATGTAAAGATATTCGGCTCAGATAAGATAGGCCTTGAGGGGCGTCTCAAGAACGGCATAGCCCGCCTGATACTCAGGCCTGAGTCGGGCCTCGTTAAGATAGAGAGCAATTTCGCCGCGAACGGAGTGCTGCTGATATCCGTAAGGATGAGCCACTTCAAGCTGCGGGATGTCGATATTGCCGGAAATGTCGTAATAAGGAATATAGCCGTAAAGAGTTCGACGGACCAGAAAGATGAATGCCTCGAAGGCGATATAGAGGCGACAAACGTAATAGTCAATTATAAACCGTTCTTTGACCTGAAAGCATCGTACAGGATATCGAATGAGACCCTGGAGGTTTCAGACCTCGATCTTGGGCATATGTTCTATCTCAATGGCAAGTTCGGATTGAGGGAGCCTCATATCGTGGACATAGTGGCGGTGGCCGACAACATGAACATGCCGCAGGTTCTTTCGGCCATAAATGCCGGTTACGGCTCATATGTCTCCGGAACGATGAATTTGAAATTGGAGCTTAAGGGAACGATAGATAATTTAAAGAGCAATATCCGCCTCGAGATGAAGAAGGGGCATGTAGGCGAAGTAAGTTTTGATTATTTAAGCGCCTCTCTCAAGGGCGACGGCCCCATCATGAGAATAGAGGATTCCAGGGTGATCCGCGAGAGCGGGCCGGTGGTCCTGGGCGGCGAGATGGACTTAAGGCGCATGGGAAAAGATAGCGTTTTCGAGAACATAAAGGTGCTGAACGGCGAAAATACGATGGCCTGGGACGCGTGGGAGACCGCCAAGTGGCAGGATGTGCGCGAATTCAGGATGACCAAAAATGTTGCGGGCGGTTTTAATATCGGATTTAAAAAGTACGTAAATGATAACAGCGTGGACGAGAGCCTCAGGGAGCGCGATCAGCTTGAGTTCGGATATAACCTGCACCCGAATGACAGCATCAAGGTGAAGTTCGCGCCCGACAGCAGCTTTTTCGGGCTGGAGCATAAGGACAAGTTTTAATGTCCTTTGCGGACTTAGGGACATTATCCTGAGCTTTTGTCGAAGGATAATCGGGAAAAGGCGTATATGTTAAGGAACTTAGCCGAGTTGATAGGAAAAAGGTTCGTAGAATTTGTCAGGTACGGAGGGGGAGCCTCCATTCTTTTGGGCGAAACCTTATTCTGGATACCCATACCGCCGTTAAGAAGAAAGCAGATAGTCGAACAGATGTCGAGGATCGGGGTTGACTCACTTCCGATAGTCTCCCTGATAAGCCTCTTCACCGGAATGGTGCTGGCGCTTCAAAGCGCGTACCAGATGCAGAAGATCTCCGCGGAGATCTACATCGCGTCATTGGTGGCGCTTTCGATGGTGCGCGAGCTCGGGCCCGTCCTGACGGCGCTCATAGTCGCGGGCCGCATAGGCGCTTCCATAACCGCGGAAGTCGGAACGATGAAAGTCACGGAACAGATAGACGCCCTGGAAACTCTCGCCACTAATCCGATAAAATATCTGATTGTGCCGAGATTTTTGGCCCTTGTGATAATGATACCGCTTTTGACCCTCTACGCCGACGTGATAGGGGGGCTGGGAGGATATCTGATAGGTGTTCACAAGCTCAATATAACGCACGCAATGTATATGAAGATGACATGGAAGGCGTTGAAGTATAAAGATGTATATACAGGCCTGATAAAGAGCATATTCTTCGCCGTCATAATATGCATCATAGCGTGTTATGAAGGCATGAGGACTGAGGGAGGGGCGGAGGGTGTCGGCAGGGCCACTACATCGAGCGTTGTAACGAGCTTTATATTAATAATAGCGTCCGACTGTTTCTTCACGGCATTGTTCTATTTTTTAACGTAGGGATATATGATCGAGATAATAAACGTTTCGAAATCTTTCGACGGGCATAAGGTGCTCGATAACCTGAACCTGAACATAAAGACGGGCGAATCTACAGTTATCATAGGACGCTCCGGCTGCGGCAAAAGCGTCCTTTTAAAGCATATCATAGGGTTGTTAAAGCCGGATTCAGGCCATGTGCTCATAGACGGCAAAGATATAACGCGTATGGACGAGAAGGAGATCAGCGCCGTAAGGATGAAGTTCGGAATGCTCTTTCAGGGAGCCGCCCTTTTCGATTCGCTGAATATTCTCGAAAATGTGGGGTTCGCGCTGATCGAACATACAAATACGCCCAAAACAGAGATAATCAAGAGGGTTAAGGAGAGCCTCGCTCTCGTGGGGTTGAAGGATATAGAGTACAAAAAACCGGCGGAGCTTTCGGGCGGCATGAAAAAGCGTGTGGGCCTGGCGCGCGCCATTATCGTGAGACCCGAGATAATGCTTTACGATGAGCCCACTACGGGAGTCGACCCGATAATGGGTGATTCCATAAACGACCTCATAATCAAATTGCATACGAAACTCAATGTGACGTCGATAGCGGTTACGCACGATATGACCAGCGCTTATAAGATAGCCGACAGGGTTGCCATGCTATATAATGGCAGGATAATAGCGGACGGTACACCCGATGAGATAAAGGGTACGAAAGACGCAATAGTCAGGCAGTTTATCACCGGCGCCGGTACCGGGCCGATAACTGAAGGCATAGATTTTGAGCATTTAGTATAAATACAATGCGGAGGGATGGATGGATGATCTGAAGATTTTTGAGTTGAAGGTAGGCGTATTTATAATGATAGGAGTTGCCATACTTTTTATAATAGTATTTTCGATAGGCGATATCAATCTTGTGAAGAAGGGCTATCACATAAAGGTCGATTTCAATTTCGTGGACGGCATCGGCCCCTCCGCGCCGGTGAGGGTCTCCGGAGTCGGAGTGGGTCAGATAGACGGTCTTAAATTGTACTACGATGAGAAAGAGAAGAAGACGAAGGCCCAGCTTTACGCCTGGGTGAAAGAGAGCGTCAAGATAGAAGAAGATTCTGTCGCTACGATAAGCACTCTCGGCTTTATGGGTGAGAAGTATATGGAGATCTCTCCCGGAACTTCCGGAAAAAGGTTCCTGAAGAACGGGGATCTTCTGGTAGGCAAGGATCCGGTCTCTATGGCTAAAGTCTTTGAGGACTTAAGCGGATTGACGGATTCCGTCAAAGTGATAGTGGACAGATTGAAGAATGGCGAGGGCACGATAGGCAAGCTCCTGACGAGAGATAAGATACATCAGGACCTCGAAGCATTCGTCGAGGACATAAAGAATAATCCATGGAAACTTTTAAACAAACCGAGAGGCCAATGAACATATGACCATAATATACCTCAGAGCTTTTTTCGTCATACTTAGCACGATAGTCGGATATTATCTCGGAGCCATACTGGGTAATTTTACTCTGGCATGGAGGATCGGCGGAGCTGTTTCGGGTTTGATAGCATCCTCCCTTATAGTCGTTCTGGAAGGCGTCATGAAAAGATGCTCCGTAAGAAACTTATCCGCGGCCGTCTTCGGGCTTATATTCGGCTTCTTCATGGCGTGGATATTGACGAGCGTATTAAAGCTTATACCCATGAGCATAGAGCTATTTTCGTCGCTGCAGATAATACTGATATTGGTGTTCTGTTATCTGGGCATGATAATAGCCATGCGCGGAAAAGACGAGTTCAATCTCATCGTGCCCTATGTCAAATTTGTAAGGCAGGATGAGCGTGAAGACATCATTCTTCTCGACACCAGCGTGATCATCGACGGCAGGATAGCCGATATATTGCAGACTAAGTTCATAGAGGGAAGAGTCGTGATACCGAGATTTGTTTTAAGAGAGCTGCAGCAGATAGCCGATTCCGGGGACTCGTTGAAACGCAACCGCGGAAGACGCGGGCTCGATATATTGAACAGGATACAAAAGGATTCGAAACTTAATGTCAGAATAAATGAAGAGGATTTCCCGGAGATAAAGGATGTCGACGCCAAGCTTGTGAAACTGGGTCAGCTGGTGGGAGGGAAGGTAGTCACAAACGATTTTAATCTGAATAAGATAGCGGAATTACAGGGAGTAACGGTCCTTAATATAAATGAGCTTGCCAACGCTTTGCGGCCGGTGGTGCTGCCCGGCGAAATGATGGAGGTCAGGATATCCAAAGAGGGTAAGGAATATAATCAGGGCGTGGGATATCTTGATGACGGGACTATGGTGGTCGTGGACAACACTCGCCAGATGATAGGCCAGGTAATAAAAGTGGCGGTGACGAGCGTCCTGCAGACTTCCGCCGGCAGGATGATATTCGCCAAGCTCGAGGAGGCTCCGAGGTCTCAAGCAGGCGGCGGCTGGAAGGGTAGATGACCCTTCGACGTGGCATACAATCAAACAACAGCCTTGTGGTTCGACGAGCTCACCATCCCTCGAACCATCCCGAGCTATGTCGAGGGGCTCAGGGTCATGGTGAGCGCCCTTCGACAAAAGCTCAGGGCTGTCCTGAGTTTATCGAAGGACGAAGCCGAACCATGAGATATAAAGTTGCCGCAATAGTTCCGGCTGCCGGTTCAGGTCATAGGCTTGAAGCGCAGGATAAAAAACCGTTCGTATTGTTGGCGGGAAGACCTCTCATAACATACGCGCTTAAAGCCCTCGACTCATCGAAGCACATCGATCAGATATATGTAGCGGCCGATCCCAGCTCAATAGCGCGCCTTAAAGGCATAATAAGTAAATACGGAATAAAAAAAGTGGCGGGGGTGGTTGCCGGCGGAAGCAGCAGGGCCGGATCCGTGAAAAATTGTTTCGATCTGGTAGATCCTCTGTGTGATATAGTGCTGATCCATGACGGCGCAAGGCCGTTCCCCGGAGATTCCGATATAATGAACTCCGTGATCTTAGCCGGTAAATTCGGCGGATGCGTTACCGCCATACCGATGACAGATACGGTCAAGCTTGCCGGCAAAGGCTTTTTTGTAAAGAGGACCATAGACAGAAGTTCTCTGTGGAGAGCGCAGACGCCGCAGGCATTCAGATACGGCATTTTAAAGAAAGCTTTGAGCCGGATAAAGAATATTTCAAGCGTAACGGACGACGCTTTCCTTTTGGAGCGTTTGGGTAAGCCGGTCAAGATCCTCAAGGGTTCGTCCAGGAATATTAAGGTAACGACCAAAGAGGACTTAAAAATAGCAGAGGTGCTGATATGATGAGTCCCGCCCATTCTTATACGGAATATAAAATTCATGTGGTGACACTCGTGTCCAAATTAAGGTTGTATACTCGTCGAGAAGATTATTTTGAGATACCAAATCATGTCATGCCCGCGGAAGTGGGCATCCATAAACAATTCTCGTCTGGATTCCCGCTTTCGCGGGAATGACAAACGGGCTAATTTGGACAGCAATGATGTGGTGAATATATAGTCAATATGAATAAAAACACAAATACTGTAGTTATGGGAAAGGAATGGGCGGGATGAGAGTAGGGATAGGCTACGATATACACAGGCTCGTTGAGGAGAAGAAGCTCTTTTTGGGCGGTGTCGAGATACCTTATATCAAGGGCCTGGTCAGCCATACCGACGGAGACGTGGTTCTGCACGCCATAGCCGACGCCATCCTGGGCGCTCTGGCTATGGGTGATATAGGTAAGCATTTTCCTGACTCCGACCCCGGTTATAAGAATATGCCGAGCGGCGATATCCTGCAAAGGGTCGCGCGTCTTTTGGCGGAGAAAAATTTCGTGATAGGGAATATCGATACGTCCATAATAGCCGAGGAGCCCAAGATCTATCCGTTCAAGGAGAAGATGGTCGAAAACATAGCTAATATCCTGGGTGTGGAGAGATCAAAGATCAACATAAAGGCGACCACGAATGAAGGCGTGGGCTCGATAGGAAAAGGGGATGCTATAGCCGCTTATGCCGTAGCGACCCTGGAATTAAAAACCTGACAGGTGACCATATGTATACATGCATGCATGTTATATTAAATCTCGTAATGCTCGCGGCTCTGTTCTGGATTATGGCGGCAATATTATTCAGAAAAGAGATACGGGCGATATTTGAGCGCGATCCGGCCGCGGGAGGATCCTTAGAAGTGCTTCTGACGTATTCCGGTATACATGCGCTCGTATTCCATAGAATAGCCCAAGTCCTGCACAGGATGCGCATCCCTTTACTGCCCAGGTGGATATCGCAGGTCGGCAAATTCTTTACCGGTATTGAAATACATCCCGGCGCCACTATCGGTAAAGGCCTGTTTATCGATCACGGCATGGGAGTAGTGATAGGAGAGACCACAATAATAGGGGATAATGTCACCCTTTACCAGGGCGTGACACTCGGCGGAACCGGCAAGGAAAAAGGGAAGCGCCATCCCACGGTCGGGAATAACGTGGTTATAGGAGCGGGCGCCAAGGTCCTGGGCAATATTAAAATAGGCGATAACTCTTATATAGGCTCAAACGCCGTTGTCATAAAGGACGTGCCGGAAAACTCGACCGTAGTCGGTGTACCCGGCAGGATCACAAAACAGGACGGCAAAAAGATGGAGCTCAGCCTGGATCACGTCCATGTCCTGGACCCGCTCTTACAGGAGATAGATGAGCTTAAGAAGAGGCTTGAGCAGCTCGAAAGATGAAAATATACAATTCGCTTACACGGACCAAAGAAGAGTTCGTACCGATAAATAAGAAAAAAATAGGAATGTACGTCTGCGGCCCTACCGTCTACGATGAACCTCATATCGGCCATGCCAGAAGCGCATATATATTCGACGTGATCCGCCGTTACCTTTCCGGAAAGTACGAAGTGACATTTGTAAGGAATGTGACGGACGTTGACGACAAGATTATAGATAAAGCTAGAAAAGAGTTGGGAGCAGGGAGTAGTGAGTTGGGAGTTGCCGAAAAGGTTAAAGAAGTTGCGAAGAAATATCTGGACGCGTATCATGAGGATATGACGTTGCTTGGTATAGGGCGGCCGGATAAGGAGCCGAAGGCCACAGAATATATCCCAAAGATGATAAAGTTCATCGAGGGCCTTATAGAAAAAGATTGCGCCTATGGATCCGACGGGGATGTATATTTTGATATAAAGAAGGCGAAGAGCTACGGAAAGCTATCCAATCAGAACATAGATAAGATGGAGATAGGCGCCAGGATCTCTCCGGGCGAAAAGAAGAAAGATCCGCTCGATTTCGCGTTGTGGAAGAAGGCCAAGGAGGGCGAACCTTCATGGGAGAGTCCGTGGGGCGCGGGGAGACCGGGCTGGCACATAGAATGCTCCGCGATGAGCTCCGACATGCTCGGCGATGAATTTGATATTCATGGCGGAGGAATTGATCTTATATTTCCGCACCACGAGAACGAGATAGCCCAATCCGAGGGCGCCGGCAAGGCCTTTGCCAGGTACTGGATACATAACGGCCTCCTGACCATCGATAACGAGAAGATGGCCAAGTCGCTAGGCAATTTCATCTCCATAAAAGATTTTATGCTGAAGTACAAAGACGCCGATTATCTGAAGCTGCTCTTCCTGAATACTCATTACAGACATCCCGTAGATTACACCGAGGAGAGGATACAGGAGATGAAGGCTCAAAAGGAGCGGTTTGTCATCATGCTCGATAAGATAGACAGGAGCATAAAAGTCCACGGTCCACAGTCCATGCCTTGCCGGCAGGCAGGCACAGTCCACAGTCCCGTGAAAGAGCTGGAGGGATTTAGGGCGAGGTTCGGGGAAGCGATGGACGACGATTTTAATATGCCATTGGCGCTTTCCAATCTATTTGAATTGGTAAATTTTACAAATAAGAAGATCGACGACCCTAATGTTGTCTTTGAATCAAAAAAAATGCTGCTTGAGCTTGTGCAAATTTTTGGTTTGAATCTCGAGCAGATAGACAAGGACCTGCCGGATAAAGTGGAGACTCTCATAAAAGAGAGAGATGAAGCAAGAGCCAAAAAAGATTATAAGAGATCCGACGATATAAGAAAGAAGCTGTCCGGCATGGGCGTGATACTCGAGGATACCAAAGAAGGCACCGTATGGCGCAAAGAGCTTTGAAGAGAGGTGTGTTCATAACGTTCGAAGGCGTTGAAGGCTGTGGTAAGTCCACGCATTCAAAGCTTCTTTTCGAATATCTTAAGAAATCGGGATACCGCGCCGTACATACCCGCGAGCCGGGCGGGACCAAGCTCGGCGAAGCGGTGAGAAGGGTGCTTTTAGATTCTCCGGAGATAAATATATCGGACATGGCGGAACTTTTTTTGTTCGAAGCGTGCCGCGCCGAGATCGTGAAAGAGATAATAAGACCGGCGCTTGATGAAAGCGCCGTGGTAATAAGCGACAGGTTCAGCGATGCCACGCTCAGTTATCAGGGATACGGCGGCCGCGTCGATATCGGGGCCATAAAAACGCTCGATAGAGTGGCGACGACCGGCATAGTTCCGGATCTGACGATACTTTTGGATATAGATATACTCGAAGGTTTAAGGAGAGCGCGTAAAAAAGGTATCGACAGGATGGAGAAGAAAGACCTCTCTTATCATAAGAGGGTGAGGCTCGGGTATCTTAAGCTTTTAAGGCAGCATCCCGGCAGGATAAAAAGGGTGGAGGTCTCCGGCAGAATACCGGAGGTTCAGGCAAAGATAAGGCGTGAGGTGGAGATTGTCCTTCGAAAATTTGAAAGGCCAAGATAGCGCTGTAAGCTATCTGAAGGCTTCGCTGAGAAACGGCCGGGTATCGCATGCTTACATATTCTCGGGCCCCGTCGGAGTGGGCAAGCATCTTGCCGCCGTCAACTTCGCGAAAGCTCTCAATTGCTCCAGCTCTGTGTCGGGCTCCGGGTCGCACCCTGAGCTTGTCGATGGTTCGGCTAAGCTCACCATCGATCCTGAGCAAAGTCGAAGGGTCGAAGGGTGCGACCGGTGCTCTTCATGCAAAAAGATAGACTCTTTATCGCATCCAGACATCTTTACCCTAAAGCCTAAAGAAGAGGGTGGTTCGATAAAGACCCTTCGGCCCTTCGGCAGGCTCAAGGCCGTCCTGAGCAATGTCGAAGGACGGCAGGCTCAGGGTCTTTATCCCGAGCGGGGTCGAGGGATAAAGATAGAGGACGTGCGCGCTCTCATCAAGGACGTGTATCTAAAGCCATTCGAAGCTCGTAAAAAAGTCTATATGATAGAAGGCGCCGAACATATGAAGCATGAAGCGGCGAACGCCCTATTAAAGACCCTGGAGGAGCCGCCGGCCGATTCTGTCATAATATTGCTGACCGAGAATATCAAAGCGCTCTTTCACACTATAGTCTCGCGCTGTCAGGTGGTGAAGTTCTTCCCTCTTAAGCTGCAGGAAGTAGAGGATATACTGATAAAGGAGCACTCGCTCTCTAAAAGCGATGCCCATACGCTGTCACATCTTTCGGGCGGCAGGTTGGGAGAAGCGCTGAAATTTAAAGAGGAGGATATATTCACAAAAAGGTCGCTGCTTATCAACAAAATATTATCGCCCTTCAAGGCCGATTTTGATTTTGATGATCTGCCTAAAGAGGACGTAAGAATATATTTAGATATGATGTTGGCCTGGTACAGCGATATACTGAACATGAAAGCCGGCGCCGGAGATCATATGCTTATAAATATAGATAAGAAAGATATAATCTCTAAAGAATCCGGAAGGCTCGGCTTTGACCATATAGAGGATATGATAAAGAGCGTGATATCCGCCATGACGCAAATCGAGCAGAACGCCAACCAGAAACTGGCGATGAGCGTTCTGGGAATGAAGATAAAACAGGTGAGCGTATGTACGAAGTGATCCAGGTAAGATTGAGGGACGCCGGCAAAATCTCCTACTATTCTACGGGCGGTATGAAATTCAAGACGGGAGACTATTGTGTTGTCGAAGCCGACAGAGGGCAGGATTACGGGCAGACGATATCAGAGATCGAAGTGATACTCGATTCCGACGTTTCAGAACCGCTGAAGAAGGTGATTCGAAAGGCCAACCCCTGGGACATGCACCAGATAGACAAGAACAAAAAGAAGATCAGGGAGGTCATGGATACATGCTCAAAAAAGATACGCGAGCGTCACCTCTCGATGAAACTTATAGACGCCGAATTCACTTTCGACCGCTCCAAGATCATGTTCTACTTCACGGCGGAGGGCAGGATAGATTTCAGGGATCTCGTCAAGGACCTGGCCGCAGCTTTTAAGACCAGGATAGAGCTGAAACAGATAGGTGTGCGAGACGAAGCGAAGATACTCGGAGGCTTCGGGCCGTGCGGCAGGGTGCTCTGCTGCGCCACATTCCTGAAGGATTTTGAGCCGGTCACTATAAAGATGGCGAAGGAGCAGAACCTGCCTTTAAATCCGACGAAGATATCGGGGCTTTGCGGCAGACTGATGTGCTGTTTAAGCTACGAGCACAAGACCTACAAAGAGCTGATGAAGGGCGCGCCCAAAGAAGGCGATAGTATCAAGACAGAAAAGGGCCCCGGAAAAGTCGTGAGCATCAACGCGATCAAGCGCTGCGCGGTAGCCGAGCTCGAGGACGGAAGCCTTATTGAAGTACCGTATAAGTGAGCTATCAGCTATCAGTCGTCAGCCATCAGCAGCTGACAGCTGAAAGCTGACAGCTGAAAGCTATCATGAATAAATTCTACATAACAACTCCTCTTTACTACGTAAACTCCAAACCCCACATAGGCCATTCTTATACGAATATAGCGGTCGATACGGTCTCGAGATTCTATCGTATGAAAGGCTATGACGTATTCTTCATGACGGGCACCGATGAGCACGGCGAGAAGATAGAGAAGGCGTCGCTGGCGAGCGGGCTTAAGGCCGGAGAAGAGAAGAAATTTGTGGACGGGATAGTGCCCGTATTCAAAGATTTGTGGCAGAAGCTCGGCATGCAGTACGACTACTTCATAAGGACCACCGATGATTATCATATAAAGGCGGTTCAGGCGGTTCTGAATAAGCTGTATAAAGACGGCAGGATATACAAGAAGATATATAAAGGCTGGTTCTGCACGCCGTGCGAGACATTCTGGTCGGAGGCTCAGAGTGAAAACGGCCTGTGTCCCGACTGTAAAAGGCATCTCGAAAAGCTGGATGAGGAAAATTACTTTTTTAAGATCTCCGAATACCAAGAGTGGCTTATAGACCATATAAATTCCAACACAAGCTTCATAAAACCCGATTTTCGCCGCAATGAGGTGTTGGGATTCCTCAGAGAACCGCTTCAGGACCTGTGCATATCGAGATCAAAGATTCGCATGTCCTGGGGGATAGAGGTGCCGTTTGATAAAAATTTTGTTACCTACGTCTGGTTCGACGCCCTGATAAATTATATCTCGGGCATCGGATACCCCGGCGATACGGCGCGCCTCGAGAGATACTGGCCCGCCGACTTCCATATCATAGGTAAAGACATTCTGCGCCATCACACGGTATACTGGCCCATCATGCTCCACGCGTTGGGGATGGCTCCGCCCAAAACCATATTTGCCCACGGATGGTGGATAGTGAAAGGCGAAAAGATGTCTAAGTCCAAAGGCAATGTCGTCGACCCCGTCGCCGTGATAGACAAATACGGCATCGATACGTACCGGTATTTCTTATTGAGGGAAGTTCCGTTCGGATTAGACGGGGCTTTCAGCGAAGAAGCTCTTATAAAGAGATATAACAGCGATCTGGCAAACGATATCGGCAACCTCCTGAACCGGACGCTGACGATGGTGGAGAAGTATTTCGAGGGAATAGTACCTGTAATTAAGGGTCAAGGGTCCCCGCACCACTCACTTCGTTCGGATGCGGGACAGGCAAGGGTCAAGGGTCGAGATCAATTAAAAGAGAAAGCAGCTGGGCTGGCGGATGAATTAGATAAGACGCTGCCGCAATTGGATTATTCCGGGGCGCTCGTCAAGATATGGGAAGTGATAAATATAGCTAATAAATTGATAGAGGATTCGAAGCCATGGGTCCTTGCGAAAGAAAAGAAGACCGATGAGCTCGGCTCGTTGCTCTATAGTCTTTTGGAAAGTTTAAGGATCGTGGCTCTCTCGATATATCCTTTCATGCCGGCCACGACGAAGAGCATTATGGAGCAGCTCGGCGTGGCAGAACCCGTAGAGAAGATGAAGTTCGAAGATATAGGAACATGGGGCAAACTTAAGCCAGGAACTAAAGTCAACAAATCCAAACCCCTCTTTCCCCGCATCGAATCCGCATAAAATTAAGATATAAAATAGTTAAAAATATTCCGTTGACACCCCCTATTCTTATGCTAAACTATATCTAACTTTGTACTGACCTTATTACATATGAAAAAGACAAATCGAATAATTTCAACCCTACTCATACTCTGCTTTGTAGTAAATACCGTAGCGCAAGACCTCGCGTTCAGCCAGACGATTAATTTTCAAGCCAAAAATTCAGATAAGCTTGCCGCGCCTTTAATGTCTGATGACATCATTGGTATAGAACATAAAGATATCGGTGATCTCGAGATGTGGTTTACAGCTTCCTTAGCATATATACGTAAGAATGGACTTGATATAACGGTTGATAATTTAAAAAAATTTTATCGCTCGAAAGGAAGAGACATATTTAATGTCGAGGGGACGCGATTCTTTATTAATGAAGTTAAGGATACCGGAGATGATGCGATAAGAATACTGGTTAGAATAAGAGACAATGAACACGGCCTCAGAGCCTATTATATAGAGTATTCCCGCGGAAATCACAGCATAGAAGTCTATCCCGAAAGAAAAGCTGAGTGGGACATGACAATGCTTCTGGAAACGATCGTAAATATTCCCGAATTGAGAGGAAGCGGAATCGATGTTAAAACTATCAGGAAATATGTTATTGGCGATAATAGAGATGGTTTCTATTATCGCAAAGGTATGGCATTATTTGCTGTCAAGATCGATGGTAAATTTGGCCGCCTACTCGGTTTAGGCGAGAATAAAGACCTGCCTCTTTATTATACGATCACCGCGAAAGGCGTTGTCGACTACCATAAGATGCTATCCGGAGGGGCTTCAGAAGAGAATGATATGCCGATAGCCAGAGAAGAGTTGCGCGCAGTCAGACAAACCACCGACCTAGCATCAGATATGGTTAAGAAGAGCCTTATTGCAGAAGTCTTTTTTAAGGGCGGCAAGACCATACTGGCGAGTCAGGATGAGAATAACTTTTTGGCTGTCAACGCCGTTTATGGAGATGAACGATTATTGAAACAAAGAAAGATGCTCGCCAAAGGCGGGCTTCGCATATTCGCCGAGAATACCGGATTAAAACAGGAAGACCGTAAAGCCATCCTGAACAACGTTGATTTTCTCGTCCGCGCATTTATTGATCTACGTACTCTAGGATTTAGCAGCGCCCTCGGTCC
>JAUYPN010000065.1 GCA_030695725.1 Candidatus Omnitrophota bacterium
TGACATTGGATGGGACCCAAATTTTAAATTTGGGATGGGGGTGGACCCCCGCTGTTTTGCTTTGATTTGCTTTTAGCAAAACAAAGCAGCGGGGGGACATACAGATACCCGATGCTATAGCCTACCAATTGTAAACCCTAAATTCACAAAATTTGGGAAATCCAATGGCAGGACCCGCGATCAGTTAAATGTATATACAGAAAAGTTTTATACGTAAGAGAATAGAGGTATAAGATGCAATTTGAGAAGTCGGATAGGTTGAAGAAACTGCCGCCGTATCTTTTCGTCGAGATAGACAGGGCGAAGAAGAAGGCGCTGGAAGACGGGAGAGACATTATCGATCTGGGCGTAGGCGATCCTGATATGCCGACGCCGAAGTTCATTATCGATGCGCTGGCGAAGGCGGCGAAGAATCCGGCTACGCATAGGTATTCGCTCGATCAGGGAATACCGGAGTTTAGGTCCGCCGCGGCGAAGTGGCTCAAGAAGCGGTTCGGCGTCGACTTCGATCCCGACACCGAGATATACCCGTTGATAGGTTCGAAAGAGGGCATAGCGCATATACCGCTCGCGTTCATAAATCCCGGAGACGCTGTACTGGTGCCCGACCCATGCTACCCCCCTTACCGATCGGGGACGATATTTGCGGGTGGTGAGATCATCCGGATGCCGCTTCTTGAGAAGAACAGTTTCCTGCCAGACTTAAGATCGATAAATCATCATCTTCTGCATAAGGCGAAGATGATCTTCATAAACTATCCGAATAATCCTACTTCCGCCGTGTGTGATAAAAAATTCCTGAAAGACGTCGTAGATTTCGCCAAGAAGCATAATCTGCTGGTGTGCAGCGATACGGCGTATTCGGAAATAACATTCGACGGCTACAAGGCGCCGAGCATATTTGAGGTGGAGGGCGCTTTCGATGCGGCGGTGGAGTTCCATTCGCTTTCAAAGACATACAATATGACGGGCTGGAGGATAGGATTCGCCTGCGGCAACGCCTCAATAATAGAGGGTCTGGCAAAAGTGAAGAGCAATATCGATTCTGGAATATTCTCGGCCATACAAAGGGCGGGCGTCACAGCGCTGGAAAATTACGACAGGCACATCAGGTCCGTAATAAAGATATATCAGGCCAGGCGCGATATTCTTGTCGACGGACTTAATTCTTTAGGATTGCATGTAGAAAAACCAAAGGCCACTTTTTATGTATGGATAAAGGTGCCGCCGCGCTATACATCCGCGACGTTCGCGAAAACGCTTCTCGAAAAGTGCGACATAGTAACTACCCCGGGTAACGGATTCGGGGAGCAAGGCGAAGGATATATACGCATGGCGGTCACGGTAGATAAGAAGAGGATCAAAGAAGCGATCGAACGGATCAGGAAAAGATTGGCTTAGATGGTGACTTGTTACATCGGTGTGGGTTCCAACCTCGGCGACAGGCAGAAGTACATCGACAGCTCGATCGAGGAGCTTAAAAAGGTGCGGGGAGTCAGCGTAACGCGGGTCTCCTCGATATACGAAACTCTCCCCGCCAGCGATATTCCGCAGGGAAAGTACTTGAACGGCGTCATCGAGATAGAGACGAGCCTTAAGCCGATATCGCTTCTTAAGGAATTAAACAGGGTCGAAGAGGAGTTGGGACGAAAAAGGGCTGTTAGGAACGCCGCGAGGACGATTGACCTCGACATTTTGTATTACGGAGATGAGAAGGTCAAAAATAAAGACCTGATCATTCCGCATCCGCGTATTCAGGAAAGAGAATTTGTGCTGAGAGGATTAAGAGAGCTGGGAAGAGCGTGAAGACGATCGAAAATATCTCGAGGATGTCGACATTCGTAAAGATGATGAAGAAAGAGGGCAAGTCCATCGGCCTCGTCCCCACAATGGGCTATCTTCATGAGGGTCATTTGAGCCTCGTCAAGGCGGCTAAGAAACATACCGATGTAGTAGTTATGAGCATATTCATCAATCCCCTCCAGTTCGCCCCTCACGAAGATCTCGAGAAGTATCCGAGAGACCTGAAACACGATGAAGAGATGGCGCGTACCGCGGGCGTGGATGTCGTATTCTACCCGTCATTAAAAGATATGTATCCGGAAGGCTACGCCACTTACGTTACCGTGGAGAAGTTGACAGACAACCTTTGCGGCGAATCCCGTACGGGGCATTTCAGGGGGGTCACCACGGTGGTGATAAAATTATTCAATATAGTGAAGCCGGATGTCGCCTATTTCGGGCAGAAGGATATGCAGCAGGCCCTGACAGTAAAGAAGATGGCCTCTGATCTCAACATGGGTATAGAGGTAAAGATGATGCCCGTGGTCAGGGAGAAGGACGGCCTTGCCATGAGTTCAAGGAATATGTATCTGAACGACGCCGAGAGAAAGGACGCAGCCGTCCTTCACCAATCTCTTAAAAATGCTGAGACGCTCATTAAAAACGGCGAGCGGGACGCCGGGAAGGTCATGAAGGCCGTGGAGGAGATGATAAGGTCCAAGCAGTCGGCCAGGATAGAATATGTAAAATTAGTGGATGCCAGGGAACTGAAAGATGTAAAGATGATAACCGGTGAGATCGCGCTGTCGGTCGCCGTATTTTTCGGGAAGACGCGGCTTATTGACAACACAACAATTACGGTGAGGTAGATGACTACACATCCGCAGGACAGGGACGATATAAAATATAACGAGACATTGAAGAAGAAGATCGCCAGATTAAAGAAGAAACAAAACGCGGTCATTATCACTCATAACTACCAACGCGATGAAGTCCAGGAGATCGCCGATATAAGCGGCGATTCTCTTGCTCTTGCCCGGGCCGCGGTAAGGACGGACGCCGATGTGATAGTCTTCTGCGGCGTGCATTTCATGGCGGAGAGCGCTTCCATACTGAACCCCGGGAAGACTGTCCTGCTGCCGGTGGTGGAGGCCGGGTGCCCGTTAGCCGATATGGTGACGCCCCAGAAGCTGCGAGCCGCCAAGAAACAGTATCCGGACGCTGCGATAGTCTGTTACGTGAATACGAGCGCCGAAGTTAAGGCCGAAAGCGATATAGCGTGCACTTCGAGTAATGCCGTCGAGGTGGTAAGATCGCTGAAAGAGAAGAAGATAATATTTGTCCCGGACAAGAACCTCGGCAGATACGTCCAGAGCCAGGTTAAGAATAAAGAGATAATATTATGGGAGGGTTTCTGCCCGACGCACATCAGGGTGCAGGAAGAGGATGTGATCAATACCAAAAAGCTTCATCCTTCGGCGGAATTTATAGCCCATCCCGAGTGCAATCCGGAAGTCTTGGCGCTTGCGGACCACATATGTTCAACAGGGGGGATGTTCACATATGTAAAGCAGTCTAACGCGAAGGAGTTCATAATCGGCACGGAATCGGGCATGTTGTACAAGCTGCAGAAAGAGAATCCGGATAAGAAGTTCTACCTGCCCACGCAGAATCTGGTATGCGCTAATATGAAGCTGATAACGCTCGGATGGGTGGCGCACAGCCTGGAGAAGATGGTTTATGAAGTGAAGGTTGCGCCTGACGTAAGAGAAAGGGCGCTTAAGACGCTGGAGAAGATGCTGCGCGTTACGGGTGAAAAAAAGAGCGCTGCCATATCGGGATATTAGAGAGCTATCAGCTATCAGTCGTCAGCCTTCAGCGGCTGACAGCTGAAGGCTGACAGCTGAAAGCTTAAATGGGCAAATTAAGAGTAGGAATAATTGGATGCGGGACTATAGGATCTGAGATGGCCCGTGCCTGCCAAACGAGGCTGAAAGACTCTATCGATCTTGCAGGGATATGCGATCTTCTTGAAGAGAAGGCCGAGCTGCTGCAGAAGTCCCTCAAAGGCAATACACCCATACTGGGGCTCGATGATCTGGTAAAAAGATCTGATCTCATAGTCGAGGCGGCGGGGGCTAAGGTTTCAGCGTATATTTTGAAAAAAGCGATTGATAGCAAGAAAGACGTCCTGATAATGAGTATAGGCGGGCTGTTGGGCAATGAAGGCCTGCTGGAGAATGCTAAAGGTGCCCGGATCAGGGTCTATCTGCCCAGCGGGGCATTGTGCGGCATCGATGGCTTAAAATCGGCTTCGATAGGAAGAATAGATTCGGTAATTCTCACCACGCGGAAACCCCCCAAAGGATTGACAGGAGCCCCATACATAACGAAAAACAATATAGACCTGTCTTCGATAAAGGGAGAGACCATTATATTCGAGGGGACTGCCCTTGACGCGGTTAAAGGATTTCCGCAGAATGTGAACGTGGCGGCTATCTTGAGCCTTGCGGGGCTGGGCGCGGCCAATACGCGCGTCAGGATAGTTACGTCGCCCGACTATACGAAGAACGTCCATGAGGTCGAGATAAAGGGAGAGTCGGGTAATATTACGACGAAGACGGAGAATCTCCCGTCGAAAGTCAACCCGAAGACGAGTCAGCTCGCCGTATTTTCGGCCATAGCTACGCTTGAGGGCGTGATAAAGAGCGTCAGGATGGGAACATAGAATTGAAACTTATGGAAATTATGTCATGCCTGCGAAAGCAGGCATCCATACATAACTCTCGTATGGATTCCCGCTGGAGTTTACCCCCGCGAAAGCGGGGGCGGGAATGACACGGGGCGGGAATGACAGTAACAATATTTTGATATAAATAAATGCGAAAGGAGGTGAATTTAATGGCACACAAGAAGGTTGCGAAGGTAGGGATAAAGAGGAAAAAAGGATATCTCTATTACGTCGATAAGAAGGGCAATGTCGTCGAGACGAAGATGGCGAGAGGCAAGTCTAAGGGCGGCGGCGGTAAGGTTATCGCTAAACCCGGCGTAAAGAAAGAGAAGGGCTGTCTCTATTTCATCGATAAGGCAGGCGATGTATCATGCGCTAAGATGTTAAGAGGCGGTAAGAAGAAGAAAAAGAGATAATAACAAAAATGGGGACAGATACCATTTTGGCGGCGTCTGTCCCCGATTTTCCTAATACATATGATAAGAAACTTCATAACGATAAAGGGAGCAAGAGAGCACAATCTTAAAAATATCGACCTCGAGATCCCCCGCGATAAACTCACAGTGATAACTGGCCTTTCCGGTTCCGGAAAATCTTCTTTAGCATTCGATACCATATATGCCGAGGGACAGCGCCGTTATGTCGAAAGCCTCTCCAGCTATGCCCGTCAATTCCTGGAACAGCTCCAAAAACCCGACGTTGAATATATAGAGGGCCTGTCGCCCGCCATAAGCATAGAGCAGAGGTCCGCGGGATCCAACCCGCGCTCCACGGTGGGCACTCAGACCGAGATCTACGACTATTTGAGGCTCCTCTTCGCCTCCGTCGGAAGGCCGCATTGCCCGAAGTGTGAAAAACCCATAACGCGCCAGACATCGCAGGAGATAGTCACCAATGTACTTCACCTTCCGGAAGGGTCGAAGATCCTGATATTGGCCCCGCTCGTCACTGGCAGAAAAGGCGAACACAGGGAACTTTTCCGGAAAGCAAAAAAAGACGGATTTGTAAGGGTGAGGGTCGACGGCAATGTCGTGGAGATCGAAAGAGGGGTCCCGCTCGATAAGAATAAAGCCCACACCATCGAGATCGTAGTCGACAGGCTGGTATTAGGTAAAGATATCCGCAAGCGCCTCACGGATTCCATAGAGACCGCGCTCGAAATAGGCTCCGGCCTCGTCATAGTCAGCGCAGGGAAAGACACCCTTTACAGCGAACGATATGCATGCATAGGTTGCGGGATCAGCCTGGGCGAGATAGCTCCCAGGATATTTTCATTCAATTCACCGTACGGGGCGTGCCCCGTATGCGATGGGCTCGGAAACAAGATGGAGATAGATCCCGAGCTCGTAATATCGGATAAGTCCAAACCCGTCATAAGCGCCGTGGACGCGTGGAGGCGCGGAGGGAAGGGGTTATATCTTTACTACAGAAGACGCCTGCGTTCGCTCGCGCATAATTGCGGATTTGACGCTGAGACGCCTTTCAGGGACCTCCCTAAAGAGATAAAAAAAATAGTTCTCTTCGGAGATACGGACGGATTATTTGAAGGGGTTGTGCCGAACTTAGAGAGACGGTTCCGCGAAACCGAGAGTGAATTCATAAAGACCGAGATCAATAAGTACATGTCCGTACAGCCCTGCCCGGGATGCGGCGGCATGAGGCTAAAAAAAGAGAGCCTTTCGGTCGCCATAGGCGGCAGGAGCATCGCCGAGGTTTCGAGCCTTTCGATAAAGGCCATGAAAGAATTTTTAGCCGGACTTAAACTTACCGTAACAGAGAATGCGATTGCCCGTCAGGTCCTGAAAGAGATCAACGCGCGCCTGCAATTCATGATAAACGTAGGCCTCGGCTATCTCACGCTCGACAGACGCAGCTACACCCTCTCCGGAGGGGAGGCCCAGCGCATAAGGCTGGCTACACAGATAGGCTCAGGCCTCGTCGGAGTCGTCTATATTCTGGACGAGCCCAGTATAGGGCTGCACCAGAAAGACAATTCGAAGCTCCTCGACACGCTGATAACTTTGAAGGACCTGGGCAATACGCTGATAGTGGTGGAGCACGACGAGGCCACCATAAGGAAGGCTGACCACATCGTAGATCTGGGGCCGGGCGCCGGAGAGCACGGGGGTAAAGTCCTGGTGAGCGGGACGCTTAAAGATGTGCTCGATTCCAAAGAGTCGCTCACAGGAAAATATCTGAGGGGAGAACTCAAGATAAAGATTCCCAAAAAGAGAAAGCCCTATGCCAAACAGAGGAAACTTAAAATATTGGGTGCCCGGGAACATAATCTAAAAAGTATAAATGTCGAAATACCTCTCGGGCTTTTTGTATGTGTTACGGGAGTGTCCGGTTCGGGCAAGAGCACCCTGGTGGACGAGATATTGTTCAAAACGCTGGCAAAGAAGCTTTACAGGTCCAAAGAGAAGCCGGGGTCCCACGACAGGATAGAGGGCGCGGAGTTCATCGATAAAGTGATAGTGATAGACCAGTCGCCTATAGGCAGGACCCCGCGCTCGAATCCCGCTACGTATACGGGAGCGTTCGCGCCTATCAGGGATATGTTCGCGAGACTCCCTGATGCGAAAGTCCGCGGCTATAAGCCGGGGAGGTTCAGTTTTAATGTCAAGGGCGGCCGGTGCGAGGCCTGTACGGGCGACGGCATAAAAAGAATAGAGATGCATTTTTTGCCTGACATATACGTGCAGTGCGAGGTCTGTAAGGGCAGGAGGTTCAATGAACAGACGCTCGACGTGAAATATAAGGGTAGATCGATAGCCGATGCGCTGGACTTGTCCGTAGAGGACGCGCTAGTTCTGTTCGAGAATATACCGTCCGTCAGAAATAAGTTAAAGACGCTCAATGACGTGGGCCTGGGGTATATAAAATTGGGCCAATCCGCCACGACCCTTTCGGGCGGCGAGGCGCAGAGGATAAAACTGGCGACGGAGCTTTCTAAGACATCCACCGGCAGGACATTTTATATATTGGACGAACCCACCACGGGACTCCATTTTGCGGATATAGACAAACTGCTAGAGGTCCTTCATGCGCTCGTGGATCAGGGCAATACCGTGCTCGTCATAGAGCATAATCTTGATGTGGTGAAGACCGCCGACTATATAATAGATCTCGGGCCCGACGGCGGGGATGACGGCGGCGAGGTCGTGGCCGAAGGCGCCCCGGAAGAGATCGTGAAAAATAAGAGATCATATACCGGGCAGTATTTAAAGCAGGTATTGGTATGAGCTTTAAGCATATTCGTCATTGCGAGGAGCCGCGAAGCGGCGACGAAGCAATCTCTTTAAAAGCGGGATTGCTTCGTCACTCACTTCGTTCGTTCCTCGCAATGACGAGAACCAGTCTTGTCTTAGCACTGTATGCTATATTGTTTTCTTCCGCCTGTTTGGCTCAAGAGAGTGAGAAGGCGGAATTCGTGTTCGCGAAAAAAGCTTTCAGCGACGGTTTTTACTCACTCGCCCAGGAGAATCTGGAAGATTTTCTGCATAGCTGCCCCGCGACGGAGCATCTTTATGAGGCCCATCTTCTTCTCGGACGCTCTCTCTATTACCAGAACGACCTGAAAGGTTCATATTACGAATTCGACATAGTGCTGAGCGCGCCGAACGCGAACGGATTCGAAGACAGCGCCCTGTACTGGACGGGCGACATATATTTTAAGACGCAGGATTACGAGAAGGCCCTGGGATCGTATCAGAAGATCATGGATGAACATCCGGCGTCAAAATATCACGGATATGCCTTATATTCAAAGGCATGGGCCTATTACAAACTCGGGTTCCTGGAGGACGCGATCATCGCTTTCGGAGAAGTCGTATCAAAATACAATTTTGAAAAGATAGGAATGGAGTCGCTCTTCAGAATAGGCGAATGCGAATATCTTTTAGGCAGATACCAGGACGCCGACAGATCCCTCAAGAGCTTCATCGAGAAGTACCCTCTATCGGAGAAGACGGCCGAAAGCTATTATCTCATGGGAGACGTCGGATTCAAGCGGGGCGAGTACAACGATTCGATAAATTATTTCAACAGGGCAATATCGATATCGCCGGGGGCCAAATGGTATGGGTTCGCTCTATACAGGACGGCAGAGGGCTATTTCATGACCGGCGATTATGATGAGAGCGCCAAAAGGTTCGCGGAATGCGCGAAGAGCGCGAGAAACGTTTTTTTGATAAGCAATTCGCTTCTCGGCATGGCCCGTAGTTACGGGAAGGCCGGCAGGACGGAGGACGCTCTAAGGGTGTGCGATGATATCGCGGTGAAATTTCCGAAGAGCGACGCCTCGATCGAGGCCTATTACGTAAAAGCGAAGATATTGAACGGCCGGAAGAGGTATAAGGAGGCTGAGAGCGTGTGTCTGGCGGGTATAGATAAGTTCGCTTCGCCGGTCAAAACGGGAAAATTACATTACGAGCTGGGGTGGTCTTATATTAAAGAGGGTAGATTCAAAGAAGCATTAAGCCAGTTCGAAACTGCGATAGAGAATCTAAAGAACGAAAAGCTGATCTCGGGCGCGCTGTGTAAAGCGGGCGATATATATCTTGATATAGGGGATCTTGATAAGGCCATGGAGAGATATGATACGGTATTAAAGTCTTACGCAGAGAGTCCATGGGCCGATTACGCCCAATTCAGCGTCGGGAAGATATTCCTGGCAGAAAAGAAATTCGACCGGGCCATCATTTCGTTCCAGAGCGCCATCACGCACTTCCCGGGATCTTCCTTAAAAGAAAAGATGACGTTTGGGCTTGCCCTGGCGCATTTCGGCAAAGAAGATTACTTGCGCGCAAGCCAGGAGTTCAGGAAGCTTTCGGATGAGGAAGCCAAATTTTACCTTGCCAATTCTCTGTATAATATGGGTAAGTATGAGGACGCGCTGGAGCTCTTCAGGGAGATAGCGAAGAGCTCTTCCGACAAATCGATGGCGGAGAGCGCGCGATACCAGATGGGATGGTGTTATTACAGGATGGATAAAGATATGGATGCCGTGGATAATTTCGATGCGTTCCTGAAAGATTATCCGGATTCCGGATTCATACGCGACGCGTTAGACCAATCCACCGCCATACTGTCAAACGCCGCCCAAAATTTTGAAAAATGGAAGATGCCCGATGACGCGGCAAGGTTGTACAAAAGAGCGGAAGAACTAAAGAGGAGGTAGTCATGTGGGATTTGATACAAAAGGGCGGCCCGGTCATGTATCTGATAATGATACTTTCGGTCATATCGCTGGGCATAATAATGGAGAGGATCTATAACCTGAACAGGGCGAGGATCGATTCGCAGAAGTTCATGGACGATATCATAAACTCCCTTAAGCACAATAAGGTGATCGAGTCCATAGAGATGTGCAATAAGACGCCCGGGCCGATCGCCCATATCATTAAGGCCGGCATACTGAAGCACGACAGGTCGAAACCTGAAATAAAGGAAGCTATAGACGAGGCCGCCCAGCTCGAAATACCGCGCATGGAGAAGCATCTGCCTATACTGGCTACTATAGCGCATATCGCGCCTCTTCTCGGATTGCTCGGGACGGTAAGCGGCATGATAAAAGCGTTCCAGGTGATACAGAATAAGGCGGCCACGATGACGCCGGTGAATCCCGGAGACCTGGCAGGAGGTATATGGGAGTCGCTTCTTGCCACGCTCGCCGGATTGCTCGTAGCAATACCCACCTATGTTGCGTACAACTACCTTGTGAATCAGGTGGACAGCCTCGCTTATGATATGGAGAGGAGCGCTACGGACCTGGTCAATCTCTTATCGTCAAGAAGGGACACTTATGAAGTTTAAGAGGCGGCTCGTGATAGAGAAGGGCCTGATCGATCTCACGCCGATGGTAAACGTATTCTTTCTTCTCTTCGTGTTCTTTCTTTTTACGTCGAGCTTTATATTCCAGCCCGGCATAAAGGTGAGCCTGCCGAAAGCTGTAACAAGCGAGATCATGCAGTTGGATAATGTCACCATCACCGTAACCAAGGACGATGAAATATATCTGGAGGACAGGCTTGTCACTATCGAAGAGCTTACCGGGCGTTTGAAGGTGCTGGCAAAAGAGAATATGGGCCTTTTGATAAAGGCCGATAACCGCGCTCCGCTGGGCCGCATAGTCCAGATATGGGATGCGTGCAGGACCGAAGGCGTTTCACAGATCAACATAGCGACAAATCAATGAGATGAAGACAGACCGCGTACTTTTATC
>JAUYPN010000011.1 GCA_030695725.1 Candidatus Omnitrophota bacterium
CAAAGATATATCATTTAACCTATACGCTGTCCTCGTATTAGGATGTGTTCTCGGGGAGCCGAATGACCGAAATGGTCACGTTCGGTTCTGAGAGGGGCATTAAATAACCATGGAGGTTACAAAGGATGTCTACTCACAAGAGAGATAAGAAAGGCTTTACGCTGGTTGAGCTCATGCTGGTTGTTATCATCATAGGCGTCTTGGTAGCCATGGTGGCGCCCAGGCTTGCCGGCAGGTCCGAGCAGGCGAAGATCGCCGCGGCGCGCGCCGACATCGAGGCGAATCTGTCGTCGGCGCTGGATCTCTATGAGATCGATAATGGTGCTTATCCGGAGAAGTTGGAAGACCTTACGGTGAAACCGTCCAACGCGCCCAATTGGAAAGGCCCCTATTTAAAAAGAAAGCCTGTGGACCCTTGGGGCAATCCGTATGTGTACAAGTACCCCGGCACACACGGCGATTACGATCTCATGTCCTATGGAAGATCCGGCGCGGAGGGCGGGGAAGGCGGAGTCGCCAATTGGGATGAAGAGAATACAAAATAACGGTTTCACATTAATAGAATTGACGTTAGTAACGCTCTTAGTATTGGTCATCGCGGGGCTCTCCACGCCTTTATTCAAAAAAACCTTATCGAACCTCTCCGCCAGAAACGCATCCTTCAACATTTGTAAGCTGGTAAATTATGCCCAGGAGATGGCCGTGCTCGAAAGGAAGAATTACAAGATCGCTTTCGACTTTAAGAAGGGCAGATATCAGCTTCTTCAGTTATCTCCCTTGGCAAAACCTTCTGTGTACGTGAAAACGGCGGGCAGGTTCGGCAAGCTTTTTGGCCTAGGGCAGGGTTTAAACTTAAGCGGCAGCAAGAGCGGCATTATATTTTATCCCGACGGCCATTGCGACGAGGCCAGGATCAATGTATTGACAAAATTAGGCGGTTATTCAATCATGGTCAAGGGGTTTGGTAATACGGCTGAGGTAAAAGAGGTCAAAGTTGAGTAATAAAAAAGGGTTCCTTCTGCTGGAAGTGATAGTGAGCATAGTCATAATCACAAGCGGCCTCTTATCCGTGATGCGCGTATACTCCACGACGCGGTATGCCATTCAAAGGTCTTTGGTCCTGTTCGAATCAAGCCTCTTATTGGAAAGCAAGATGTTCGAATTTGAGGAAAAGGGAAAGATCGAAAGAGATCTTAAGGACGGAAAACAATTTTCCCGGGAGAGCGGATACTCGTGGCTGATAAATACGGAAGAGCCCCCTAAAGACCCGGTGCTCGGACAAAAATTAGATCTTAATATCGTGACATTGGAAGTGTCAAGACACAGGGACAGGGAAGAGAAGAAGTCATACGTCAGCAAATATCTTTTAACCACATATCTGGATGATAAGAGATGACAAAAAATAGAATACCCTCTCCCCCTTTGGGGGAGAGGGAAAAGGTGAGGGGGGAGGGTTTTACCTTTATAGAGCTCATAATAGCCGTAACGATATTTTCGATAATAGCGGTGAGCGTATATTCCGTATTCCGCGCGGGCGTCAGGCTATGGAGCGGGACGAACCCTATCATACAGGCGAACCAGTCGACCAGATATTTTTTCAATACCATATCAAAAGACCTGAAGAATTCCGTTTCATATAACACCGCCGCGCCGCGCGCCAAGACTTTTGGTTCGTCCGACGAGGGAAACGCGAATTTTGAGGGCGAGGAGCAGAAGATATCTTTTATGACGCTGGTTGACGTGTCGACAGGCTCCGCGCCGCCTCACATGGAATTGGCGAGAGTGGCATATTCTTTTGATAAGTCAATGAAAGCGGTGAAGAGAGCTGTCGCGACGAAGGCGGAAGGCCTCAGTGAGACCCATGCCAAGGTCACGGAGATCTTAAACGACATCGACGATGAAGATTTCGGTTTTGAGTATTGTTACAGGCTGGGAGCCTCACCGACCGATTATGAGTATGAGTGGAAGGATACATGGGAAGACGAAGACATGGATAAAGGCAGGATACCGCGCGGCGTAAAAGTCAGCGCCGGCAAATACAATAAGACCATATTTATACCCATGGGCTGTCTGGGCGGGGAAAAATGAGCTCTAATAGAAGCGGCGCCATATTGATAACGTCTTTGTGGATCCTCGCGATCCTTTCTATTTTAGCCATGGGCATAGGGTTCCGCGTCTCGATCGAGGCGCGCTTAAGCAAATATAATCTGGACAGGGTCAAAGGGCTTTATCTGGCGAAGGCCGGTGCCGTGAAAGCGATGGAACTCCTGTCAAAAGATACAAATGCGTATGACACTATCCGCGAATGCGGGATAACTTTACCTCCCGACAAAAAACCGGAGGACGTATTCATCGAAAGGCTGGGAGAGGGCTCCTTCACGATAAGTTACAATGAGGAGGGGCGTAATTGTTACGGACTCACGGATGAAGAGAGGAAGATAAACATAAACAAAGCGGAATATAAGGTGATCTACCAGCTTCTTCTGGGAAAAGAACCGGAAAATCTCGCCGCGTCGATCATAAATTGGCGCTCTCCGGCGCAACTGATGGTGGAAGGCGCCCAGGACAGGGACTACGAGTCGCTGGCGGCGCCCTACAAATGTAAACACGCTGATTTCAGCTGCATAGAGGAGCTCATGCTCGTCAAGGATATGACGCCTGAAATATTCGAGTCGATAAAAGATTACGTAACGGTTTATACCGATGGAAAAATAAATATAAATACCGCGACCGAGCGGGTCCTGCGCTCCTACGGGCTGAGCGACCAGTCTATCGGCACCATAATGTTGACTAGAAATGGCGCAGATAATACGATCGGGACAAAAGATGACGGCGGTTTCAATAACATAGGGACAATAGCGGACCAGATCGGCGTTCCGGCTTATTCTCCCGAAAGAACCGTGCTGTCAGAAAATAACTTTACAACAGCGTCAAAGTACTTTAGAATTGAGTCGAAAGGCATGATCGATAAGTCAAGGATCGGCGCGAGCTTAGTCTGCGTCGTAGATGGAAAGGCCAAGAAATTAAAATATTATCGGGAATACTAGAAAATCTAAAAAACATCTTCGAGCTCGACAGCAGATTAGTTTCTCTGGAGATCGGCGAAGGCCTGATCAAGGCCGCTGCGGCGGAGGCCTCGAAGGGTAGGAAGCGTATAACCGCCCTGATAAGCGAGCCTGTATACGGGCAGTCCCCGGATGCGGCCGCCGAAGGCATAAAGAAGGTCTTCGGCTCTTTGGGTTTTGTTCCGAAAAAGGTCCTGCTGAATATTCCGAGGCATCTCGTCACCACAAGATTCCTGAAGATACCTTCCGTCGATGACAGGGAGATAGAGAAGATGATCGGGATAGAATCGATCAAACACCTCCCTTACACCGATGAAAAAGTCATATACGGGTACAGGGTGATAGAGAAGTCGGAAGACGGATATTCAAGCGTACTGCTCGTCGTAGCGCAGGCTTCCGTAGTAAGTAATTTTTTGGACATTTTAAAGAAGGCCTCGGTGAGCGGGTTCAAATCGCTCTCCTTAAGTTCCGAGGCGTTATATTGCTGGTACGCTCTCTCCCGGGATCCCGAAGAGAAAGGTAATGTGATGCTGATCAACCTGGATCCGGGCCGCATGGATATAGATATTATAAGTGAGGACAAGCTCGTATTCACCAGAGGCGCCGCTTACAGCGCCGATGATCCCGAAAGAATAGAAAAAATAACCCGGCAGATAAAGATGTCAATAAGCGCTTATAAGAAGGAGTCGGCGTTCGACGTGAGCCGCATAATATTGACCGGCTCGAAAGAAGAGACCGCCGGATGCTCTCCTGTCTTTTCCGAGGCCTTGAAACTGCCCGTCGATACGATAGATCAGGCGAAGAATATTCCGATCGATGAAAATATCGCGCCACCCGCAGGGGATGCGTCTTTTGCCGAGCTGATAGGGCTTGCCTTGAGGTCCGACAACATCAAAATAGATCTTCTGCCGGAGGATACCGCGTTCGAAGCGCGGATCGCTAATACGAAGAACGCCCTTATTACGACTATGCTGCTGACGGCCCTTCTGGCGACGCTCGTATCCGGGATGCTGATAAAGAAGATACGCGATAAATATGTATATCTTGATTCCATAAGCGCCGAATTAAAGAGGATGGAACCGAATATCGCCGCGGCGAAGAAGATGATGAAGGGCGTGAGCGTGACGAGACAGATCATGGAGAGAAAGCCTCTGGCCGTAGATGTCTTCACCGAAGCATGCGGGATAACCCCCGCAGGCATGTCTTTGGCTGCGCTCGATTTTGAAAGCGGAAGATCCCTTACCGTCAGGGGGACCGCGCCGACGCTCGGCGATGTCCTGAGATATGTCACGATATTGGAGAATTCGCCTTATTTTGAGGGCGTGAAGGTAAAATACGCGAACAAGAGGATGTTGGAAAACAGGGAGATCACCGATTTCGAGATCAATGTCGTGATGACGGCGTTGAAGTGACGTGAGGGTTTAAGCGTGTTCATCAATAACTTCAATAAGAGAGAGAGGTATCTGGCGTTCGCCACGCTGTCGATAGTGTCGATAGCGCTCGTTTATGTCTTCATAATAGATCCGATAACCGCGAAATGGAGAGATCTCAACAGCCAGATTCGGTCGAAGGTCAATACGCTGAAAAAGGACTCCATGTTAGCGGCAAACCAAAAGACGATAAAATCGGAATACGCTAAATTGTCCAAGCGGGGAAGCCCTTTAAAGACCAAAGACCAGGAGGCTGCGGAAATTCTTACCTTTATAGAGAGCGTATCGAAGAATGACGCGTGCGTTATAGTGAACATAAAGCCCGTAGATATAAGAGATGCGGTCTCCCACAAGGAGATGTTGATAGATGTCACCATAGAGGCTAACATGGCCCAATTATCTAAATTTTTGTATGACATAGAGAACCCCAGAGAGAATCTGATAGACATAAAACGCTTCAGCGTAAGTTCAAAATACGGCCAGACAGGCGTCCTCAAAAGCACCCTCCTCATAAGTAAAGCATTGCTGGAATAAGAGTAGGGCGCTCTTAAATGCGCCATATATCTGCTCTCATACGTAGCCCAGGCTTAAGCTTGGGCTACGTTATTATACAAATAGGTTTAATATCCAAATCCGTTACAACTATTGACAAATCAGAAGGTTATGATATACTCTCTGGTTGGAGAGTTAGTGTTCACTCTCTACTTGGAGAGTTGACCAATTCGGCTGTGCTCAGGGTCAATCCTGAGTTTACCGAAGGATTAATATGACATACAATAATATATACCTGATAAAAGACCTGTCGCGCCTGACAGGTGTATCCGTCTACACCATAAAATACTACCTTAAGATGGGGCTCATAAAAGAGGTGGGCAGGAGCTCGGAGACCAATTTCAGGTACTTTGATCGCCAGACCGCGGACGATCTGAAAAGGGTAATAGCCTACAAAAAAGAGAATATCTCCCTGGCGAAGATCCTTGAGCTGATGAAAGAGAAGAGTGCCGCATGAGTTATTACGAAGTGTTGGGATTAAAGAAAGAGCCGTTTGCCACCGGCCCGGATCCCGCCTTTTTTTACCGCTCGTCATCCCATAACGCCGCCCTGCAGAGATTGGAGATAATGATCCGCCTGAAGAGGGGCTTGGGTCTCATACTGGGAGACGTGGGGATAGGAAAAACGACGATGTCGAGGGCGCTGGTGCAGGCGTTCGAGAATGACCATGACTACATATTCCATATAATACTGGACCCGTCCTATAAATCGGAGTTCCAGTTCCTGTCGAGCCTCGCGAAGATGTTTGAAATAAAACCCAACTCGCGCTCCACGCTCGATTACAGGGAAGAGATAGAGAGGTATCTCTTTAAAAAAGGCGTGGATGAGAATAAGACAGTGGTGCTGGTGATAGACGAGGCCCAGAAGCTGTCCGCCTCATTTCTTGAGATCCTAAGGATCTTTCTGAATTACGAGACGAACGAGTATAAGCTGTTGCAGCTGGTGATAGTGTCGCAGATGGAGCTGCTTCCCAGGATAAAAAAGATAAGGAATTTCTACGACAGGATAGGATTAAAATATATCATAAACCCTTTGGATGAAAGAGAGACCAAAGAGATGATACTCTTCAGGCTCAAGGCCGCCGGGGCCCTCGACCCCAGGAAATTATTCACGGACGGCGCCATCGGGCTGATATTCGGATACTCTGAGGGTTACCCGAGGAAGACGTCAATGCTGTGCCA
>JAUYPN010000015.1 GCA_030695725.1 Candidatus Omnitrophota bacterium
TGAAACAGCTTAAAACCTCAGGTTCCAAGCTCACCAGGGTCGCCTATGGCATACCCGTGGGCGGCGATATCGAATATGCGGATCAGGCCACTATACTAAAGGCGTTCGAAGGCAGGCGGGAGCTGAAATGATATTGACACAGGCTCTTACCGCATGCTATAATCTGGGGATTGAACGCATAACGCAATACGTACGACGCAAGACGGGCGTGCATATAACTAGGAGGTAAAAATGGGCATGTTGGAAGCGATAAAAAAGGGTTTTGGTGTCGCGAGCAGGAATCTGGTGCTTGTTTTCGTTCTTTTTATATTTAATCTTATATGGAACATGGTCAATATGACCGTTATGCCGGCAGGTATAGTACCTGCTCCGGGAGCTGATGCAGGCCAGATTCCTGCGATCCCTCCGGAAGCCGCTTTTGCGACTCTTGCGTTCAGTATACTCTTCATTTTAGTCAGTATATTCATGCAGGGGGGCTCTTTGGCAGTGGTGAAGGACTACATTAAGATCGGTGAGATGAAGCTGTCGCAATTCGCTTCCTATGGCCTGAAATACTATCTGCGCTTACTGGGCCTGGGACTCGTCATAATCCTCCTCATTCTTATAATAGCCGTGATAGCCGCTTTAATAGTAGCCGCTACGGCTCCTCTGAACAATGCCATAGCTACAGTCATAGCGTCCATAGTGGCTATAGCGATAGGCTTGGTGGGCATATATTTTGTAATATTGCTCGTGATGTCTCCTTACGCGATGGTATCCGATGAGACCGGAGTCATAGAGGCGATGAAAAGAAGCATGAGGGTGGTCAAAAAATCCTTCTGGAAGATATTGCTTCTGCTCGTTCTCCTGGTGCTCATAGCGATAGGCATAGGAGTGTTGATCGGTATCATAACCGGACTTCTTACGGCGGCATTGCCTCTCAAGGCAGGGCAGATAGTGATAGGAGTGGTAAATAGTCTATTCAACGGTTATTTCGGCATCGTTATGATGGCCTCGTTCATGGCCCTCTACCTGGCGCTTGCCGGGCAGGAAAAAACCGTAGCACAGAAAGTTTTTTAGGAATATACAGTAAAAATGAAGGATTTAGTAGAGATTCGCTGGCATGGAAGGGGCGGCCAGGGAGCTAAGACGGCTGCCCTTTTGCTTGGTGACGCGGCGCTTGCGAAGGGCTTGTATATCCAGGCATTCCCCGAATATGGCCCCGAAAGAATGGGCGCCCCGGTAGCTTCCTTTAACCGCATCTCCTCAAAACCTATACTGCTTCATTCGGGCGTGACGAATCCCGACATTGTCGTAGTCCTGGATCCCACATTGATAGAATCCGTGAACGTTACGGAAGGCATGAATGAAAGCGGTGTTTTGATCGTGAATACGGAACGCGCGCCGAAAGACGTCAGAAGCGATTGTAATATAAAGAGCGGCATCAAAGTATTCACGGTGGACGCCTCCAAAATTTCCATAGACTGTATAGGTAAAGAGATACCAAATACGCCGATGCTCGGCGCGCTGATAAAAGCTACGGGTATCCTGGACTTCAAGGAGATGTTCGAGGATACGAAGCATAAGCTTGAGAAGAAATTCAAATCAAAGCCCGAGGTAATAGAGGGCAATCTGAAGGCGATAGAGCGCGCGTATAACGAAGTGAGATCTTAATATTATGGCTATTGAAAAGAAAAAGGGCTGGAAGAGCCTGCCTGAGGGTGACGTCATAGAAGGCGGCGGCACCGCGAGGGAGTTCAAGACTGGCGACTGGAGAAGCGAAAGGCCTGTACATATCCCTGAGAAATGCATACACTGTCTGACCTGCTGGATCTACTGTCCCGATTCGGCCGTCATCACCAGGGACGGAAAGTTTGTCGCGTTTAATTATGATTACTGCAAGGGCTGCGGCATCTGCGCGCATGAATGCCCCGTTAAAGGCAAAGCCATAAAGATGATCTCCGAAAAAGAAGCCAAGAAGAACGAGAAGGTATGTCGAAGTCAAACATAGTTGCAAGGACCGGCAATGAAGCTATGGCGGAGGCCATGCGTCAGATAAATCCTGACGTGGTGGCCGCTTATCCCATCACTCCGGCCACTGAGATAGCGCAGATATTCGCTAGTTACGTGGCCGACGGCTTAGTCGATACGGAATTTGTGCCGGTAGAGAGCGAACATTCGGCTATGTCGGCCTGTATAGGTGCCAGTGCAGCGGGCGGCAGGACGATGACCGGCACCTCGAGCCAGGGTCTGGCCCTTATGGCCGAGATGCTCTATATAGCCTCAGGACTAAGGCTTCCAATAGTACTCGCTGATGTAAACAGGGCCCTGTCATCTCCCATAAATATACATTGCGACCATTCCGACACGATGATGGTCAGAGACGCGGGCTGGATACAGATCTTCTCCGAGAACGCCCAGGAAGCCTATGATAATATGATCCAGGCTATGAAGATAGCCGAAACGGCGGCGCTGCCCGCGATGGTCACCACCGACGGATTCATAATAAGCCATGGCATGGAGAGGGTGGAAATATTCGACGATAAGGACGTTAAGGATTTTGTGGGCCGGAAGAAATTGGGCCAATACCTGTTAAACATGGAAAAACCGATTACTCTGGGGGCGCTCGATCTCCAGGACTACTATTTTGAGCATAGAAGGCAGCTCGCCCAGGCGATGATAGACTCGAAGGCCGTAATACTTGATGTCGCGAAGAAGTTCAAAGAGAAGTTCGGAAGGTATTACGGATTATTCGAATCGTACAAACTGGATGACGCCGACTGCGCTATAGTAGTGATGGGATCTACCGCCGGAACGGCCAAGGTCGTCGCGGACGGCTTAAGAGCAAAAGGTGTAAAAGCAGGAGTGCTGAAGCCGAGGGTCTTCAGGCCGTTCCCGAAGAGCGAGATAGCGGACGCTTTAAAGAATATCAAAGCTGTCGCGGTGATGGACAGGTCGGACACGATAAGCGGCAACGAAGGGCCTCTTGCTCTCGAGATAAAGGCCGCGTTATTTGATACCTCGGCCCCGCTCGGTATCAATCCTGAGCAAGGTCGAAGGATTGATGCCAATATAAAGAAGGAGATACCGGATTATATATTCGGCCTTGGCGGCAGGGAGATAGGGCTGGATGATATAGGATCCGTATACAAAGATCTCGGCGAAATGATCGATGGTAAGAACAGGGCCAAGGTAACTTACTTAGGCGTGAGAGAATAATGGCTAATATCAAGGAATTGTCGAAACAGAAGGAATTATTCACGGGCGGGCACCGCGCGTGCGCGGGATGCGGAGCCGCGATAGTGGCGCGGCAGGTTCTTATGGCGGCCGGCCCGAATACCGTGGTTGTGAGCGCCACAGGGTGTCTCGAGGTAGTATCCACGATATTTCCTTACACCGCATGGAATGTGCCGTTCCTGCACAGCGCTTTTGAAAATGCCGCGGCTACGATCAGCGGCGTCGAAGCCCTTTATAAGTCATGGGTGAGGCAGGGCAAGTATGATAAGAAACTTAATTTTATAGCGTTCGGCGGTGACGGCGGCACCTACGATATAGGCTTGCAGTCCCTCTCGGGCGCCATGGAGAGAGGGCATAATATACTATATGTCTGCTACAACAACGAAGCCTACATGAACACTGGAAATCAGCGATCCGGAGCCACACCGAAGGGCGCCGATACAACTACCGCTCCCGCAGGAAAAGTAAAGCAAGGTAAGGCTCAGTATAGAAAAAATCTCACCGAGATAATGGTCGCCCACGGAATACCTTACGTGGCGCAATCTGTTGTGGGCGTCTGGCGCGACCTGACCTCGAAAGTTGAGAAGGCCCTGTCTATAGAAGGCCCCAAATTTATAAATGTATTACAGCCATGCAGGCTTGGATGGAGTTATAAGCCGGAACTTACCTGTGAATTTGGCCGTTTAGCCGTGGATACATGCGCCTGGCCTCTGTACGAAGTCGTTAACGGGACTTACAAGATAACTTATAAACCTAAAGAGAAGAAGGCTGTGACTGAGTGGTTGAATACGCAGGGCCGTTTCAGGCATCTCGCAAAGCCTGAAAATAAATCTATCGTCGATGACATACAGGCCGAGGTGGATAAGTTCTGGGCGAATCTGCTGAAGAAAGAAACAGCAGCTTAGTTAACCCGCCGGTAGGAACAATCTTTTTTTTCGCAGACCCCGCAAGTTGAACCCGATTCGGTGAATACTCCCTCGTCCGCTATCGCGACTATGGCGGAGATCGATTTTTTTGGGCTCATCATGCAGTTTTCATTAAGCGTGACGCCTATTTTGGAAAAGTCGAGGACTCCGGCGAGGATACGCTGCTCCTCTATCGGCCAGTCGCAGTAGCCGGGGCTGTACCGCCTCGAAACGCTCTTCTTAAGTATCGAATAATCTTTCCGGATCTTCTTCTCGACCGATTCCGCCAGGCTCTCGACCGCGAATGAACCGAGCCTGTCGAGCAGATACCCTTCGAGAGGCTCTTTGCCTTTTGTGAGCTCGCCGGCCGCGTTCTCGATCCTTTCGCCTATCGTCGCCAGAAATATTACTATGTGGCCGGCGCCTTTTATGTATCCGGCTATTTTGCCCGCCGAAAATCTCGCGCCGCCTTCGAGCTCTATAAAATCTTCCCCGATGGCGGCTATCTTTTTTACCGTGTGGATATGATCGGGCTTTGAAAGCGCTTTTGCCTTCAATAAAGACTCGTCCAGGCTTTTGGTTATTGCCGCGTCTCTCTCGTTGCCGCCGCCAGAGCAGATCTTTTCCCGCTTCTTCAGCTCTTCTTTGACCCAGGCCCAGTCCACGACCGGCCTGTTTTTGGTGAGTAAAAGAATGCCCGCCATTATGAGTAGGATGCCGGGGACTATGGGTAATATAAGGCCTGCTATTCCTATGATTATCAGTACGGCGCCTATGAGCTTTGAGAACACAGGAATCTCTTTATCCTGATGAGGGCTTCTTTGATATTGTCTATGTTTGAAGCGTAGGATATGCGTACGTACCCTTCGCACGAGGGCCCGAATGCGGTTCCCGGGACCAAAGCGACGCGCTCTTTCTCTAAGAGCCTCTTTGCGAATTCCATCGAGGAGAGTCCGGATCTTTTTATGGAAGGGAAGGCGTAAAAGGCCCCTTCAGGCTTGTGGCAGGGTAAGCCGATCTCGTTCAGCCCCGACACTACATACTCGCGCCGTCTTTTGTATTCGCGCTTCATCTGTCGCGTGGACTTTTCTCCCCCTTTTAAAGCCTCGCGCGCGGCCATCTGCGACATTATCGGAGCGCACAGCATGGTATACTGGTGGATTTTGGTCATCATGGCTATGACGTCCTTAGGGCCGCAGGCGTAACCGATCCGAAAGCCGGTCATAGCGTACGACTTTGAGAACCCGTTCAGGTAGATAGTCCTATCCTTCATCCCGGTTAATGTAGGGAAGGCCGTATGGTCGAAATCGTAAGTGAGGTCGCCGTATATCTCGTCGCTGATCATTATAAGGTTCTTCTTCGATACGACTTTAGCTATCGATCTCAATTCATTCTTAGTATATGAAACACCGGTGGGATTATTGGGGTAGTTCAGTATTATGGCCCTAGTCTTGCCGCCGCAATACTTCAGTATGTCTTTGGGCGTCAGCTTAAAGCCGTTATCGGGGCTTGTCTTGATGAATACCGGAATGCCGCCGGCCAACGTTACGAGAGGGCCGTATGACACATAGTAAGGCTCCGGAACGAGTATCTTGTCGCCTTTATTTATTATTGCGCGCACAGCCAGATCGAAAGCTTCGCTTACACCCACGGTTATCAGAATCTCGTCTTCAGGGCAGTATTCAAGGTTGTGCCTGTTCAAAAGAAAACCGGATATATCCTTTCTCAGCTCAATCATTCCCTTGTTGGACGTATACGAAGTGTAGCCCTCCTCAAGAGAGAATATGGCGGCCTCGCGGACATTCCACGGCGTGACAAAATCGGGTTCCCCAATGCCGAGCGATATGACATCCTTCATGCCGAGGACAAGATCGAAGAATGCCCTTATTCCGGATGGAGGAATATTTTCTACTAATTTAGATGTTTTCATTTATAATGAAATTGCCTCTCTCTTATCTCTCTTTGCCTGCCTTAAGATGTCCCCGTCCTCTTTATATTTCTTCAGGATGAAGTGCGTGACGGTCCCGCGAACGTTCTCCATGGGAGCCAGCTTGGATGATACGAAATTTGAAACGGTATGTATATTCTTGCCTTCAACGACCACCAGAAGGTCATATGTGCCGCTCATCAGATAACAGGCGCTCACCTCGGGGAATTGATAGATGCGCTCGGCCAGATAGTTGAAGCCAACGTCCTTCTTCGGAGTTATCTTCACCTCTATAAGAGCGCGCACATCGGATCCTTCGTCCTTGACGAGCTCTTTGTTTATCACCGTCTTATATTTCAGTATGACGCCGTCCTTTTCGAACTTTTTAACGGCCTTTTTTACGGCCTGGGCTGTCATGCCGGTCATCCTGGCCATCTCTTCCGGAGTCGTCCTCGCGTCTTTTTCTAAAATTTCCAATATTTCGTTCATATCTGTCTCCTTTTGGTAAACTAAAAAGGGCTAACTCGTGTCACCAGAGGTCAGCCCTTTTAAGTTCGAAATTATGTTCTAAAATCTACTTAGCGGATGCCTCCTCTTCGACGCCGCCGCCGGCTGCGGATGCCTCACTGCCCGAAGCGTACCTCTGCAAGGCCTCCCAGGTTCTCTTTCCGACTACACCATCGGCCGCAAGGCCGTTAGCGCTCTGGAATTTCTTTATCGCGGACCTCGTCTTTCGTCCCTTTATGCCGTCCACTTCGCCTTTATAGAATCCGGCGTTCTTCAGGTATGTCTGGATATCTTTTGTGAGCTCCTTATCCCTTCGGCTTCTCTTATCTTTGATCCCGAAGTTCGCTCTTCCCGAAGTAGACCGCGCCGCTCTTTCGGACTTAAGCTCTTCCATTCTCTGAGCCTGCTCCATAGCAAGGCGCTCAACCTCGGACTGTTTGGTCTCCACGCCTTCGACTCTCGTCTCAAGAGTATCTACCTTGGTACTTATGCCTTTTACGTCCGCGGAAAGCTTCTTCTGGGCGGAACTGCAGCCAGATATTGTGAATGTCGATAATATTATCAACGCCAGAACTACGAAACCCAGTCTCTTCATCTCAAACCCCCCTTTTTCTATTATTCAAAGGATTATATGTTAACGCCGCGGAAAAATCAAGATAAAATTTACATTTCGATAGACTCATTGTAAATTATCCTGAGCCTTTGTCGAAGGATAATTGTTTTTCCAGATCCTTATATTGCCGCCACATCTCCTCAGGCATCTTATCCGCAAATTGTCTTAAGAATATCTTCACGTCCTCAAGCTCGCTCTTCCAGTCTTTTGGATCGATCTCAAAAAGTTTTTCCATATTTTCTCTGCTGATATTTAAACCGGTTAAATTGAGTTCTCCCGAATCCGGGACCACGCCTATAGGCGTGCGGCGTCCCTTGGCGCTGCCGGCCGCTCTTTTGATTATCCATTCGAGAACGCGTATATTATCCCCGAACCCCGGCCACATAAAAGATCCGCCGTCATCCTGTCTGAACCAATTTACGGAGAATATCTTGGGCGGTTTTGTCATGCGCTTACCTATATTCAGCCAGTGAGCGAAGTAATCACCCATGCTGTATCCGCAGAAGGGCAGCATCGCCATGGGGTCGCGTCTCAATACGCCGACCTGATGGGCGGCTGCAGCAGTCGTCTCCGAGCCCATTCTTGCGGCGGCGAATACGCCGTTGGGCCAATCGAAGCTTTCGAATACCAGGGGTATCAGTTTGGTCCTCTTTCCGCCGAATATCATCGCGGAGATCGGCACGCCTTTTGGATTATCGGCTTCTTTGGAAATCGTAGGCGCATTGTACATAGATACTGTGAACCTGGAGTTGGGGTGTGCCGCTTTCGCGCCCGAAGCAGAATCCCAGGGCTTGCCCTGCCAGTCCATGAGATTTTTCGGACGCTCTCCGTCCATACCCTCCCACCATGGCTCGTCGGTATCTTTATTCAATGCGGTGTTCGTGAATATGGTGGGATAGAATCCGTCTTTCTTCAATGTCCTCATCATATTGGGGTTTGTCTTCATCGAAGTTCCGGGCGCGACGCCGAAAAATCCCGCTTCGGGATTTATCGCCCAGAGCCGCCCGTCGGAGCCCACATTGAGCCACGCTATGTCATCGCCGAGCGTCCAGATCTTATAGCCGGGCAGGGCTGACTCCATCATCGCGAGGTTCGTCTTTCCGCAAGCCGACGGCATCGCCGCGGTGACATACGTGATGGCGCCATCGGGGCTTTGGATACCGAGTATCACCATATGTTCGGCGAGCCAGCCTTCCTGGAGTCCGAGCCACGAAGCCATGCGCAAAGATATGCATTTCTTGCCCAAAAGAGCGTTGCCGCCGTAACCGGATCCGATGCTCCATACTAAATGTTCGAGAGGAAAATGCATTATGAAGCGTTTTTCCGGATCGAAGTCGCCTACGGAATGCAGCCCCCTTACGAAATCGTCGCTCTTTCCTATTTTATCTATGACGGCCTTGCTCATCCTTGTCATTATCCGCATGCTGACGGCGACGTAGGATATGTCGGTCAGCTGTATACAGGCTTTCGCGTACGGCGAGTCAGGGTGGCCCATCATATAGGGCAGGACGTACATCGTCTTGCCCGTCATGCAGCCGTCGGATAGTTTACGCATCAAAAGCTTTGCCTCTTCGGGCGCCATCCAGTTGTTATTCGGCCCTGCGGTAAGCCTGTCCGGGTAGCATACGTAGGTGAGGTGCTCGGTGCGGGCGACATCTGTGGGGTGACTTCTGTGGATATAGGCATTGGGCCAGAGCTTCTGGTTCAGCTCCTGAAAAACAGGCTGGCCGTTAATGCGTTCTTCGCGCATACCGATCTCTATCAGTTTACGGGCCTCGTCTTCGGAGCCGTTGCACCAGTATATCTTATCGGGCTTTGTAAGTTTGGCTTGTTCTTCGACCCATTTTTCAAGTAGAGTAGCCATAAAGCGCTTTTTTAACCTTTCAACGTCTTTAAATCTCTGGTGACAGCCGTGATCTTTAATTCGCCTCTTGGCTTATCAAGGTCTTTTGGCAGTATCATTTCATTATTTGTAAGGCTTGCGCCCACGACGCTCTCGAAAGCCTGGCGCAGCATCCATCCCGCGGCGCCCGTGTATCCGTGCCATATCATCCTTCCCGGGTCGAACGCGGTCAACATATCCGCCGCCTGCTTGTTGGGCTGGCCGCCGTATATCTCGATCTCAGGGCCTTTCACGTGCGGGATAGCCGATATCTTGAGCCATAGCCTGTAGGCCGTCCGGCGGTATTCGTCCGCTTTTCCGGCGTCGCCCTTTTGCTCAAATTTTTCGGCTAAGATCCTGGCCGCCCTTACTAACCACTGTACGCCATGGCAGTACATGCCGTTTTCGCGCACACCTTCGGGATATTTGCTGCTTCTACCGAGATACGGTTTTGTATCTTCGCGCAATGCCGGCCATCCGAGCAATATGGTGTTATCTTTCTCAAGCACTTTTATGGCGGTATTGAATACCGTAAGGCCCCGCTCAAAATTAATATCGGCCATGACCGCCCACGCAGCCGTCAGAGCGTCTATCTCCCATACCCCTGAGCCCTTCAATCCTATCTCCGTGCCGTCATCATGGAAGGCCCTTAAGTATCGGTCCTCTCTCCATGTTTTCTCAATCGCTTCTTTAAGTAGCGCCATCTTCTTTGAGTAGTACTCTCTCTTTTTTACGCCTTCCTTCTTCTCTATGATGTCGATCATGTCCTTCATTATATAGTAGAGGAAGAAGCCGAGCCAGACGCTCTCGCCCTTGCCTTCGCTGCCGATCTCGTCCAGTCCGTCGTTCCAGTCGCCCACGCCCATCAATGGAAGCCCGTGGCTTCCAGAGCGTTTCTTCATGACTAAGTCTATCGACCTCATGCAGTGTTTGTATATCGTATCGGCGCGGGTGGATCTCTGATATATGTGGCCCCAACCCGTTTTGTTCTTAGGCAGGGGAGCGAACGGGAATTCGCTCTTAACATACGAAGTCATTTCGTCTAGTATCGAATCGTCCCCGGTAGTCCTTATATACTCACCCGCAGCCCACGCTATCCAGAGAGGATTATCGGAGGCGTGCGAACGACATGAGAAGGCCGTCCTGCCGTCGGTCAATGTAAAGAACCAGTGGAATACGTCGCCCTCGATGAACTGCTGTGACGCGTGCAGTATTATCTGCCTGCGGGCGAGCGCCGGATCTATCCAGATGAGATTTATCGTATCCTGGAGCTGATCGCGGAATCCGTACGCCCCGCTCGTCTGGTAGAATCCTTTCCTGGCCCATATGCGCTCCGCCAGCGCCTGATATTTCAGCCAGTTGCCGAGCTGGTCGAATTCGGGACGATTGCTTTTAATTGATGTGGTGCTCATGAGGTTGAGCCACCATCGTTTAGTCTCCTCAAGGTTTTTGCGTACAGCGGCGGCATCCTTATATTTTTCTACGAGCTGTACGGCCTCCTTGCGCGTATCAGCCTGTCCCAGGACTATGGCAACCGCGGCTTCTCCTCGGGCCGGGATATCGAGTGTCCCCAGGAATGCCGCTATCTGCCTGTAATCGGTGAATTGTGTCTTATCGGGTTTTCCGTTCTCCACCATAAAGGGATGTTTCAGGGCGCACTTGTCGCCGAAGAACCGGCCGCGTCTCGTCTCAAATTTTTCGGCCGGTATGGACATGGAGGTGAAAGCCCATCCCGCCCGGAATATATTGCGCGGATTCATGAAGAATAACGCCCTCGTCTTCTTATCATAACGGGTCACCAGATTTCCGGACTTTTCGGGCTGGAATCCGAGCACCATCTGGAAGTACGGCGATATCCGCATCTTTTTGGGCTGGTCTGAATTATTTTTTACGGTCAGAAGATATACGCCGGTCGGGTCATCCTTCGGCACAAATACGGTAAGCTCGGTGGAGACGCTTCCTTTTGTCATGCGGAACACGGCCGTCCCGTCCACCCCGAACTCGGACTCGTGTTTGGCGGCCCTGTCGTTCAGCGGATGATATGTCGGAGAGTACCACTCCTTGCTGTAGGTGTCGTAAAGATAGATGGCTTCCGTCGGGATCTCTTTTGTAACGGTGTCCGGCCAGTCCGGAGTGAGGCGGTTCTGCTGTGAATTACCGTTGCAGGACGTATGGAGCCCGCGGTTGGTGACCATGACGGAATGTATCGAATTGGAAACCGCGTGATCATACGGACGCGGGGTGAATGGCGTATGAATGACGAGAGAATTGCCGTCATCTCTGTATGTGGAGTAAGGCTGGGGAGTTCCCGGCAATATCTCGCCATGCCCTATCAAAGGAGATCTCTTATTTGTGTCGGCGGCCTTTTTAACGGCGCGAGGCTTCAGATAACCGTTTACCAGCTCAATGGCGGTCTTTCTATCCTTGGCATAACCGATCATGAGGTTGACAGTTTTTGAGGCTTTGGGTTCCACGGGAATATTCAATATTAAACTGCCGATCGGATCGAACGTTGGACAGGCGGCGGAATCTCTTGCCTCTAAGAATTTAAGGGTATCGAATATGCGCGGGCTCCATATGCTCATGGCGCGCCCTATGAAGTCCACGCGCGAGATGAGAAAACCTTCGGGTGCCAAGTCCGCGGCGAGTATCCCCATGGATTTTGTCGTCTTTTGCCATGATAGTATGGCATTGGCGTCGCTTAAATATTCCATCTCGGGATACAATCTCGCGTACTGGGTATGGAACCTGTCATGGAGGCCGCCGTTTATCACCCATTCAAGATAGGGAACGAGCTTTAGGTTGCGCGCCCTGTCCGTCATATTCTCGACCGTGACTTCCCAGAGCTCGGCGGCGGCGTCTTCGTCCGGCAATCTTATATTTACGGTCGTCCTGATCCCGTTATTTTCGTTGATCACCCTGATGGAGCTTTCGGTCTTTTCGATATGAGAAGCGGGGAAGTTGTCCTTCGGGAAATTTCCCACTACGGGCCAGAAACGCTTCTTGCTCTCGCTGCCTTCGGATGGATCCAAAACATACAGGATCCTCCCCGCAGGGTCTATTATATCGTATGAACGCCGGCTGATATCACATTCCTTGTGCACCAGTTCGCTGTATGCTTCACCGTTATCCTTTACGACCGCGGTATATTCTCTGTTGCCGAGTGAATGTTTATTTTCGCGCCTCTTTTCAAGAGAGCGCGCTAATGAACGGATGAGGAAAGAGGCCAGTGTAAATAGTATCATCGATATAAATATGAGGATCAGTGTCTGCGATAAAGGTAAGTTCCTCAATGTGACTAACAGTCCACCTGTCTCGGAGGCGTTCTGCATCGCCTGCGAAGTATTCCACGCGTAATCCCACGCGGCGCCGCGCGGCAGATAGAATGGGATCAATAGAGGCGCCCATGTGGTGAACCTTTTAACGGCATCGGGGATATATCTCTGTGCGGCGGCCGACCCTATAAATCTGGCTACTTTCTCGTCGAGCCTATCCATGCCTATGAAGCTTAAGTTGACCAACGTCGCGACGCGCAAGCCCATATGATCCATCCATATAAGTATACGCAGCATGTCGAACGCAAGGATATATGTGAATAATTTCAAACTCCATTCTCTGAATGCATCCGGAGACATCGTTATATTATTGAAGATGGCGATAATGGTGCGTATACCACCGTCCTGGTTATACCATGTTGGCTCCGGCATCATCCGCAAGAATGTGAATATTATGGGGGACATCCACAATCCCCATCTTAACACGTAGAGCATGTGGTTCACGAGCTCTACCAAACCCGCTTTTGAGAAGAAAAATTTAATAGGTCCTGTGTCCTTTTGGAAATAAGCTTCCATGAAGACTTTGTTGACGGCGAATAGCCACGCGGCTATTGACCAGTTGATCACGCCGGCCAGAGATTCGGTAAATAATAATTTTGATCCGCCGGCATATGTCCCTAGATCGATGCGGCCCCACTTGTTTAACAAAGGATATGTGATGTATTCCCTCGGAGAAAAGCCGATGCTCGTATATTGTTTAAGCTTCTCTATTACCACAGGGATCTGCGAAGCGTCGAGGTAAAATGCCAGAGCGCTGCCTATAAAAGCGCCGAGCAGAGAATCGACTATGTATAATCTCCATGACTGGATGCGCCCTTGTCCTTTTATTGCGTACAGGATATCCCTCAATAAGCTTACGCCTAACCCCGCGGCCAATCCTAAGAGTAAACCAAAAACTATGCGTTGTGGCATACCCTGGAGATAGATCTTTTGAACGATGCCGTAAGCGAACCCGAATCCGAATATAGCGCCTCTGGCGTATAAAGCGCCGTCCTTATAACTGAAGCGCGCCCTCTCGAAGAAGGGAAGGGTTCCGTCGAAAGTCTCTATGGTGGTCTTAGCTAGCGGGAAAAGAAGAGCGCCCGCCAATATTCCGGTCACTATCGGGAAGGCGCACATAATGCCCTTCGTCAGCGGATAATTTACAAGTGCGACGGCCGCATATAAGAGGCCCAGTAATATGGCGACGTAAGCCATACCTTTTTTCATTCCTGTCAGAACGCTTTTAGAGATGTTCTCATCTCCCGGCGCTATGCGTTTCACTCCGTCGAGGATCATTCCGGTGATCAGATATACCTGTCCCCACAGGCCCGCATAAGAGAGCATGGTGGTGATTATGGATATGACGGCTCCGAGTATTGCGGGAAGCGAGGCGACAGCTCGCGACGAGCCGATATCGGCGATGAGAGGAGCTGCCACAGCGCCTAGAGAGACAAATAACGCGAAGATATGCGCCTTTGGCGTTCTGACGAGCTTTCCGCTCGTCGCGAAACTTATTCCGTTTATCATGGCTTCATTGAATAAGAATACCACTATGAGCCGGCCGAGCGTTTCGCTGAAAACCGGCCAGGCCGACAAAGCCTGGACCGTTATATTGTTTAATGTGGACTGCAGGATATTAGCGTTCCCGACTAGGAGCAGCCAGTTAAAGAGGTATGGTATGCCGACCACCAATATTCCGGAGATGGGCTTCAGGTGTCTATTTGATTTGGCCATGGAGCAGGCATTTGATATTTGGTATATGATGAACGTTAGCGCCGCTACGAAATTATTTAATACCAACACCTGTGGCCAGCTGGAAGGCACCCGGAATATATCCAGAGTGCCCGATGACGCGGCCAAGAGCCCCGTGAAAAGTACATTCTGCAGGACCTCTCCGGCAGTGAGATATTTTCCGGTCAAGCCCCGCTTTAAGAGTCCCGCGATCAGAAGCCCCGCCAACGCCGCCGCCAAAAAGAAGAAACTGAATCCGGATTCGATAGGGTTTATCTCGCCCATGGAATAGATACTGAGAGTAATCGCCGCGATCAATACGGAGACTACGCCATATAGGAGGTCCCTGTTGAACGGTCTTCTGACTCTGGTTTTGCCGAGGGTCATGCCGATAAGCGCGGCCATCAACGCGAGGAAGAATCCCAATATGAGAACCATCCCGGCCTTTACGGGAGTAATGTACTTTTCTAAGAATGTCAGCTTGTAGAAGTCAAGATCAAAATAGAGTATCCCCCCGATCTGTTTATCGCTATACATGGGACTGACCACATAAACTATCTCTTTGAGCTTGCCG
>JAUYPN010000055.1 GCA_030695725.1 Candidatus Omnitrophota bacterium
ATTTTGAGATACCAAATCATGTCATGCCCGCGGAAGCGGGCATCCATACACAATTCTCGTCTGGATTCCCGCTTTCGCGGGAATGACAAACGGGCTAATTTGGACAGCAATGATGCCTAATGTAAATTTACTATGTAAAAATTCTGACAAAAAATTCAGCCCTATGAAGTAGTATAGCATCACTGGTCGTCTGAATTTTTTCCTAAATCGCCATAATGTGCCCTGGTCAATCTGAAAGATTGCCCAGGACCGGTCCTGCGAAATTCTATGAATTTCGCAGGGTCAGAATTTTTGACATCAGCGTCAGGCTGGGACACCAAAGGTAACCGCCTACCGTAAAAGCTAAAAGGGGTCAGGCGCCTGGCACTTATTGTTAACGCCGCTTCAGGCGGTACTCCGCAAGGCCCGCCTGCCAACACTGCAGGGCTTTGTGAGTGGCCATTAGAAATTTTTTGGTATCATGTCTATGACTAATTGGTGTGCAAGGAGTTACGTCGAGCGAATGCAGGAACTGACTGACCCCCGCTGTTTTGCTTTGGTTTGCTTTTAGCAAAACAAAGCAGCGGGGGGAAGGAATTCCTGCAAATGAGCGAGACGTAAACCGCAGCACACGGCAAAAAATTTCGCATATACTAGCTTGGAAAAATCCCCGAGCGAACAAGATGCGGAATTTCTTACCGGTGAGCGAGGGAAATTTCAGGCCGCGAACAAAGACCTGAAGTGGTGGCAGGAAGACGTCAGCGCAAGCGTGGCCACCAAAAGTTCCGCCGTCCGAGGTGATTTAAAAATTAAAGGGAGGCAAGCGGCGGAAAATTTGCTATAATATTGACATGGCCATGAAGAAGCTGACGCTGCCGTTTGGGGTGAAAAAGCCTATTTTGGCTTGCGGAGCCGATCTTAAGGGAGCCTTCGCGCTTGCCAAGGGCAGAGACGCCTATCTATTTGACGGATTTGGCGATCTATCGGATCTCGATAATTTTACGAAGTACGAGAAGGCGATCGAGGCGGCGAAAAAGAAATTTAAGATAGATCCGCAGGTGATCGTCTGCGACATGCATCCCGGGTATTTTTCAACTCAATTTGCTGAAAGCTGTCAGCTTTCAGCTGTCAGCCCTCAGCTATACAGAGTGCAACACCACGAAGCTCACATAGCCAGCGCCATTACCGATAATGACATAAACGGTGAAGTGCTCGGCGCGGCGTTCGACGGAACGGGGTACGGCCCGGACGGTAATATCTGGGGCGGGGAGTTTTTCGTCGGGAATATCAGAAATATGAAAAGGGCCGCGCATCTTGATTATATCCCGATGCCCGGAGGTGAGGCGTGCATCAGAGAGCCTTGGCGAATGGCCGCGAGTTATTTGTATGCGATCTTTGGCCCGAACTTTTTGAAATTAAAAATGGACTTCGTGAAGAGTATTGATAAAAATAGCTGGACGATACTGAAAGAGATGATCGATAAAAAATTAAATTCGCCGCTTACTTCGAGCATGGGCAGGCTCTTCGACGCGGCGGGCAGCATGATCCTGAATAAAAGGAAGGCGAAATTCGAAGCGGAGCTGCCGATAGAACTTGAGGATATTGCCGACGAGAACGAGAACGGGCATTACGATTTTGAACTGAGAAAGACCGACGGCCTGATCTCGATAGATATGTCCGGGGCCATAAGGGGCGTTCTGAAAGACGTGGATAAGAAAGTTCCCATATCCAGGATATCGGCGAAATTTCACAATATGATAGCGTTTATAATACTGAAGGCGGCCGGGAGACACAAAGCAAGGAGAGTGGCCTTAAGCGGGGGGGTATTTCAGAATAAATTCCTGAAGGAAAGGTCGGTCAGATTATTGAAGGACAACGGATTTAAAGTCTATACACATTTAAGGGTTCAGACCAGCGATTCGGGTATACCGCTGGGGCAGATCGCCATAGCGAACGCGAGGGCAGCATGTGTTTAGCCGTACCGATGAGGATAGTCGAGATTAACGGCGACGAAGGGTTCGTTGAGTCGTCCGGATTGAAGCGGAAGGCGAACTTCTCGCTCATAAAAAATCCCAAGCTCGGCGAGTACGTGCTTTTGCATGCAGGATTTGTCATAGAGAGGGTCAAAGAAAAAGAGGCGCAAAAAACCCTCAAAGCGCTTAAGGGAATATAGTTTTTTCATTATTGTTCTTTGCCAGTGCGAGGGGCATTGTTCGCGGCCTGAAATTTTTTTAAGCGATAGGCGGTTACCTTTGGTGTCCGCCTTCCGCTGACGTAGATTGGCATTAGGCATGCCAATCTACTATGTAAAAATTCTGACAAAAAATTCAGCCTATGAAGTAATATAGCATCACTGGTCGTCTGAATTTTTTTCTAAATCGCCCCAGGGTGTCAGAATTTTTGACATCAGCATCAGGCTGGGACACCAAAGGTAACCGACATTGTAAGAGAGAAAATAAGTTCTAACGGCTGTTTACAACATCGCTAGCACTATCAAAGTGTTAATATTTTTCAAAGAGAGCGTTGCGCGCAGGCGAACCTTGCGGGGTACCGCCTGAAGCGGCGTTAAAAATTTTGATACATTATGGCAATACAGAAAGGCCGGACAAACTGGGCAAGAGTTCTTCTTGCTGCCAGGTTGGACGGCCATCAAAATTTTTCCGAATAAATTGGTATGCCTAATCCAATTTATGTCCGCTGAAGGCGATACCCCGCAAGGTTCGCCTGAGGCCGAGGCAAAAAAAATTAGGCTGTGAACAAAAGCCTTTGGGCTAAAAGAAATTATAATGAAGTATGTCGATGAGTTCAGGGATAGGGGATTGATAGATAAGGTGGCCCGGGAGATCCGCCGTGCTGTTGATCCTGACCGCGTTTACAATATCATGGAAGTGTGCGGCACGCATACGATGAGTATATTTCGTTTCGGACTGCGCGATATATTACCATCTAATATCCGGCTTATTTCGGGCCCCGGATGCCCCGTATGCGTTACGCCGAACGAGTTCATAGACAAGGCGATAGTCATCGCCAATTTGAAGAACGTGATAATAGCGACGTTCGGCGATATGCTGAAGGTCCCGGGATCTTCTTCGAGCCTCGAGAAGGAGAAGGCCTCAGGCGCCGATATAAGAATGGTCTATTCGAGCCTCGACGCTCTCGACCTGGCGAGAAAATATCCAAATAAGGGTATAATATTTTTGGGGATAGGTTTTGAGACTACGGCCCCGACGGTGGCGCAGTCCATCCTGATGGCGAAGAAGGAGGGTTTAGGTAATTACTCCGTCCTATCGGGCCATAAGACGATGCCCGAAGCCCTCGAGGCGCTGGTGAGCGGCGGAACTATAAATGTCGACGGATTTCTGCTCCCGGGCCATGTAAGCGCCATAACGGGTCAAGAGCCGTACGGATTCTTAAGCGCTAAACATAGGAAGAGATGCGTTATTTCGGGATTTGAACCGCTCGACATTATGCAGGCCATTCTTATGCTCGTAAGACAGTCCGCGCCGGCCGTGGAAGTGCAATATAAGAGGATAATAGGCAGGGAAGGCAATCCTTTGGCGCGAAAGATAGTGGCCAAGATCTTCGAAAAGAGCCCGTCTGTCTGGCGGGGCATCGGAACGATCAAAAAGAGCGGTTTAAAGATAAAGAGCGGCTATAAAGAATTTGACGCGGAGGTAAAATTTCATCCAAAGCCCAAAATGTCGAAGGAAAACCCGAACTGTTTCTGTGGCTATATTCTTAAGGGGCTGAAGACTCCCTATGACTGCAGACTATTTGCGAAGGCGTGCACGCCTGAAAAACCGGTAGGAGCGTGTATGGTTTCGAGTGAAGGGACATGCGCGGCGTATTATAAGTACGGAGTACGGAGTAGGGAGTAGATGGAGAAGATACTTTTATCGCATGGCAGCGGCGGGACGATGATGCATAAACTGATAGATTCTCTATTCATGAGAGAATTGGGTAATCCGACTTTGATAGAGAAGAAGGATTCGGCCATTGTCGAGATCGGCGGCAAAAAAATAGCGTTCACAACCGATTCTTATGTGGTGAACCCTATCTTTTTTCCCGGCGGAGATATAGGGAGCCTTGCGGTTTACGGCACCGTAAACGATCTGGCGGTCTGCGGAGCAAAGCCGTTATTCATATCGCTAGGGCTGATCATAGAGGAAGGTTTCGACAGAGATCTATTAGAAAAAATAGTCAAGTCCATCTCATCGGCCGCTAAGAGGGCCCGGGTTGATGTCGTTACCGGCGATACTAAGGTAGTTGAAAGAGGCTCATGCGATAAGATATTTATAAATACGAGCGGCATCGGAGCAATATATTACCCTGGGCTATCGATAGAAAATATAAAGCCCAGAGATAGCGTCATCTTAAGCGGCACCATCGGTGAGCACGCCATCAGTGTGCTGTCGAAGAGAGAAGGCATCTCTTTTTCGACTATCGTGCGCAGCGATTCAGCGCCGCTCAACGCGCTGATAGCGAAAGTCCTAAGCGTATCCAAAGGAGTAAGATTTATGAGGGACCCGACAAGAGGCGGGGCGGCCACTACACTTAATGAGATGGTTACCGGCGGCAGATTCGGTATCTCGATCGAGGAGGAGGATCTGCCCGTTACCGAAGGCGTCAGGGCCTCGTGTGAGCTTCTCGGCTTCGATCCGCTCTATCTGGCAAACGAGGGAAGGGTGATAATCGTTGCTAAAAGAGATGATGAAAAAAGAATACTGAGAGCGATGAGATCAGATCCGCTGGGTAGGTCATCCCGCGTCATAGGTACCGTGACGAAAGAGTATCCCGGAAAAGTCTACATGAATACTTCATCGGGCGGCAGGAGGATCGTCGGGATGTTATCAAGTGAACAATTACCGAGGATATGCTGACATTTTTTCGCTCAAAGCAGCGGACGGCGGATCTTGCGGGGTAGTTGCCGAGACGATTTAGGCTGTGAGCAAAAGATTTTGTGCTGAAGAAATATATTGTTAGAGAGCGAGAGTTGGCGTAATATGTATAAGGAAAGATCTTACAGGCGATGGGTAAAGAGCGAGGGCCTAGTTACTTTTGAGGTTAAAGAGCGCGAAACTGATTTACTGATTTCGGCCTCAAAAAACCTCGAAGCGGCCTCTCGCGAAGCCATCCTAAATTACAGGCAGGATATCGAATTGTACATAAAGGCCCATAGGGATTTTTTCACATCGCTTGAGCCGATAGATGTGGACGGCGACGCTCCGAAAATAGTAAAGGCGATGGCGGACGCCGGTAAGAAAGCGTCCGTCGGGCCCATGGCGGCTGTAGCTGGAGCGATAGCGGAGTTTGCGGGAAGAGATCTTCTGGCATATACTGATGAAGTTATAGTAGAGAACGGCGGGGATATATTCGTAAAGACAAAAGTCAGAAGGATCCTCGGTGTCTATGCCGGAGAAAATTCGCCGTTTAGCGGAAGATTAGCTCTCGAGATATCTCCTTCGGATATGGGCACGGGCGTCTGTACGTCGAGCGGCACGGTGAGCCACTCTCTATCCTTCGGGAAGGCGGATGCTGTGCTTATAGTGTCTAATAATACGGCGCTTGCAGATGCGGTCGCCACTGCGGCAGGTAACGCAGTCAAGGGGCCAGGATCGATAGAAAAGGGAATAGATATTGCCAGGGCAATAGAGGGAGTCAGTGGTGTGCTCATACTGGTAGGCGATAAGATGGGTAGCTGGGGAGAAATAAAATTAGTCTAAAAAAGGAGGGATACCATGGTCTCGAAGAGAATAGTTCTGACATTTCCGCATAAGCTTGTGGATAAGCCCATAGTCTATAAATTAGTAAAGGACTTCGATCTCGTTTTCAATATTTTACAGGCAAAGATCACGCCGCAGGAAGAAGGCCTATTAGTTCTGGAGCTCACCGGCACAAAAGAGCATTACGCCAACGGCATAAAATACCTTACGGGGCTGGGCGTCAATATCCAGCCGCTGAGTAAAGACGTCACGAGGGACGACGACCGCTGTACGCATTGCGGCGCTTGCATTACAGTATGTCCCACGGAGGCGCTAATAATGGATAAGAATACGATGAAGGTCGTTTTTGATCCCGATAAATGCATCGCCTGCGAACTATGCGTTAAAGCCTGTCCGCCGCGCGCCATGGTAATAAAACTCTAAAATACACACTCTAAAATACCGTCCTTGACTTAAAGCGGAGAATGCATTAGAATAGGGCACTCCATAAGATAATTATAATGTATGCCGGTTAGTTATTATTCTATAACGAAGAACGACCTGTTTGATCTTTTCGCGCGCCTAGCAGAAGGGAATAGGGTCTTCGTGCCCTATAAATACGGCGACAAGCTTCACTTTGGTGAATTCGATCCTTCCAAGGAATCTACGGTAGAATTGGGCGGCGTCAGGCAGAGCCAGCCCTTCAAATCGTTCTTAAATCCCGCCAGAGAGAGGGTCTCCGGTAAGGAAAAGGATGGTGCAGACCCCTGCACCAGTCGCAAAAACTTCGTTTTTGCTCCGATGCAGGGCAAGCCTATCATAGTGGCGGGCGTCAAGGCCTGTGATCTATCGAGCCTCATCCTGCAGGATTACGTCTTTTTAAAAGGTGACTGCGAAGACCCTTTTTATACTTTTCACCGCAATAATACCCTTATAATATCCTGCGACTGCACATACGCTTCGGAGACCTGTTTCTGCATAGCCATGTCCGGAAGGCCTTATCCGACAAAAGATTTTGATCTGAACCTCTCTTCGCAGGGCGGTTCCTTAATAGTGGAAGCGGGAAGCGATAAGGGCAGGAAGATCGTGAATAATTACAAGACGTTCTTTAAAGGCTGTAAAGCTATGGATCTGGCCGGACGCGATAGTAAGCGTGAAGAGGTCAGTCTTCAGATAAAAGATTTTATCAAAAAAAGAGAGACCCCGGATACGACGGCCATAAACGGCAATGTAAAGAAGAATTATGACAATCTTCCTCTCTGGCAGGATGCGGCGTCCACATGCGTGGAATGCGGGGCGTGCAATCTTGTCTGCCCGACCTGCCACTGCTTTTTGCTATCTGATGAGGGAGCCCGGCAGAAGATAGGCAGGACGAAGATCTGGGATGCCTGCCTGTACAAAACATTCGCCAAAGTCGCGGGAAATCATAACCCGAGACCGCATCTTTACGAAAGGATGCGCAACAGGTTCGACAAGAAATTCGCTTTCTTTCCCGAAGTCCTGGATTATTTTGCCTGCACAGGCTGCGGCCGGTGCATAGAAGCATGCCCCGGGAATATAGATATAAGAGAAGTGCTGAAAGGCATCGTCACAGGAAAATGGAATAAGCCGCCTCATGATCGATTGTAGAAATCCCTACTCATTCATAGAATCCGAGATACTCAATATTACGACGGAGACGTCTAATATAAAGACTTTCACGTTGAAGCCGCGCGAAGCTATTCCGTTCAAAGCCGGCCAGTTCATGGAAGTATCCGTGCCGGGCGTAGGCGAAGCCCCGTTCACACCTTCGTCGAACCACAAAATCGCGGACGAACTGGATTTTACGATAATGAACGCAGGGCGCGTCACCAAATTACTGCATGAGATGGAGAAGGGAAGCCCCGTGGGCCTGCGCGGCCCATACGGAACCGCTTATCCCATAACAGAATGGAAAAGTAAGGAAGTCTTTATCGTCGGCGGCGGCGTGGGCTTGGCGCCTTTAAGGGCCCTCCTGTACGCGCTGTTCAATAATGTCGGCGATTACAAAAAGATAGTCCTTAAGTATGGAGCGAGGACCTCTAAAGATATAGTCTATATAAATGAGATCGAGACATGGAAACGCAGAGCCGCAAATGTAGATGTAGGGATCACGGTCGATGTCGGCGATGAATCATGGAAAGGCAATGTGGGGCTCGTTACCACCGTCCTGAAGGATTCGGGAATCGACATGGATAACGCGGTCAGCATAGTCTGCGGCCCGCCGATAATGATGAAGTTCGTCACATTTAAATTGCTGGATCTCGGATTCAAAGATAACCAGATATATCTCTCTATGGAAAAGAATATGTCATGCGGGCTCGGGAAGTGCGGCCATTGCAGGATCGGCCCCTTTTATGCGTGCAAGGACGGACCGGTCTTTACCTACGATAAGCTTAAAGACCTGCCAAATATTTGGGATTAAATGAAACGACTATTGATCGACATTGATATATGTTCAAAATGCGAAGAGTGTGGGATGCTCTGCAGTTATATTCAGCATCCGGGGAATAACGGTATAACGACTTTGAGAGAGTTCGCGCACTTTGCTGTGGTATGCCGGCGCTGTGATGACGCGCCGTGCGTCGCCGCATGTCCATGGGAGGCGCTTGAGCTGCAGCCTGCCCCGTACCCTGTACCATTCGGTACAGGGCGCAGCCCGAGCGAAGCGAGTGGTGCGGGGCCCACAAACATGCTGAAGCGATATATGATGAGATGCACATCCTGTAAGAACTGTTCCAAGGCGTGTCCGTTCGGGGTGATATATCCCGAGACGATACCTTTTGTGATATCGAGATGCGATTACTGTATAGGAAGATTAAGGAACGGCGAGGCGCCGATATGTCTGCAATCCTGCGGGTCCGGCGGTATCAAATACGGTGAATTCGAAGAGAAGCCCGAAGATGGGATCTTTAAGGCATCGGACCATTTGATGGTCAAGACAATGTTTAAATGGGAAAGGGTGGAAGAAGCGCCGCCTAAAAAAAGATGAATCGTTTAGATTATTTATTCCTGTTTCTGGTTTATCCCGGATTTCTGTTTTCCGGCGCCATGGGGCTATTGGCCGGATGGTTCGACAGGAAGGTCACGGCGCGCCTGCAATGGCGAGTCGGGCCGCCCTGGTATCAGAATTTTGCGGATATAGCTAAGCTCTTTTTGAAGGAGACGCTTATACCGGAAGGCGCCTCGATAACGGTATTCTTCGCCATGCCGTTATTCGCGATAGCCGGCGCAACGCTTGCCTCTACGATAATTATGGTTATAAATCAAGCTCCGGGCGCCACGTTCATGGGCGATCTTATAGTAGTGGTCTACCTGATGATAATACCCGCGCTTGCTCTCATGCTTGGAGGCTTTGCGTCCGGTAACCCGCTCGCTTCTTTAGGCGGGTCAAGAGAGATGAAGCTGATGCTCTCTTATGAACTTCCGTTCCTTCTGGCGCTCGTCGTACCGATAACAAAGTGCGGTTATTCCATTCAACTTGGCGGAATAATCACGCATCAGGCCTCCCACGGGCCGGTATTTTTCAGTATATCGGGCGCTCTTTCATTCGTCGTCATGCTGCTATGCATGCAGGCGAAGCTGGGCTTTGTGCCTTTTGATATGCCGGAGGCCGAAACTGAGATCGTGTCGGGTATGTACATAGAATATTCGGGGCGAGCGCTGGCTATGCTTAAGATAGCCAAGGCTATACTCGCTTTTGCCCTGCCGGTGCTTTTGATAACACTCTATTTCGGCGGCATAAAATTTACGGCGGGCGGGATCTTAAGGAGCATAGCGGAATATCTCTGCATCCTGCTCCTGATGATAGTAATAAAGAACACGAATCCGAGGGTCAGGATAGACCAGGCGGTGCGATTCTTCTGGCGCATACCCACCGTGCTGGCCATACTGGCTGTTCTGCTGGCATATCTGGGGTTATGAAAATATGCGGATAACTTAGAGAAACAAATGGGATTAAAAGAAAAAATTTTAACAAAATCTCTTTATGTATTTCATCTCTCGAGCGGGAGCTGTAACAACTGCGATATCGAGATCATAGACTGCTTCACTCCCCGTCATGATATTGAAAGATTCGGAATAGTTCTCGTCGGCAGTATAAAGCACGCCGATGTATTGCTCTGCACCGGCTCGGCGAACAAACTTACTGTTCCTATGATAAAGGCGCTGTATGAGCAGATGCCGAAACCCGGATTTGTCGTGGCGTTCGGCGCCTGCGGTTCTTCGAGGGGGATCTTTAAGGACAGCTACAATACCGGCAAACCGCTCGACGAGATAATACCGGTGGATATATATATACCGGGGTGCCCTCCGAGGCCGGAGGCGATAATGGCGGGGTTATTGAAGCTGATAGGTAAATTGAATTCCAAAGGAAAATCAAGATGACGATGGATGAATTTTTAAAGAATATAAGCGTAGGCTTCGGCGGCAGGATCCTGAATATAAATAAGAGGTCCGATAAAAGGGCGTATATCGATATATACCCGAAAGATATAACAGATATCGTGCGCTATATATTTAAGGATATGTCCTTCAGGTTCGATACCGCGTCCGGGGTAGATGATTTTGACTCACTTGAGATACTCTACCATTTTTCGCATGATCGATCGGGTATCACTGTATCGCTCAGGGCGATATTGAAGGACAAGCAGGATCCGCATATAGACACCATAACCAGCATAACGAGATCGGCGTGGTGGATAGAGAGGGAGCTGCACGAACTTTTTGGCATAGAGTTTGACGGCAACTCCGATCTCAGGCCTCTCCTTTTGCCGGATGACTGGCCAAAAGGCGTCTACCCTTTGAGGAAGGATTTCCAGCCTCCTAAAAGAGATTCGAGGAAAGAATGAGCCACAACGCGCACATACCCATAGGCCCGTATCATCCTTTACAAGAGGAGCCGGAATTTTATAAGCTCGTGGTCGACGGTGAGAAGGTCGTAGATGTCGACGTGAGAATAGGCTATAACCATCGCGGCATAGAGAAGCTATCCGAATCCAAAAGTTACGATCAGTCAATATTTCTTGTAGAGCGTATCTGCGGCATCTGTTCGTCGAGCCATCCTATGGCGTGTTGTCAGGCGCTCGAGGATATAGGCGGCATCGAAGTCCCTGAGAGAGCGCTCTATATACGCACTATATGCCAGGAGCTGGAGAGGCTGCATTCGCATATGCTCTGGCTCGGCCTCGCCGGGCATTTCATAGGATATAACACCGTATTCATGTGGGCGTGGAAGTACCGCGAACCGATATGCGACATAATGGAGACCGTTACCGGCAACCGCCAGAATTACGCCATGCATAAAGTAGGCGGCGTGCGGCGCGATATAGAGAAAGAGCACGTATCTTATATATTGAAGAGGCTGGATGAGTTCACGAAACATCTCACCATGCTTAAAGGCGCGGTCCTTGACGATCCTGTCCTGCACGAGCGGCTTAAAGGCGTGGGCATCCTGACGAAAGAGGACGCGATAGATTATGCCGCGATAGGCCCGGTAGCCAGGGCTTCGGATGTGGATATCGATGTCAGGCGCGACCACCCCTATGGAGTATATGACAGGATAAAATGGGACGTGATCACGCAAAAAGAAGGCGATGTATTCGCGAAGGCGGTTGTGAGGATACTGGAGATGTTCGAATCGGTCAGCATAGTCAGGCAGTGCCTCGATAGGATGCCGCCGGGCCCGATAGATTCAAATCCCAAAGATATCCCGCCGGGAGAGGGGATAGGGCAGATCGAAGCGCCCAGAGGCGAGTGTTTCCACTATATAAAGTCGGACGGAACTAACTCTCCCGTAAGGCACAAGGTGCGCGCCCCGACATATATGAACTTTCCGACATTCAGAGAGACTGTGGTGGGTGAGACGATCTCGGACGCGGCCATAATATTGGCCGCGATAGATCCATGTTATTGCTGTACCGAAAGGATGCTGATAGTGGATCCGTCCGATAAAAATGTGATGGATGTTAATGAGTTGATACGGTTGTCGCAGGAAAAGACGAGAAGGATCTCATCGTCATACCCGCGAAAGCGGGTATCCATATAATGACATGAGGCGGTTATGATAGTAAATTTCTTAGCTTATACTATTGGCGTTCCGATACTGATCGGCGTGATCTGTCTTTTTATCACGGACAGGTTAAAAATCGTAACAAGGATTTTAGCTTTTATAGTAACGCTCGCCTCTTTAGCGGCCTTGGTCCGCATATTCATATTGAAGCCGCTGTATTGGCCGCCAGTTCCGACGCCCGCGCTTACTGTGGACAATTTATCCGCTCTCGCGGGGCTTGGGATATCTTTCTTCGCTCTTCTTGTAACGCTCTATTCTTTCGGATATATAGAGAAAAATAACGGAAGATATTTCGGATATCTTCTGATGACCCTGGGAAGCTCCCTGGGGGCGGTCTTCGCCAATAATCTGATATTGTTCGTCGTATTCTGGGGATTTTTAGCGGCGCTTTTGTATCTATTGGTAAGCATTCAGGGAACGCCGAAGGCAGGCGCTTGCGCTAAAAAGGCGTTTGTAATAATAGGCGCGACCGACGCGTTGATGATATTCGGGATAGGCTTGCTATGGAAGATGACCGGCACGTTCGCGATGGACGGAATACGCATCGCGTTGAACGGGCCCCTTCCGTATGCGGCGTTTCTCTGTATATTGATAGCGAGCTTCGCGAAGTCCGGGGCGGCGCCTTTTCACTCCTGGCTTCCGGATGTTGCCGAGGACGGCCCGGCGAGCGTGACGGCGTATCTGCCGGCGTCATTAGATAAGCTTCTCGGCATATATCTGCTCGCGAGGATCTCGCTCTCGCTATTCGTTATGAACGGCATTTCCAACACGATCCTGCTGCTCACGGGCGCCGTTACGGTGATATATGCGGTAATGGTCGCTTTGGTACAGCACGACTTTAAGAGGCTCCTGGGGTATCACGCGGTCTCTCAGGTGGGATATATGATCCTTGGTATAGGAACGGGCAGCCCCGTAGGCATAGCGGGCGGGCTGTTTCATATGCTGAACAACGCCATCTACAAGTCATGCCTTTTCCTTAACGCCGGCGCGGTGGAAAAGAAAGCTCACACAACGGATCTTTCAAAACTCGGCGGCCTCTCGAAATATATGCCCGTAACTTTTGCCTCTTTTCTCATAGCGTCTCTGGCGATATCGGGAATACCGCCCCTTAACGGGTTCTTTTCAAAGTGGATGATATATCAGGGGATAATCGAACTGGGAAACAGCAAAAATCCTTTCTGGATAGTGTGGCTTGTCGCGGCGATGTTCGGCAGCGCCCTGACGATAGCGAGTTTTGTAAAGTTACTTCACGCGGTATTTTTAGGGCGCGCGTCGGAGAAGGCCGAAGGAGTCAAAGAGGCGGGGATATCGATGGCATTGCCCGTGATAATACTGGCGGCCGCTTGTATCATCTTCGGCGTCTTCGCATTCAGCGTTCCCGTTTCGCTATTGATCATGCCCGTGATAGGTAAAAATATACCATATATCGGAACGTGGAGCCCCGATATGGCGACAGCTCTCATGATTATGGCGGTGTTGCTGGGGATAATTGCGTATTTATTCGCGGCGCGTAAGAAGATGAGAGCGGTCTCTTCGTTTGTCGGAGGCGAGGACCCGAAGCAGTTCGAAAGGGTGGCGGGAACGGAATTTTATAATACGATCGAGGAAGTCGGTCCCCTCGGGAATTTTTATTCTAAGGAAGACGCCCATGAATTCGATATATATGATATCAGCGCCAGGTTGATGGCGGCAGCCACCCGGTTTTTTCAGAGACTGCATAACGGCGTTCTCCCTACATACCTTACATGGTGTCTTTTGGGCATGATAGCGGTCTTTTTAATTTTGTTCTTGTGGTGACGTCATGATAGAGATACATCTGATACTTTTGTTTATGATAGCCGCGGCGATAATAGCTGTCGAGGTGAAGGACCTTCTTTCAAGCGTTGTCGCTATCGGCGCAGTCGGCATCGGTCTTTGCATGGCGTTCCTTATATTGAAAGCGCCGGACCTGGCGATAATGCAGCTCGTCGTCGAGATATTGAGTCTCATAATTCTCATACGCGCGACCATCAGAAAAGATCTGCCGTTCAGCGCATCAGGCCGGTGGCTTTTCAATACATTATCCACGGTCGGTTTTATCGCGGTATTCTTAACGATTGCGTATATAGCGTTAAAAAATCTGCCCGCGTTCGGTTCAGGTCCGATGAAGGTTTCCGGATTTTATATAGATAACGCCATAGCGAAGGCAGGGTCCGAGAATGCGGTGGCGGCGATAATAGTAAATTTTCGCGCATACGATACTCTGGGCGAAGCGGCCATACTCTTCGCGGCTTTTATAGGCGTATTGACGATCGCCCGTAAGATAGGCAAGTACAAGGAAAGAACGGATGAACGCGGTTAAAGAGAAGACCGGAATGACGCTTATAGTAAAGACGGTTACGCGGATAACTTTCGGCTTTATCCTGTTATACGGGATCTACATAGCGTTAAACGGCGATACGGCTTCGGGCGGCGGATTTGTCGGCGGCGTGATAATAGCGCTCTCACTTGTCCATATAATGCTTGCCTTTGGCAAGGAAGACGCTCTTAAAAGACTGCATTCATATTCGATGCGTTTTGCCGTAAGTATCGCGTCGCTGGCCTTTCTTTATATGGTTATGAAAGGGCCGCGCGGAAGTTGTTCTCATATTGCGATGTCGTTTACGGAAATGATCATTGTGGGCGCCGGATTATTCGCGATATTTGTGGCGTTGACGCTGTTACAAAAAAAAGATAAGGATTCTGAATAGGAAATTCATATGATAACCGTGTATATATTATGTCTGACGCTATTTTCGGTAGGGCTTTATTGCGTCCTTCGGAAGAGGAACCTCATAAAGATAATAATAGGCATAGGTATAATGGAGTATGCGGTAAACCTCTTCTTCATATTGATCGGTTACAAGGCACAGGGGCGCTCTCCTATATTCGCTGCCGATCAGGCGGTAAAGAATATGGTGGATCCGCTGCCCCAGGCCATTGTCTCCACGGCGATCGTTATAGGGTTGTCGCTTACTCTGCTATTGGTCGCCATAGCGATAAGAATCTATGAAAAATACGGGACATTCGACATAACTAAGATTAACAGACTTAAAGGATGATGGAATTAAAGATGAACCTTTTGCCATTTTTTGTGACAGTTCCGCTTGCCGCCGCGTTCTTTATCCCTATTATAGGTAAGAGGATGAAGGTCGTGCCCAAAGCGATATCGATCGTGTCGACCCTATTCCTGTCCATGCTCGGCGGCTACACGGCATATTTGGCGACCGCCGAGAAAATACTGATATACAATGTCGGCGGGTGGCCTGCTCCGGTGGGGATATCGATGGTCGTAGACGGGTTTTCAGCGTTCATTCTCGTTATAGTGAATACAATAGCAAGTCTCGTAGCGGTGTATTCCGCCGGATATATCGGAAAATATACGGATACGTGGAAGTTCTTCACGCTCTTTATGCTCATGGTTGCCGGCATGAACGGCGTGCTTATAGCCGGGGACCTCTTCAATCTATACGTCTGTCTTGAGATAGCCGCGATAGCGGCGTACTCGCTGGTCGCTTTCGGCGTGAAAGCCGAAGAGCTCGAAGCGGCTTTCAAATACGCGGTGATGGGCGCCGTGGGCTCAAGCTTTATGCTGTTGGGACTGGCGCTTCTCTACGGCTATACATCGACATTGAATATGGCCCAGATGGCTTCCGTGATAGCGGCTAAAGGTACATCGAAGATCATACCTATGGTGAGCGCGCTCTTTCTTATGGGATTTGGGCTTAAGGCGGCGCTCGTTCCGTTCCACGCGTGGCTTCCCGACGCTCACTCATCAGCGCCCGCGCCGATCTCCGCCATGCTATCGGGATTATTGATCAAAGTTCTCGGGATATACGTCCTTTCACGCGTCTTTTTTAACGTATTCGGTATGAACGCTCAATTATCGGCGATACTTATAACGCTTGCCGTGGTATCGATGGTCATGGCGAGTATTCTGGCGTTCGGTCAATATGACATAAAGAGGCTATTAGCTTATTCGAGCATAAGCCAGATGGGATACATAGCGTTAGGATTAGGCGTGTGCACGCCATTGTCGATAATGGGTGCCATCTTCCATCTCTTCAACCACAGTATCTTCAAAACATTATTATTTTTGAACGCGGGCGCGGTGGAAGACATTGCCGGCACAAGGGACCTAATGCGAATGCCCGGAATACTGGCAAGATCTCCCGTTACGGGCTGCACAAATCTTATAGGGTCAATGTCCATATGCGGCATACCTCCTTTGGGCGGATTCTGGAGCAAGCTTATCATAATATTCGCCTGCATTCAGGCCGATAGGCCGGTCCTCTCTTTTATCGCGATAGCGGTGAGCATTATGACGTTGGGTTATTATTTCAAGGCGGTGACGCCGATACTCTTCGGATCAAAAGAACCGCGCTTAATAAGTGACAGCGGCGCGGTCAGGAGGCTCCCGGCTTTAATGGCCATACCCATGATAATACTCGCGATCCTTTCAATATTTACAGTATTGGTACTCTTACCGAATATGGGCAGGATATTTTTAGACAACGCGGCCGCCGTTCTCATTAAGGGAAAAGAATACGCGGCTTTAGCGGCGTCGGGAGCCATGAGATGATATCGAGCGTTATCTATTTTGTACTCTGGTTTTTGATCTGGAGCGCTCTCCGCCGGCCGCGCGATGCCCAGGATTTGGTCTTAGGTATTCTGGTCTCTCTTTTCATTACCTTTATGACCAAGGATCTTGCCGCGCAAACCGGTGAAAAAAAGGATTTAAAAAGATACTCACCGCTTGCAATGCTCAAAAGGGCCGCATGGTTTTTATATTATATATTCGTGTTTCTGTGGGAATGCCTTAAGGCGAACGTAGATGTCGCCTACAGGGTGCTGCATCCCGATATGCCGATAAGGCCCGGCACAGTAAAAGTAAAGGTCGGTTTGAGATCGGATATAGGGCTGACATTTTTGGCGAACTCAATAACGCTCACTCCGGGTACGACGAGCGTTGACATAGATAAAGAGAAGGGCTATCTGTACGTCCACTGGATATACGTAAGAGGCGACTATGCCTCGGGCATTGTGAAGCTGCCGGTCGTGGAGAAATTCGAAAGCATACTCAAAAGGATATTTGAATAGATGTCAAAAAGAACCGTTTACTTCGTTAATGTTTTTGTGCTGCTGGCCCTGGCAGGGTTCATATTATTCTGCCCTGTGCCTTCTTCTTTAAGATGGCAGTCGAATTTTCTCGCGCGGTCTTTTCTATTTCTTCTTATGTGCGCGTTCCTTTGTCTCTACCGTATACTGAGGGGGCCGACCGCGCCCGACAGGGCCGTCGCAATAGATATGCTCGGGATATTGATCGTAGGGTTTTGCGCTATCTTAAGCCTTCCCACCGGAAGAGATTGGTATATAGATATAGGTATAGCGTGGGCGTTACAGAGCTTCATAGGGATAATGGCGCTGTCAAAGTACCTGGAAGGAAAAGATTTCGATGAATGAGCGCGTCGGTGAGATTTTGATAGTCATAGGGCTGGCATTCGATTTCTTCGGCTGCGTGGGCCTTATAAGATTTCCGGATGTTTACGGCCGGCTTCAGGCTTCGGCGAAATGCATTACGCTGGGGACCTGCGGCATACTTTTTGGTCTGTTCTTATTTAAAGGATCTTCCCCGACCGGAATAAAAGCGCTTTTATGCCTCTTATTCATAATATTGACGGCGCCGGTCTCCGCGCACACTTTAGCGAGGAGCGCGTATCTTTCAGGCGTGAAACCCTGGGATGGGAGCGTTGTCGACGCTTATGGAAAAGACAAAGAAAAAGAAGTAATATGAGATATCCTAAGATGCGAGAGCTGATAGAGGCTGTAAAATCGTTATTGAGCAGGCCCTACACGTCGAATTTTCCGCGCAGGCCTTTGGAGCCGGCCAAGAGGTTCAGGGGCAAGCCGGAATATTCCGACGTCGGCTGCATAGGCTGTAAGGCGTGCGCCGAGGTCTGCATAGGCAGGGCCATAGAAGCCCGCGATGTGACCGCCAAAGATAAAGCGACGCGTAAGATGATACTGCATCTGGATGAGTGCCATTACTGCGGCCAGTGCAGCGCGCTTTGCACCACGAGGGACGATGATCCGCCCGGCATCAGACATACCACAGATTTCGACCTGTCCTCCTTTGATAGAAGAGATATGGTCTCGACCACGGATGAGAAAGAGCTCGCCCTGTGCGAGTCTTGCGGTGAAGTCATCACTACCAGAGCCCATCTGAACTGGCTCGCTAAAAAATTGGGCCCGCTGGCGTTCTCGAACCCCACGCTATTTGTGGCATCCTTAAAAAATATGGGCTTTTCGGATGATGTCCTGCAGAACGTCAAAGAAGGGATTCTCCAAAGATCGGACAGGATAAAAGTGCTCTGTTCCAAATGCAGGAGAAGCGCCACAATTGAAAAGTTCTGACATAAAAGAGCGCCTTAAAGGCGTCGTCACCATAATAGGCATAGGCAATATCATGCGCGGCGATGACGGATTCGGCCCGAAACTGATAGAAAGCCTTAAGAAGAAGAATACAAAAGCCAATCTATTCGACTGCGGCACCGTCCCGGAAAATTACATATTTCCCATCCTCAACACCTCATGCGACACGGTGATACTCGTCGACGCCGCCGATCTTAAGTCGGAGCCGGGGAGCATGAAGATCCTAATGTTGGGCGAACTCTCCGGCGCGGGCCTTTCGACGCACAACGCTTCCATAAGGCTCTTTACGGACCTTCTCATGACGGGTAAAGATGACCTGAATATATTCGCGGTGACTATACAGCCCGAGAGCATAGAGTTCGGAGAGGCCTTAAGCCCGGAGGCTAAAGAAGGCGTGGATAAATTAACCGATATGTTCGTAGAGGCCCTCGCCTGAAGATACGTATTATATGAATACTCCTTTTATAGAAGAGATAGAGAGCGATATCCCGCCGCACCTATTATTCAAAGAGCTTCAAAATCATCCCTACAGTTTTTTTCTTGATAGCGTGATGGGCCGCGAGAAGCTGGGCAGGTTCTCGTTCTTAGGATGCGAGCCGTTCCTTGTTTTTAAGAGCAAAAGAGATTCCGTTTCTTTGGAATGGAACTATGGCAGGAAAGAATCGCTGAAATCGGACCCGTTTCTTATCCTGAAAGAGCTCTTCCGGCGATTTACAGTTTCCTGTGCCCCGCGGCCTCAGGAATATGGTATTCCTTTCATGGCCGGAGGGGTCGGGTATTTCGGTTACGACATGAAGTGTTTTATCGAGAAACTCCCGGATATTTCAAAGGACGACCTCTCGTTACCGGACTGTGTGGTCGGTTTTTACGACACTGTCTTGGTCTTCGACCACCTGAAAGACAAAGCCTACTTGACGGGCGTTGGATTTGAAGGCATCAGTACAGATGCTAAGAGCAAGCTTAAAGCGGCTCTCTCGTCGAAGAATAAAAAAATAGTACATGTCCCTGCTGCTTTTGCCGAAGGAGGATTAAGGTCAAACTTCACCAAAGCCGGTTATATGAAGATCGTGGAGGAGGCCAAAGAATATATCAAAAAAGGCGACATATATCAGGTGAACTTATCCCAGAGGTTTGAGGCTGATCTTAAGGACGAGCCGTACGGGCTTTACCTGAAGCTCAGGAGCGCGAGTCCTGCGCCGTTTGCTTCGTACCTGAATTTTAAAGACGTGATAATCATAAGCTCGTCGCCGGAAAGATTCCTGATGAAGAGAGGCGCCTGCATCGAGACGAGGCCGATAAAAGGGACTTCGCCGCGCTCGAGCGATCCTTTGACCGACGAATTTAACGAGATATCGCTTAAGGAGAGCTATAAAGACAGGGCGGAGCATATAATGATAGTGGACCTCGAGAGAAATGATCTGGGGCGTATATGCGAATATGGCACGGTGAAGCCGACGAAATTTATTACATTGGAGAGATACTCTACGGTCTTCCATCTGGTCTCGACCGTTTCCGGCAGGCTAAAAAAAGGTGTCGACCCGGTCGATTGTCTGACAGCGGCGTTTCCGGGAGGCTCGATAACGGGCGCGCCTAAGGTGCGCTCTATGGAGATAATAGAGGAGCTGGAGCCGGTAAAGAGATCGTTGTATACGGGAGCGATAGGCTACATATCATTTGACGGGAATATGGATACCTCCATCGTTATAAGGACAATAGTTGTAAAAGACAAAAAGCTGTATTTTCAGGTTGGAGGAGGCATAGTCTTTGACTCGGATCCTGAAAAAGAGTATTATGAAACTTTAGACAAGGCCAGAGGAATAATGGGCGCGCTGGGCATCGAAAAGGGGTCTGACCCAACGCGTATATTGCTGCGTGAATGAGCCTGACCCCTTTTAGCTGCTTATGGAAAAAATCTATATTAACGGAAAATTAGCGGGTGCAGACAAGGCAAAGATCTCGATCTTCGACAGGTCGTTTCTTTACGGCGATGCCGCGTTTGAAACGATGAGAGGCTATGCCGGAGTAGTCTTCAGGTTGGATGAACACCTGGCGCGGCTTATTGACTCTCTAAAGATTCTCAAAGTAAAACATGCTTATACGAAGTATTATTTAAAGAAGGCGGTTTATAAAGTCTTGAATACGAATAAACTGAAAAGCGCGTATTTGCGCCTTGTAGTAACGAGAGGAGAGGGGCGATTCGGCATAGGTTACAAAGATACTTTTAAGCCCAATCTTATAATAGTGGCAAGGAATTTCGAAGGATATCCCGGATGGATGTCCTCGAAGGGTATAAATGCCAAAATTATCGGCATAACGAACGAATATTCTATTTTATCAAAGATGAAGACGGCGAATTATCTTAATTACATCCTTGCGCGGTTCGATGCTCAGAGTGCCGGCTCCGATGAAGCGATACTCACGAATACAAAAGGCTATATCACGGAAGGCGCCACGAGCAATATATTCATAGTCAAAAATAACGCCTTGATAACGCCGTCGTTGAAGAGCGGGATACTGCCCGGGATCACGCGCGGCGTCATTATAGAGATAGCGAAGAGGCTTAAGATGGTCGTAAAAGAGAAGCTCGTAACCAGACACGAGCTGCATAACGCAGATGAACTGTTCCTTACCAACTCCCTCGCCGAAGTTCTGCCCGCAGTGAAGGTCGATTCGAAGCGCATCGGCACAGGCACGGTCGGCCCAATCACAAAGCTCCTGCGCACCTCATACCAGAAAGAAGTCATCAGAGAAGTGTTGAAGTAAAATTTTTTTCTTCTAATCGTAAACCTATGATTATGTTATGGGTTGACGTTAGTAGCTATCTTAGGTATACTATTGAAAAATACAGCTTAGGAGGATGATCATGAACAGAGCGGAAACAAGGGCGCTTTTAGACGTGCCGCTGGATGAACTTATTTTAAAAGCGAATAAGGTGCGGCGCAAAGCGGGGATGAGGCTTGAGCTGTGCAATATTATGAATGCCAAATCCGGGCTTTGCGGTGAAGATTGCAAATTCTGCGCCCAGTCTTTGCGGCATAATACACAGTCTCCGAGATATTCGCTTAAAAGCAAAGATGAGATGGTCCAAGCCGCTCGACACGCGAAGGAGATAGGATCGCATAGATTCGATATTGTTACGAGCGGAGCAACCCTCAATAGAGATGAATTAGATATAATCATAAGCGCGATTTCAGAGATCAGGAATAAGATAGGTATAGATATGTGCGCATCTTTGGGGAAGTTAGACGAAAAAAGCCTTCTGTCGCTAAGGAAAGCGGGCGTTTCAAGATATCATCACAACATAGAGACATCGCCGCGTTATTTTTCCAAGGTAGTCACGACCCATTCTTTTCAGGATAGAGTAGACACCATAAGGGCCGCGAAAGAAGCGGGTTTAGATGTTTGTTCGGGCGGCATCATAGGCATGGGGGAGGGCTGGGATGACAGGATAGAGATGGCGTTCATTTTAAAGGAGATGGATGTCGATTCCGTCCCCATAAATATACTCGTTCCTATAAAAGGCACGCCTTTTGAGGATATCAAACCCATATCTATGGATGACGTGATAAGGACCATAGCTATCTTCAGGATCGTGTTGGAAGACAAAATCGTAAAAATTGCCGCTGGGCGTGAGTCGGCCTTAGGAGACTCTCAGGTCACTGCTTTTGAGGCCGGTGCAAACGGCATGCTTATAGGAGGGTATCTAACCATCAATGGAAGAGCTATTGAAGAAGACAGGGCGCTTATTGGAGAGATAAAAGATGTATGGGGAAGATAAGAGATTTTTTACAACAGAGAGAATCTGAAGGTCTTCTTCGTAAGCTTAAGCCGTCATCCAGCCGCAAGAACGGTAATATCTTTTTTGGCGACAGGGGATATGTTGACCTTTCGTCTAATGATTACCTGGGATTGGCAAGCCATCCCAAACTTATAGCGGCCGGAAAGAGAGCGCTCGATGAATTTGGCTCAGGAAGCGGCGCTTCACGGCTTTTAAGCGGAGATCTTTCCATCCACCATGAGCTGGAGACCGCGATAGCTCATTTCAAAAATAAGGAAGCAGCGCTAGTATTCAATTCCGGTTATCAGGCTAACGTAGGAATATTTAATTCCATATGCGGTAAGGATGACTGTATTTTCTCCGACAGATTGAACCACGCAAGCATAGTAGACGGACTGCAGCTTTGCCGCGCTAAAACTTTTCGTTTCAGGCACAATGACATCAATGATTTAGAGTGTCTCCTTAAAAGGGAGAGGCTTAAATTTAAAAAAGCGATTATAGTTACAGAGACCATCTTCAGTATGGACGGTGATGCTGCGCCGCTGGAGGCATTAGTCGATTTAAAGGAGAGATATGACTGCTTGACGGTAGTGGATGAGGCGCACGCTACGGGTATATACGGCAAGAACGGTTCGGGTATGGTTGAGAAAGAAGGCCTATCGGACCGTATAGATATAATAATGGGCACCTTCGGCAAGGCTCTCGGAAGTTTTGGCGCTTATGTCGCCGCTTCAAAAGATGTCATCGAGTATCTGGTTAATACTTGTAGAAGTTTTATATATTCCACCGGTCTTCCGCCTTCGGTTATCGCCTGTAATTTGGCAAGCCTGGAGCTGATAAGGGATGAGCCGTACCGCAGGGAAGAATTGGTAAAGAATGCGGTTTATCTTCGCGGCGCGTTAAAAGATATAGGCTTGAATATAATAGGGTCTTCCCAGATAGTTCCCATGATAGTTGGTGAAAATAAAGCAGCCCAGAATTTAGCAAAAGAATTGCAGCTAAAGGGCTGGTGGGCGCTGCCGATAAGGCCTCCCACAGTCCCTGAAGGGCAGGCGCGTTTAAGATTTTCACTGACCTTTGATCATAGCTTGGATACTCTGAATAGATTAATAAAGGATCTTTCCGATGTCAGAATTTAAATTATTCGATAGAGGGGCAGAAAAGACAGTGCTTCTTATTCCCGGATGGGCCGCTGACTACAGGATGTTCAATTCCTTGGACCTTGATGCGAATTATCTGATGCCGGTAAGATTTTCGCCGTTCGATTTTGAGAAAAGTTTTATTAGGGCCGCGGCCAAATACAGCATTGACAGAATATCTGTAATAGGCTGGTCCATGGGCGGATTCATCGGGGCCGATCTTTTATCAAAATACAAAGATATGATAACCGATATTACTTTTATAAGCGTAAGAAAGAGGTATCCGGAAGAGGAGATCAAGTCGGTCAGATCTTATCTTAAGAAAAACAGGACCGCCTTCCTGTACAGATTTTACAACGATTGTTTTTCGGCGGATGAAAGAGAAGAATTATCCGCCTTCAAGACGGGTCTTATGAGGGGCTATTTAAAAGAGATGAGTATGGATACGCTGTTGGAAGGGCTTCAGTACCTGTCGACGAGCCGGATAGAGCCGCAAAGTCTGGCCGGTGTAAAGGCAAAATTTATACACGGCGAAGAAGACAAGATAGCTCCCATAAAAGAGGTTTTGGAGCTAAAGGATGAATTGCCGGATATGAGGTTAATTGCTGTAAAGGGAGCGGGGCATATCCCTTTTCTAAATAAGAATTTTAAAGAAATATTCTGAATATGGGGATATTAAAAAGCGCATGCCTTTATGATAAATACGCGGATATCCAGAATACGGCGGCAAGAAGCCTTATAGAAGAGGCGGGCGCCGGCGGTATCGCGAGGATCCTGGAGATAGGATGCGGTACCGGCAACTATACGCGTTTTTTAGCGGAAAAGTTCAGTGAGGCCAGAGTAATAGCGGTTGATAAGTCAAAAAAGATGGTAGAGATAGCCAAAAAGAAACTCGCTGGGAAGGGTATCGAGTTTATTGTGGCCGACGCCGAGGACCTAAGGCCGGAGGGGGAGTTCGATCTCATAACTTCAAACGCGGCCTTACAGTGGCTAAAAGATTTCGAAAGTACCATGCTAAATTATAAAAATGCCCTTGCTGAGAATGGCGTTATAGCATTTTCCATGTTCGGCCCCGCGACTTTTTGGGAACTGGGCCATTCCCTGAAGGCGGCTTTGGGTAACCACGTAAAGATAGCCGCCGCCGATTTTTTAAAAAAAGACGAAATAACGATGATGATGAACAGATGTTTTAAGGCTGTCACAGTAAAGGAAAAGATTGTAAAAGAGACATTTAATTCTCTGGCAGAGTTATTGAATAAGATAAGACATACGGGCGCCTGGGGCGATGCGGTTAAAAATATCCTTTTATGGAAAAAAGATGCTTTTAAAAAAACGGAAGAGAAGTATAGGTCAAATTTTGGGAAAATAGAGGTATCGTACCAGGTATTTTTCTGTAGAGGCATAAAATGAGAGAGATATTTGTGGCGGGAACGGACACAGGCGTCGGTAAAACAATTGTCACCGGCTTGCTCGGTCATTTGCTTATTAAGGATAGCCGTAAAGTGATCACGCAAAAATGGGTTCAGACGGGCTCCGGACCTTTTTCGCAAGACATCCGTCGCCACATGCAACTGATGAAAAAAAATGGGACGTATTACAGGCGGTATCTTCCTTTAATGTCGCCGTATACGTTTAAATTTGCGGCCTCTCCGCATCTGGCAGGACGTTTGGAAGATAAGGCCATAAATATCGATACCATAAAGAAGTCGCTCATTGGACTCTCCGAACATTTTGATGTCGTCATAATTGAAGGAACCGGCGGCCTGCTGGTGCCGCTAAGTGAAGATAAATTACTGATAGATGTGATCAAAGAATTGCGTATACCGGTATTGCTTGTGGCGGAAAATAGGCTCGGCGCTGTTAATCATACGCTTCTAAGCATAGAAGCAATGAGGGCGAGGAATATAAAAATCATAGGTACGATCTTTAACAATATCGCAAATGATGCCGATGATATTATTTTGAAAGATAACCCCCGTATAGTAAAGGCCCTGACAGGCACGGAAGTCCTTGGAACACTGCCCTATGCGCGTAATACGGATCTTTTACGCAAGTATTTTATGCCCATAGGAAATAAAGTAATAAGCTTGTTATGAAGAACTGGATAGAAAAAGATCTGCAATATATCTGGCACCCTTATACGCAGATGAAGGATTGTGAAAAAACGCCGCCCATACTTATAGAAAGGGCAAAGGGTATTAAATTATATGATGACAAAGGCAATTTTTATTACGATACCATCTCGAGCTGGTGGTGCAATATTCATGGCCATAACCGTTCCGAAATCAACAAAGCTATAAAAAAACAGCTGAGTTCCATGGGCCACATTATGTTTGCCGGATTCACACATAAAGGCGCGATACTTTTAGCTGAGAGGGTTCTATCTATTGTTCCCGGTAATCTTGCCAAAGTCTTTTTTTCCGATGATGGTTCCACCGCCGTAGAAACCGCGCTCAAAATGTCATTTCAGTACTGGCAGAATACGGGTAAGCGGCACAGGACTAAATTCGTATCGCTGGATCACGGCTACCATGGCGATACTATAGGCGCGATGTCCGTAGGCGGGGTAGGTCTATTTAACAAAGTATTTGAAAAACTTTTTTTTAAATCATTTAAAGTGCCGTCTCCTTATTGCTATCGTTGTCCTATGGGTAAAGAAAAAGACTCCTGTTCGTTAGAGTGTATAGTACCGCTGGAGACGCTTCTGAAGAGCAGGGGTAGAGAGATCGCGGCCATTATATTGGAACCCCTCGTCATGGCCGCGGGAGGTATGATAGTATATCCGAAAGAATATCTCGCGAGGGCCGCCGCGATATGCGCAAATTATGGCATCCATCTTATCCTGGACGAAGTGGCAACAGGATTTGGTAGAACGGGGAAGATGTTCGCGTGCGATCATATAAAGATCAAGCCAGATTTTCTATGCCTTTCCAAAGGTATAACCGCCGGCCATCTGCCATTGGGCTTGACTATTACGACCGACAACATCTATAAAGCCTTTTATGCGGATTATCATAAGATGAAAACTTTTTACAGCGGCCATACTTATACCGCAAATCCCATTGCCTGTTCATGCGCCTTAGCCAGTCTTGATATTTTTGAAAAGGAAAGAACACTGGATAAGATCAGTGAGATAACGCCGGTGTTGCATGATGGATTGGAACGATTCAGATCCCTGCCGTTAGTGGGTGATGTAAGGTATATAGGTATGATAGGCGCAATTGAATTGGTCAAAAATAAAAAAACGAAAGAGGGTTTTGGCCTCAGGAAAAGGATAGGCCTTGAAATATACAAGAAAGGATTAAAGAGGTCTCTGATCTTAAGGCCTCTCGGCGGTATCATATATCTATTTCTTCCGCTATGCACTAACAAAAAAGAAATTGAATATATATCACGCAATACATATGATATAATCAAATCGATATGAAAATTTTAGAAAAACCCATAATAGTCGTCCTTCTTTTATTGGTCCTGTCAGGTTATCTCTATTTTTTCCAGTTGGATAAGATAGCCCTCACGGATCCGGACGAAACCTTCTATGGCCAGACGGCCAAGGAGATGTATCTGAAAGGTGAATGGCTTACGCCCACCCTTTACGGGCAACCGCAGTTCGAAAAACCGATCCTATTCTACTGGCTCATAGAAATATCCTATAAAATATTCGGTATAAACGAGTTTGCAGTAAGATTTCCATGCGCTCTCTTCGGATTTTTAGGGCTCGTCGGGATATACTTCCTGGGAAGGCTTTTATTCAATAACCGCGCGGGAATATTCTCCGCTGTTCTATTGGCGACAAGCCTTGAATATTTAATACTATCGATAGGCTGTGTTACTGATATGGTGCTCTTTACGCTTCTATTGTTCGGAGTGCTATTCTTCTTCTACGGGCAGATCAGGAGAAAAGACTATTTTTATCTCTTATCATCAGCGGCATTCGCGCTGGCAACGCTCACCAAAGGCCCTATAGGGTTGTTACTGCCCGTAGCTATCATAGCGCTATACCTCGCATTGACAAAAAATCTCGCCATATTCAAGAAGGGCTTCATGCTGGCGGGGGCGTTGATAGTTTTTGCGCTTATAGCCAAGCCATGGTATTTCATAATGTACAAACTCCATGCACAGGATTTCGTGAACGTATTTTTCGGGTTCCACAATGTCACAAGGTTTTTGACTCCGGAACACAAGATAGGGTCTCAAATTTATTACAATATTCCAATAGTCCTCGGCGGGTTCTTCCCGTGGAGCGTATTCCTGCCGCTGGGTTTCTGGCGCTTCTGCAAGACGGCATTTTCCCGTAACAGCAAACAACAAGCAGCGAACAACGAACAACGAAATTACGCGCTCTTCTTATTGTTGTGGTTCATATTCATATTCCTCTTCTTTACGGCGTCGAGCACAAAACTACCGACCTATATCTTCCCGTGTTTCCTCTCTCTTGCGCTTATTACGGGAAAGCTCTGGGATGACTTCCTGAACAAAAAAGCGGCTCAAGGTCTCATTAAGTGGATGAAGGTCTCATACTACGCTCTGCCGTCTCTTATCCTGCTGATCTTTGCCGGCGTATGCATATTCGTAAAGATGGACTATCCGGAGATGCTGGGAAAGGCTGTCATAACGGGCCTCTTTCTTATATTCGGCATAGCGCTATCTTTGGCGGCATTTATCGGCAAAAAATTTATCGCGGCATTTTTACTGATAGCCTATTCAGTGGCTTTGATAATCTACCCCTTAGACAAGCTGATACTGCCCGCCCTGGAGGCTCACGAATCGAGCAAAGCGCTTGCGAAGGAGCTCCTCAAATTCCATAAAGGGGACGAAGCGATAGGCAGTGAATACGATTACAGGGCAGGCATAGCGTTTTACACCGGCAAGATACCGGTAAATATAGTAGATTACTCGACATCGCACGCGCTGATGGGCTCCAAGGATAGGGTCTGGTGCATTCTGAAGCAGAAGAATGTCGCCGACCTGAACGGGCCGGGGATAGATAAACCGAAAAATGTGGTGGTAGTCTTTAAGAGCGGCAAGAAGCGGCTCATAACAAACAAACCCTTATGAAATATCCCTCGATATCATTTGTCATACCCATGTATAATGAGTCGGCCAATATAGAAGATACAGTCGGTAAAGTGACGAAATTGGCGGGGGAATTGGCGGACGACTACGAAATAATATTGGCCGATGACGCTTCATCGGACGGGACCGGCGATATAGCCGATAGGCTATCCAAAGAGGACGCCCGCATAAAGAACGTGCGGCTGGAAATTAATACAAAATTCGGCGGCGCGCTCAGCGCGGGCTTAAAGAGCGCTTCAAAAGATATAATCGTCTATACGGACGCCGACCTTCCGGTGAAGAAAGAGGACTTGAAGAAGGGGCTCGCGCTGTTAAAGACCGCGGACGTCGTCACGGGCTACAGCCTCGTGCTGAAAGACGATAGCTTTAAGAGGATCGTGATGTCGAAAGTATACAATTTTCTCGTACAGATCCTGTTCGGCTTTCACATAAAGGATATAAATTCCGGATTCAAGATATACAAGTCGAAGGTGACAAAACCCCTCCGTCTTATATCGAAAAGTCCTTTCGTGGATGTCGAGATATTCGCCGAGGCCCTGAAGAGAGGGTTTAAGATAGAGCAGTTTGGGCTCATATTCGACCTTCGCATAAAAGGCGTCTCTACGATATCCAGGATGAGCGTCGTGGCGAGGACCTTTTGGGATATGTTGGCGTACAGGTTCTCGAGGAGATCGGGGTGAAATATCTTATAGTGACGGCCGACGATCTGGGGCTGGCCAAGAGTATAAACGAGGGGATAGCGAAAGCCTGCCGCGAGGGCATAGTAAGCTCTGTAAGCGTGATACCTACGGGTGAAGCGTTCACAGACGCCCTGAAGGTAATAAAAGATCTGAATCTAAAAGAGATAGGCGCCCACCTGGCTCTCACCGAGACAAAACCCGTCAAAAGCACCTCAAAATTTTATAAAAATCATAATAGATTTTTTAAAGATATTTTTTTCAAGGCTTTCGACCTCGAAGAGATCCGCAAAGAGCTGAAGGCTCAGCTCGAGCTATTGAAAAGAACAGGTGTGAGGATAACGCATATCAATAGTCACGAGCACATACACATGATGCCGGAGCTACTGAATATCTTCATCTCACTGGCCAAAGAGTTTGATATTCCGGCATTGAGATATCCGCGCGGAGACAGGCCTGCGAGAGCGTTCAGTATGAACGATCTTTATAAAAAATCCGTCCTTTCGTATTTTTCGAACCATACCGCAGGGTTATTTAAGGATTCCGGGCTTCTCTATACGGATCATTTTCTCGGGCTTCTCGATACGGGCAGGCTTAAAGAAGATATTTTGATAGAGATGCTCGGCGGCCTGGAAGACGGCGTTACGGAGCTCGTATGCCATCCCGGATTCTTGAGCCCCGAAGTTCTCGATCGCTATAAGTGGCATATCGGCGCCGAAGCCGAGCTGTTTGCCCTCACCGACCCCAGTGTCAAAAATGCCATAAGAAAGAATGAAATACGGCTGATCACGTATGAGCAGCTGTCGTCAGTAAAAGGATGAAATCACGGCGGAGTTTTTGTCGAAAACGTTTGACAAAATATACTATATGCGAATTCAGGGGACATATTACTTAATTGGTGGATTATGTATCGTGTCCCCGGATTTCATACAAACTGAGGTAGGGCTTCGGAGAGACATTCTGCTTCGCAAGGGATGCAGAATTTATTTCTGCGAAGCCATAACCGAGCTTTACTCTCTGATTGGCGAAGCAGAATGGTGGAGGTGGCGGGATTCGAACCCGCGTGCCTAAATATCAGATCAAAAGCCTCTACATGTTTATTCTGCTTTTTTATCTCCCCGCCGGAACTTCAGCAGACGGAATTTCCGACGGGCAGCCTTTCGAAACCTCATCTGACGCCCTAAAGGCTAACGAGCGATCAGACTATCCTGCTAGCGACGTCTTTACAGCCCCGCAGGCTGAACCGCAAGACGGGCTGCTCTATCTAGAGAACAGCGCTTGCCAGTGGAGTAACTCCTTTAACCACTTGCATGGTTGCAAGGAGCTGATCCACTGATGCCGGAACGTTTAGAGTTTCAGCATTTGATATTTGCCAGGTTTTTTAAGAGGCCCCCTGACAACCTCTACATGCCACCTTTGTCGTGCTTATCTAGGTCGAAGCCTTTCACCCCCTGTTTTGTCTTCCTTTTAAAGTCCTCTTTAACTCTCTATCCGATTCTCTGCGGCGTATCGACTCCCGTTTGTCGTATTGCCTCTTTCCCCTGGCGAGAGCCAGCTCGACTTTCACTATCCCGTTCTTGAAATAAAGCTTAAGAGGTATAAGCGCGAGATGTTTCGTCGAAATTTCCAGGGTGAGCTTATTGATCTGCCGCCTGTGAAGCAGTAATTTCCTTGGCCTTAACGGATCGGGGTTATATATATTGCCGAATTCGTAAGGAGGAATATGCATATTATACAACAAAACTTCGCTGCCTTCAAGCTTGGCGAAGCTATCCGATAGGCTCGCCCCTCCCGCCCTTATGGACTTAACCTCGGCGCCTTTAAGCTGCAGCCCCGCTTCCAGGCCCTCCATGACAGAGTAGTTATGGAAAGCTTTCCTATTGGTCGTTATTATCTTATCCATGATATTATGGCCCTACAATATCACAGTTTTATGCCTAAATCAACCCCCTCAGGCGCGGAACGGGCTCAATTGACAGTTATAGCGTTTTGCGGTATACTTATGGGTTCAATAGTGCGGAAGTGGCGGAACTGGCATACGCGCAGGTCTCAGAAGCCTGTGC
>JAUYPN010000034.1 GCA_030695725.1 Candidatus Omnitrophota bacterium
CGAAGGGCCCTCTACTCCGAAGGGTGTTATCAGGATAGGTGCGGGCGACGGTGCCACTATAGAGAATGCCATCATCGATAAGAACGCGAGGATCGGCAAGAACGTAGTGATAAAGAATCTGAATAATCTTAAGAATTACGACGGCGATTGCTATTTCATAAGAGATGGTATCGTGGTTATACCGAAGAACGCCACTATAAAGGACGGAGCGAAAATTTAGATTGCTTCGTATTTCGACTTTGCTCAGTACGAAGTCCTGAGCTTTTGTCGAAGGACTTCGTCGGTCCTTGGCCTCCTCCAATGACAGTTTTAATCTTCTCTATTGTCCCTATCTTATCCAATGCCCAGAGCGGCGCGATGTGATCGTCTTTACTTCCCTGTCCTGTCAGTCTCTGGACAATTATATCGGGAGCGAGATTACTTAAGAATTCACACACGAGCTTTACGTATTCGTCCTGTTCGAGAAGCCCTATCTTCCCTTCTTTGTATAATTTTTCCAATCCGCTTCCCTTCAGGATGTGCAGTAGATGTATCTTTACGCCCTCTATATTCAGTTTAGCCAGCTTCTTTGCGGTAGCCATCATATCTAATTTTGTTTCACCGGGCAGGCCTAAGATGACATGCGCGCATACGGGAATGCCGAATTCCTTAGTCAACTTGACGGCGTTGGAAAAATCATCGAATGTGTGGCCGCGGTTTATCAGTTTTAGGGTCCTATCATGGGCCGATTGCAGGCCGTATTCCAGCCAGACCTCATAGTTCTCTTTATATGAAGAGATCAGTTTAAGTTTTTCGCGGTCTACGGCGTCCGGCCGGGTGCCTATGGATATCCCTGCTATATCGTCAAATCCCGTCGCCTGATCGTATGCCGCTTTTAGTTCATCTACGGAGGCGTAAGTATTTGTATGCGCCTGGAAATAGGCTATGAATTTTTTGGCGTTTTTAGCCTTTCTTAGATATTGAATTCTTGTTTCGAGTTGTTGCCGTATGGTTTCAGAAGGGACTACGTAAGAAGCTCGGGAGCCTTTGCTATTACAATATATGCATCCGCCGCTCTCCATATTCGGGCATGAGAATCCCGCATCGAGAGCGACCCGGTGAACCTTGCAGCCGTATTTGTCTTTTAGGTAGTCATTATATAGGCGCATAGTATATTGAAAAATAGTCCCTATTGGGGACAGTCCCTATTTTTCCTACTCCTTACTTCTTCTAACCTTTTCTATCCATACCATGAGGATCGATATTGCTGCCGGGGTGACGCCTGAGATGCGCGACGCCTGGCCGAGATTCAGCGGCCTTATGTCGGAGAGCTTCTCTTTTATCTCGCTCGAAAGGCCGTTGATCACTTTGTAGTCGATATTTCCCGGCACCCTTATTCTCTCCAGCTTATCGAACCTGCCGACGTCGCTCAACTGCCTCTTTATAAAGCCCTCGTATTTTATCTCTATTTCGACTTCGTTTATTTCGTCGGATGATAGTGCCGGATCCCCGCCCCGGGGGTGTAAATTTTTCACCTCCGGGGTGGGGATGGTGAAAACGTCTGCGTATGATACGCCCGGGCGTCTGAGTATCTTTTCTAAACGCCCGCCTTTAAGCCTCTTTATTTCATTGGTGATATTTTCCTTCTTCTTCATTACTGCAAGGTATGTTTCTTCATCAACAAGACCAATTTTATAGCCTATCGGCGTAAGCCGTAAGTCGGCATTATCTTCCCTGAGTATGAGGCGGTATTCTACGCGTGAAGTGAACATCCTGTAAGGTTCGTTCGTCCCTTTCGTTATAAGGTCATCTATGAGCACGCCTATATAAGCCTGGGAGCGGTCCAATATAAGCGGATCCTTGCCCTTTATCTTCAAAGAGGCGTTTATCCCCGCCATGAGCCCGAGCGAGGCGGCTTCTTCGTATCCCGTAGTGCCGTTTATCTGGCCCGCCAGATAGAGCCCGGGGGTAGTCTTTGTTTCAAGTGTGGCCAGTAGCTGAGTCGGGTCTACGTAGTCGTATTCGATACCATAGCCGGGCTTCACTATAACGGCATTCTCTAACCCTTCTATGGAGTGGACAATATTCTCCTGTACGTCTATGGGCAGGCTTGTGGATATGCCGTTTGGATAATATTCATTTGTGTTGAACCCCTCCGGTTCAAGAAATATATGATGTCTGTCCCGGGCCGGGAACCGGCATATCTTATCCTCTATGGATGGGCAGTATCGCACGCCCGTTCCCTTTATCTTTCCGGTGAACAATGGCGACCTGTCAAGATTGGATCGTATTATTTCATGGGTTTTAACGTTTGTGTATGTTATGTAGCAGGGCAGCTGGTCTTTTATCATCCTCTTCGTCTGGAACGAAAAAGGCCTTATGCCAGTATCGCCTTTTTGCATTATAAGCTTATCAAAATTTATGGTCCTGCCGTCCAAGCGGGCGCAGGTTCCGGTTTTAAGCCTCCCCATCTTAAACCCAAGGACTTTTAATGAGGTAGAGAGCTTTTTTGACGGCCCCTCCCCTACAAATTTTGCCATGCAAAATTTGTGCCTACTGCTTGTAGCAACTAGTTGACTCTCATTCATACCTTCTTGGGCTATTCTACCTCCGTCGGAATGCTCCAGCCCTATATGCATCAGGCCGTTCAGGAATGTTCCAGGAGTCACTACAAGAGCTTTGCAGTTTAGTACCTCACCCAGCGAGGTCTTTACCCCGTTTACGGCGCCGCCCCTTATAAGAATCTCTTCGGCAAGGGCTTGCTTGACATCGAGACCCTGCTGGCTTTTAATGATAGCTTTCATGAAAAGACGGTACGCGTGCCGGTCCACCTGGGCCCTGGTGGACCTTACCGCCGGCCCTTTTCGTGTATTCAGGAGCCTGAATTGTATGGCCGTGGCGTCCGTGGCCTTAGCCATCTGTCCGCCCAGGGCATCCAGCTCTTTCACCAGCTGTCCCTTGGCGAGGCCGCCTATAGCGGGGTTGCATGACATATGGCCTATCGTATCGGCATTCATGGTGAGCAAAAGCGTCTTACATCCTAGTCTCGCCGAGGCTAAGCCTGCCTCGCAGCCCGCATGCCCTGCGCCTATGACTATACAGTCGTAATTTGATGCCATCCTCTCCTTGCCTTTTTGCCTGAATTAGTGTATACTTATTATTGGATGACAACAGCATATTAGCCCGTTCTCGGGTTTAAAGGTACAAGTTACCTACAATGAGCTGTTGCCATCCTTTTTATTTGCTCTTGTTTGATTGTAGGCAAATAACCCCGCCGATAGATTTACAAAGTAAATCTGGCGGGGTATCATTGTCTTAAGTTAGAGTTACTTCTTGTAGCCCGATAGGCTATGGCCTAGCAGTAGGCACAAAATTTTCATGGAAAATTTTGTAGAACTTATCGATAGCGGCTATTACCTCTTGCGGGGTGTTCACAACAGAAAATAGCTTTAAATCTACCTTATCTATTGTGCCCTCCGGAAGAAGAGTATTCTTTATCCATGACACTAATCCCTTCCAGTACTCCCTGCCCACCAATATTACCGGAAAAGGATCCACTCGCTTTGTCTGAACGAGCGTTATGGCTTCGAAGAGCTCATCCAGCGTTCCGAACCCGCCCGGAAATACCACGAAAGCTTTTGAGTATTTGGCGAACATCACCTTCCTGCAGAAGAAGTACTTAAAGTCTATTAATCTCGTAACATACTTATTCGGATGCTGTACGATAGGTATGAGTATATTCAGTCCAATGGAATCGCCGCCGGCTTTTTTCGCGCCCTTATTTCCGGCCTCCATTATGCCGCCGCCGGCTCCCGTTATCACGGAATAGCTGTTTTTGGCGAGTAAATAAGCGGTCTCCTCGGCTACTTTATAGTATTTCTTGGTAGATTTTTTGTGTTTTGCCGAGCCGAATATCGAAACCGCTTTCTTGATATTTGAAAGCTCTTCAAAGCCGTCGACGAACTCGCTCATTATACGGAATATACGCCACGGGTCTTCTTTTATGAAATCCTGTTTAAGGTAGGGCATGCGATCAGAACTTTTTTATCGAGTCGTAAGTGCCGAACGGGTTCTGCTCTTTTTCCGCATTCTGGATGTCGAGCATCCACTCGCCGTCCACAACGAACTTATATCTGTATTTTCCGGGTGTGAGAGCGAGTTTCTTCTGCCAGCTTCCATCATCGAGCTTGACTAATCGGCTGGCATCATTTATCTTCCAGTGGTTGAAGTCCCCCACTACATAGACCTCTTTTGCTTCGGGCGCATTTACGGAGAATATGGCGCCTCTGTCCACAGGTTCCGCGGCAGGCTGTATTGCCGGTATTCTGGGTACAACAGGTAAAGCCGCTTCTTCCTGTTTAAAAGCGACTTCCTCCAGGGCCTGCTTGAACTCTTCCGCCCCCTCCATCCTTATGACCTCTTGGGCAAGAGCCATATGGTCAAGCGCGCCGTTAGACTTGCTGTCAAACTGCAATACTGATATACCTTGCGCTACGGATTTTTTAAGCGTGACGTTAAGCCTTATTATTGTTTCAAGAAGCTGGTCTTTGAAGAATGTCTTTATCTCGTTCAGCATAGTTTCGGAATACTTAAGCCTTCTGTCGTAGAGTGTGGCGAGGGCTCTTACCTGAGGAGCGTGGTTTATCTTCACCTTTATCAGTTCTATCATGCCCAGCAGTTTTCCTACGCCCATCAGGGAGAATGCGCCCATATCTACAGGAACTATTACAATACCGGCCGCTCTGAGCGCGTTAAATGTCAGGAACCCCAGGCTTGGCGGGCAGTCGATTATCGTATATTCGTAATTCAGCCGGCTTGCGTATATCGATTCGAACAATTTTGACACCGCGCCCTCGGTATCTTTCAGCTCCTGTTCCAGAGTGCTCAGAAGGATATTGGAAGGGATCATGTCGAGGTTCTCGGATACGCTGATTACGCAGTCGGCAATGTCGCGCCTTTTTTCATGGTTATCCGTGAGAACGTTGTAGATGGATTTGTCTAGAGGCGCGTTTGATGCTCCGAGGCCGAATGTCGCATGCGCCTGCGGGTCAAGATCTATGAGCAGGACTTTTTTTCCGAGGCGCGCGATCGCGCTCGACAGGTTTATCGCTGTGGTGGTTTTGCCGCAACCGCCCTTCTGATTCGCTATGGCCACTATCTTCATCCGCAGACCCCTTTCTTTTGTCGAAATATACATTAAATATACTCTATAAGAGCAAAAACTACAAATGTTTTTTCACAAAATCCACACCATTCTTAAATATGGCGAAACCATCACCCCTTCCCCTGTTCTTATGTCTTGTCCATCTGGGATGCTGCAGGAAACTGATGTGTCTTTCCGGATGCGGCATTAGGCCGAATACCCTACCCGTTTTATCGCAAATGCCGGCGATATTTTCAACTGAACCGTTGGGGTTATAAGGAAAACCTTTCTTATTTCCCTTTTCATCCACATATTCGAATACTATCAGGCCGTATTTTTTGAGTTTGGCCAGTATATTCTTATCTTTAGGTATGAACTTCCCTTCGCCATGCGCTACGGGAAGGTATATTATTTCATTTATGTCTTTCGTCCATACACACTTGTGCTCTTGTGCTCTTGTATCTTGTGCTCTTTTTAAATATACCCAGCGGTCTTCGAATTTTGCGGAATCGTTCAGGGTCAATGTGGTCTCTATCGTCTTGAAATCGCCCGAGAGGTTCGGTAAGAGACCCGATTTGACAAGTATCTGAAAACCGTTGCATATCCCTATTATTAATTTTCCATCGCGGACAAACTTCCGCACATCTTCAGCTATCCCGTATTTAAGCTCATTGGCGAGGATCTTTCCGCTGGCTATGTCATCGCCGTAACTGAAGCCTCCGGGGATAGCCAGTATCTGATACTCGGAAAGCTCCTTCTCCCCCGAAGATAAACGGTTTATGTGAACGAGTTGGGCGGCGGCGCCGGCCTCTTCAAAAGCGAATGCCGTCTCTTTGTCGCAGTTTGTTCCGGCCGTACGCAAGACGATGACTTTTACCATATATACCCTTTATAATTCTTTAAACGGTGCTTGCCATGCAGCTTTTAATTTATCTATGGTGGTGTTTACTATCAGCCTCTTATCGCTGCCGAATATCTTGAACGATTTGCCGCCGCGGATATTTCCGAGCTTAAATACCGGCAGGCCCCTCATCGAGCTTAAAAATCTCTTTTCGTCATGAACTTCAACGACAAACCTGGTGTTGCTTTCGGAAAACAGCAGCACTTCGTCCCTTAAAGCGTTTTTACCGAGATCGATTTCCATGCCGAGATCGCCTGAGAACGCCATCTCTGCCAATGTCACCGCTATGCCGCCTTCCGAACAGTCGTGACATGCCGCTACGGCGCCTCTGTGCATGGCATGAGTGAGCGCCAGCATGAGGCGTCTTCCGTAAATGGCATCTACTTTGGGGACCGTATTTCCGATCGCCTTAAGCATCTTATAATACTGCGAACCTCCTAATTCGTCTTTCGTAACTCCGACCAAATATACAGCGTTACCCTCTTTTTTGGCATCCATCGATACCGCTTTCGATACGTCGTCCATTACGGATATGGCCGATATGAGAAGCGTCGGAGGTATGGATATCGTCTCACTTGCCGTTGAGTATTCGTTATTAAGGCTGTCTTTGCCTGATATGAAAGGCACAGAGTATTCTTTAGCGATATCGTAACATGCCAGGGACGCCCTTACTAATCCGCCTAATCTGTCGGGCTTATCCGTATTTCCCCAGCAGAAGTTGTCTAGTATGGCGCAGCTGTTTATGTCTCCTCCGACAGAGACTATTTGGCGCAGGGCCTCATCTATCACGCTCGCCGCCATCCAATACGGATCGATCTTTCCGAAGTCGGGGTTTATTCCGCAGGCCAGAACTATGCCTTTATTGGACGAGAGCAAGGGCCTTGTTATGGAAGCGTCGCCGGGCCCGTCATTATTTACGCCCTGCAGAGGTTTTAATACGCTTCCGCCCTGGACTTCATGATCGTATTGTCTGATGATCCATTCTTTGGATGCTATATTGGGATTTGAAAGTAGCGAAAGCAGGTCCCTGGTGAAATCTTTTTTGTTGCTTCGGGCAGGTTCTTTATGTTTCGGTTCTTCCCATATAGCTTTTCGAACCAAGCCGGGGCCGCCGTTATGCAGGAATTCCATATCCAGATCCGCGACGCGCTGAGATTGGTAGAAGAGCCTTAAATGCCCGGTGCCGGTAAAGCGGCCTATCACAGTTACTTCGACATTCTCTCTCTCAAATACCGATATGAGCTCATCCGCTTTTTCGGGAGGCACGGCCAGAACCATCCTCTCCTGGGCCTCGGATATCCAGCTTTCAGTGTATGTGAGGCCTTTATACTTCAGAGGTATCTTTTCAAGATCTACGTCGGCGCCCAGCTCCTCTCCCATCTCGCCTACAGCGCTCGATAATCCGCCCGCCCCGCAGTCCGTTATGGCGTTGTATAGATTCCTGTCGCGGGCCTCTAGCACCGTATCGGTCATCTTCTTCTCCGTTATCGGGTTGCCGATCTGAACGGCTTGCCCCGAAAGTTCCTGCGACTCGTGCGTCAACTCTCCCGACGAAAATGTGGCGCCGTGAATACCGTCCCTGCCCGTCCTGCCCCCGACTACGACGGCCAGATCGCCCGCATTGACAAACTTGTGCGATTTATCCTTCGGCATTATACCGACATTCCCGCAGAATACTAACGGGTTTCCCACGAAGCGTTCATCGAATAGGACGGCGCCGTTGGATGTGGGTATGCCCATCCTGTTGCCGTAATCTCTCACGCCCGCCACGACGCCCTTCATTATCCTCTTCGGGTGAAGTACGCCTTTGGGCAGCTTCCTGTACGGATAGTCCGAAGGGCCGAAACAGAAGACATCCGTGTTTATTATCGGCTTTGCGCCGAGGCCGGTTCCCAGCGGATCCCTGATGCATCCGCCGAGGCCCGTGCCGGCGCCTCCGTAAGGCTCCAGCGCCGACGGATGATTATGCGTCTCGACTTTGAAACAGATATTATGTTTCTCATCGAACCTTATTACCCCGGAATTATCTTTGAAGACCGAAACGCACCAGGGCTTGTTGAGTTCTTTAGTTGCGCGCATAACAGTCGACTTTAATAGATTATCTATGTGTATAACTTTTGCCCTTGACCCTTGACCCCTGACCCTGTACTCAATCTTCCCCCTGAACGTCTTATGCTTGCAGTGCTCGCTCCAAGTCTGGGCGATCGTTTCGAGTTCGCAGTCGGTGGGGTTTCTCTTTAATCTTCTGAAATGCCCGCGGATGGCGCGCATCTCATCGATATTCAGGAATAGCTGCCCTTTTTTGGATATCTCCCTCAGTTTTTTATCGCCGGCCTTCACAATATTTACGCGTATGAGCTTGAATTGGTATGGCGGGGGCTCCGGATATATGGAGGACTTGCCTTTCACGGCATGCTGGATGACTTTATTGAAGAGTATTTTTTCGGATATCGAGAGGATCTCTTTTTTGGAAAAACCGCCCTTGATCAGATATTTCTTGGCGGTCTTTACCGCTTTTACGCCCTCTACTCCGAGGTCTCTTATGGCTTTTTTGGCGCTATCTTCGACGGGGTCCATGACCCCCGGATTGTAGGCGATCTCAACTGTCTTATACTCTTTCTCGTTTGAGACGCTTCCCCGGTAGCTGTAATCCTGGGTCACCGGATCTATAAGTAGCTCTTCGCATATCCTTCTGATATCGGACTCACCCATCTCCGCCTCTATCAGATAGACATAAACGAATTTTACTTCTTTAATTTTATTCTCGAAACCGAGGTCCGAGATATCTTTTTTTACGCTTTCGCCGACGGCATCATAGAAGCCGTTTTTTTCCTTGACCTCAATTCTCCACAACATATAAGCTTTCAGCTTTCAGCTGTCAGCTGTCAGCTACTGATGGCTGACGACTGATGGCTGATAGCTATTTATTCCCATTCAATTGTTGCGGGCGGTTTTGAACTGATGTCATATGCCACCCTATTCACTCCCTTTACCTCGTTGATTATTCTATTCGATATCTTTGCCAGTATCTCCTGAGGTATCCGTGCCCAATCGGCTGTCATTCCGTCTACGCTAGTGACGGCCCTTAAAGCGACCACGTTCTCGTAAGTCCTTTCATCGCCCATCACGCCGACCGATTTTATCGGGAGAAGCACAGCGAACGCCTGCCATATCTCATCGTATAGGCCCTCGCTCTGTATGGAAGTGATAAATCTGTCATCAACTTCCCTTAGTATATCGCATCGTTCCTTCGTGACCTCTCCTATTATCCTGACCGCCAGTCCGGGTCCCGGGAACGGATGGCGTCCTAAGACATCCTGGTGCATGCCCAGTTCTTTTCCGACCTTCCTGACCTCATCTTTGAACAGGTACTTCAAGGGCTCAACCAGTTTCAGGCGCATCTTCTTGGGCAGTCCCCCCACATTGTGATGCGTCTTTATGGTGGCGCTCGGTCCCCCGAAAGCGGAACGCGATTCGATCAGGTCAGGATAGAGCGTGCCTTGGGCGAGGAAATTCACCGACCCTATTCTCTTCGCTTCGCGTTCGAAGACTTTTATGAAGGTCTTTCCTATTATCTTTCTCTTCTTTTCCGGATCGATCACGCCCTTTAGGCCTCCAAGGAACTCTCCTGAAGCATCAACGCACTTTAAGTTTATCCTGAAATGTTTCTGGAAGATCTCTTTTACGCGCATGGCTTCGCTCTTTCGCAATAAGCCGTTATCTACGAATATGCATATAAGCCTGTGCCCTATGGCCTTATTTATGAGTATAGCGGCTACGGAGGAGTCCACGCCCCCGGACAGGCCCAGGACCACCTTACCTTTACCCGCTGTCCTTCTTATTTCAGAAACAGTTTCTCTCACGAACGACTTCATAGACCAGTCGCTCTTGGCGTGGCAGATGTCTTTCAGGAAGTTGCCGATCATATTCCGGCCGAATTTTGTATGAGCGACTTCGGGATGGAATTGTACTCCGTATAGGCTATTTTCAAAGTTGGCGAATGCCGCTACAGGGGTGTTCTTCGAGGAGGCTGTGCGTTTGAAGCCTTTCGGCATCCTCTTCACTTTGTCGCCGTGGCTCATCCATGTGACGCTTGTTTCCGGAACACCTTTAAATAGATGCTTGTGATTTGAGATTGTGAGATTAGCTCTACCGTACTCTCTGGACCGTGACCTGGCTACTTCGCCTCCGAGGATCTTGGTCATCAGCTGCATGCCGTAGCATATTCCGAGCACCGGGATACCTAAAGAGAATATACGCGTATCGCACATCGGGGCGCCGGGCGCGTAGACGCTGGCCGGGCCGCCGGACAAAATTATCCCCCTGGTTTCAATCTTATTTATGGATCTTATGTCTATCGCGGGAGGCACTATCTCGCAGAATACATTTTGCTCGCGCACTTTCCTGGCTATCAATTGGTTATATTGTGAACCGAAGTCCAGTATAAGGATCTTTTCTTTGGGCATTTACATTCCCTTGCAGAGTCTTTTCTCAAGTGCCTTCTTTGACGGTGACTTGCAGATCTTGGTGGGATAGTTCCCGGTGAAACATGCCGTGCAGAACTCTCCCCGATCAAGCATCATAGAGTTCAGCATGCCGTCAAGACTTAAATATTCTAAGCTGTCTACGCCGATAAAGGAGCGTATCTCTTCGATCGATCTATTCGCCGCGATAAGCTCCTTCTTTGTGGGAAAATCGATGCCGTAAAAACAAGGTGATATCAGGGGCGGGCAGCTTACGCGCATATGTATCTCGCTTACCCCGGCCTCTTTCAGGGCCCTTACACGACTGCGGGAGGTTGTGCCGCGGACTATCGAATCCTCCACTATTATTATTTTTTTACCTTTCAGGACGTCTCTTATCGGGTTCAATTTTACCCTGACCTTAAAATCTCTGATGAGCTGGCTCGGCTGAATAAAAGGTCTCCCTATATAATGGTTTATCACATACGCCATCTCTAAAGGTAA
>JAUYPN010000035.1 GCA_030695725.1 Candidatus Omnitrophota bacterium
GTGGGTGGTGGCAGTCGGTGTCCTGTTCGGGGTGATATTCGGCAAGGAAGTATTCGGCGGGACGGGTAGAAATATTTTTAACCCCGCGATCGTCGGCAGAGTATTTTTGAGTATCGCTTTTCCGAAGATAATGTCGAGCTACTGGGCAAATCCTTTTAAAGACGGTATGGGCGGTTTCGCCGCTTTTAAAAACGGCGTCGACGCCGTCACTTCCGCCACGCCTCTCGTCATCCTTAAAAATCAGGCTCTCATGACGCCTTACAAGGATCTATTGTTCGGACAGGGAGCCGGTTGTCTGGGAGAGACATTCCGCATCGCTATCATATTGGGGGGCGTCTTCCTTGTTATCTTAAAGGTAGTGGACTGGAGGACACCTTTATCATATCTCGGCACGGTCTTTGTCTTACCCGCGGCATGCAATCATCTGTTCCATACGCAGTTCGCGCCCGGCTTATTCCAGATATTGTCCGGCGGCTTGCTTTTGGGAGCGTTCTTTATGGCCACGGATCCGGTTACCAGCCCCTTCACAAAATCGGGGCGATGGGCCGCCGGGGTCCTATTAGGCATCCTGACGGTACTGATCAGGAGCCTTTCGGGTTATGTGGAGGGCGTCATGTTCAGCATACTCTTTGTGAACGCGTTTAGCCCGCTGATAGATACTATCGTGTTGAAGGTTAGGTATAGGAAGGTATGAAATCAGCCTTAAGGGTTATTATATTTGTATTGATCATGGGTACCGTCTCCGGCGGCCTCCTGGTGGGCGTAAATAGCTTTACCGAACCGCTTGTATTGATGAACGAAGAGCTTAAACTAAAGTCGTCAGTTCTCGACGTTCTTGGCATTCCATGCGAGAAGTCAGAGACGATCGCGATATTTGACAGCCGTGTCAAGGCGCTCGTGAAGGATAAATATACATTCTATATCGCTTCGGACCAAAGCGTCGCCTTCGAATTTCACGGACCGGGACTCTGGGGCCCTATTTCAGGCATCGTCTGCCTCGAGAAAGACCTGAAGACCATCCGGAATATAAAGATCACCCATCAGGAAGAGACGCCGGGGTTGGGCGGCAGGATCGCGGAAAGGTCGTATCTGAAACAGTTTAATGGCAAATTGATATTTCCGAAGCTTATATTTATGCCGGAAGGCCGCGCCGCCGGCGCCAATGAAGTCGACGCGATAACCGGGGCGACAGGATCGAGCCGCGCGTTCGAAAAACTCATTAACGAGAACGCGCAAAAATATCTGTCCGCGCTGAAGGAGCGGTAAGAGACATGCCGAAAAAACAGTTTAAGAAAAGCTTTAAACAGACCAAAGAGTTTAAGGTCTTCAGCGCGGGATTATGGCAGGACCATCCCACATTCTGCATGGTGCTGGGTATATGTTCGATGCTGGCCATCACCAATCGCCTGGATAACGCCATCGCGATGGGGTTGGGCGTCACGTTCTGCACGGTATGCGGTTCGCTCTTCGTCTCTTTGCTGCGTAATGTGATACCTTCAAGGGTCAGGATGCTCGCATATATGACCATAATCGCGACATTCGTTATCTGCGTCGACAGGTTTCTAAAAGCATACTTTCCCCCGATAAGCGAATCGATGGGCCCTTACGTCGGCCTGATCATCACCAACTGTATATTGATGGGGCGAGCTGAGGCCTTCGCGATAAAAAACGGCCCCCTGCTCTCCGCCCTGGATGGATTGGGGTGCGGCCTGGGCTATACCTTCATGCTGGTGCTCATGGCCGTTGTGCGCGAACCGGTTGGTTTCGGGACCCTGTTGGGGTACAGGATCATGCCGGGCATCTGGACCAATTGGGTCGTGATGACCATAGCGCCCGGGGCGTTCTTCCTTTTGGGCACATATTTGTGGATATTCAGATCTATCGCCAAAAAGACGGAAAGTTAAAAAAATGAACACTACAAATCCCATAACGTTGCTTCTTGCCTCAATATTCACTCATAATATCGCGCTCGTGTACATACTGGGGATGTGCCCGTTTATAGTCATATCGAAGAATTTCAAGACCGCTCTCGGCATGGGGGTATCCGTAGTATTTGTTGTAACGCTGACCGCCGCGATAACCTGGCCGATATACTGGCTCGTCCTCGTCCCCGCGAAAGCCGAGATAGTGGCGTACCTCATATTTATCTGCGTCATCGCCGGAACGGTGCAGCTCCTGGAGATGATAATAGAAAAATTCTTTCCGCCGCTTCAGTCGTCATTCGGGATATTTTTACCGCTTATTACCGTGAATTGTATAGTCCTGGCAGTCTGCCTGTTTATGGTCTTAAGGAAGTACGATTTTATCCAGACGATATTTTATTCAGTCGGAACGAGCGCCGGGTGGGCGCTCGCTATCATCGTCATGGCCGCGATAAAAGAGAAGATGCTGCTGATAGCGGACGTACCAAGGGGGTTAAGAGGCGCCGGCATTACCATGATCATCGCCGGGATATTGGCCTTTGCCTTTATGGGCTTTGCCGGAATGATAACACTACAGTAAACTTATGACAGCTATCCTGCTGATGAATTCAATACTTTTCTCGATCGCCATATTGCTCGTGATCGCGGAGAAATTTCTCGTTACTTACGGCGAGTGTGAGATCGTCATAAATAAAGACAAGATGCTCAAAGTCCAGGGCGGGGATACGTTATTAAACTATTTCGCTCAAGCCAAGATATTCATACCGTCGGCATGCGGCGGGAAAGCGACCTGCGGATATTGCAAGGTCGAGGTTTTAAGCGGCGGCGGCCATATCCTCCCGACTGAAGAGATCTTTATCTCCCGCAAGGAGAAACTCAAAGGCTTAAGGCTGGCTTGCCAGGTCAAGGTCAAGAACAACATAGAGGTACTGATCTCTCCGGATCTCTTAGAGGCGCAGGAGCTCGAAGTAACGGTTATAAAGATAGAAGATGTTACAAGCGATATTAAATATATATTTTTGCGGCTCGATGAACCGGCATCGATAAAATTCAAACCCGGACAATATGTCCAGTTTAAGATTCCGGAAACCGATGAATTTCGCGCGTACTCTATCGCTTCCAGCCCCTTGCAAAATAACGTGATAGAGCTTGTCGTGCGGCTCGTTCCGAGCGGCCTATGCTCTTCATATATACACGAGGCGCTGGATGTGAATGATAAAATAACGCTTACCGGGCCTTTCGGAGATTTTTATCTGAGGGAAGATTCCGGGCGTGACATCATATGTATAGGTGGAGGATGCGGTATGGCGCCTATACGCTCTATACTATTATATCTGAAAGAAAAGGGTATGCCCCGGAAGGTAATGTACTTTTTCGGCGCGCGGAGTAAAAAAGATCTGTTCTTCACTGAAGAGCTTCGAGAGCTCGAGCGCGAGTTTAAAAACTTTCGCTACATTCCCGCGTTATCAGAGCCCAGACCGCAGGATAATTGGGACGGGGAAACCGGGTTCGTGACTCAGGTCGTAGAGCGCCTCATGCCCGAAGGCTCGGATCAGGAGGCGTATCTATGCGGTCCTCAGCCGATGATAGATGCCTCCATCAAGGTGCTCACCCAAAAGAGAGTGAAAGATATATACATTTACTATGACAAGTTCTAAAAACAGATTTGCCGTATGGTTTAAAGCCATGCGCCTGCCGTTCCTTACGGCAACAGTGGTGCCCGTAGCTATCGGAAGCTTACTCGCCTGGCAGGATACATCCGGATTTATGTGGATGAAATTTTGGATGACGCTCGTTGGCGCGCTTTTGATTCACGTCGGCACTAATCTGGCCAACGATTATTTCGACCATATTTCCGGCAATGATGAAGCGAACCCGAATCCCACGCCTTTCTCGGGCGGCAGCCGGGTGATCCAGGACGGCCTTATCGCGCCCAGGAGTATTTTGCTGGCAGCCGTCACAGCGCTCGTTTTTGGCTCCGGCATCGGACTTTACCTGAATGCCTTAAGCGGCGGCAATGTCATACTCGCCCTGGGCGCAGCGGGGGTCTTTTTAGGCGTATTCTACAGCGCTAAGCCGTTTCGGATAGGTTATGCAAGCGGCGGTGAGCTGGCGGTTGGGATAGGTTTCGGCCCGCTTATTGTGCTTGGTTCGTACTATGTTCAGGCAAAGACGATGCCGTTCGGGGCCTTCCTCGTATCTATCCCTGTCGGCATTCTGATAGCGCTCGTTGTCTTTATAAACGAGTTCCCGGATTATGCGGCCGATAAAGCGGTCGGCAAGAGAACGCTGGTAGTGATCCTGGGGAAGAGGACGGCCGTTATTCTGTATCATCTTCTGCTGGCCAGCGCGTATATATGCGTGCTGCTGCTGGTTATTTTTAAATATTTGCCTAACAGCTGCCTCATAGTTTTTCTTAGCCTGCCGCTGGCTGTCAAGGCGTTTATGGTCTCGAGGAAAAACTTCGACAAGGTCTATGAACTAATGCCGGCGAACGCGTCCACGATAGGACTGCATTCGCTTATCGGCATGTTGCTGTGCGCCGGCATCATACTTAACAAGGTCATCTAGCGGGAAGGTTAATTCAATGCGGCTGATAGATATATATAAACCGATAAAAACGGAACTGAAAAGGGTCGAGGATACACTCGCCGAACGGTTGGGAAAGAGAGGGCTGGGGGTTATATCCGAGATAAATCATCATCTACTAAGCGCTAAAGGTAAACGTCTAAGGCCCGCCCTGGCAATACTGTCGGCCAGAGCTTCTTCAAAGCGGCAGTCATCCGTATCGATGCGGCGGCTCGTGAGGCTCGCGTCGGCATTGGAATTGACCCACATGGCTTCTTTGGTCCATGATGACGTGATAGATGAATCCAAGTTGAGGCACGATAGGCCGACTGTCAATTCCAAATGGGGATATGATGTTTCCGTAGCGGTCGGAGACTATCTCTATTCCGAAGCGTTCAGCCTTATTTCAGACTGCGGCAGTCCCGATATCATAGCCTGTATGAGTTCCGCGATCAAAGCGATGTGTGAGGGTGAGCTTACCCAAGTCTGCGAAAGAGAGAATCTCGAATTATTAAAGCACGATTATATCGTTATAGTCAAAAAGAAAACAGCCGCGTTATTTGCCGCCTCATGCCACGCCGGGACTATACTCGCAAATGAGGATCCCGATGTGCGGAATTCTCTTAAGAGATACGGCCTCAACTTCGGCATAGCGTTTCAGATGCGGGACGATTGCATGGATCTGATAGGCGAAGTCGGGACTCTGGGCAAAGATCCGGGCGCGGATTTCAAAATGGGAGAGCTTACGCTGCCGGCATTGGAATTGCTTTCACAGGAAAAGAATAAGGCGCATATCGTGTCTTTATTGAAACAGAAAGGCGATACCGGGGCATTCAGGGAGATAAGGCAAAGGTTCATTGATTCAGGGGCTTTTGTCAGGGCAGAAGAAGAGATATCCTCTTATGTCAAAAAAGCCAAGAATAGTTTGAACGCCCTGAAAGACTCCTGTTTTAAGGATAATCTGTTTGCCCTGGCAGATTACGTGGGCGAGAAATCAAAGAGGCCATGATAAACGTAGATAGCGCGTTAAAGATAATACTGAACGATATAAGAACTTTGAGGGGAGAATCCGCGCATCTTACGGAATCATTGGGCAGGGTATTGGCCGAAGATATCTACGCGAGTTCGGATATACCGGGGTTCGATAACTCGGCGATGGATGGGTACGCCCTCAGGGCTCTAGATACGCAAAACGCTTCCAAAAGGATCCCGAAAATTTTAAACGTCATCGAAGACCGCAGGGCCGGTTATATCAGCCGCCGTGAAATAAAGAACGGCCAGGCGATAAGGATCATGACGGGCGCGGTAATGCCGAAAGGCTCGGATAGTGTTGTGATGGTTGAGGACACCCAGAGGCACGGCAAGGACAACGTGAAAATATTTAATCCGGTAAAACGCGGAGATAGCGTAAGAAGAAAAGGAGAGGATATTAAAAAGGGCGAGATGGTTCTCGTAAAAGGGACTCGTTTGAACTCAGCCCACGTAGGCCTCCTGGCAAGCCTTGGCAAGGCAAGGGTTTTGGTTTCCAGAAAGCCAAAGATCGCAATACTGGCAACCGGCGATGAAGTAGTGGATGTGGGCGGGAAGCTAAAACCCGGTGAGCTGCGCAGTTCGAATACCTACACTTTATATAGTCAGATATTGAAATGCGGAGGCATCCCTAAGAATCTCGGTATTGCCAAAGACAAGCCCCAGATGCTGGAGGCAAAACTACGATCAGGTCTTGACTGCGATATGATACTTACATCCGGAGGCGTTTCGGTCGGCGATTATGACCTCGTCAAGTTCATATTGGCGAAGATGGGGACAAATATACGGTTTTGGAAAGTAGCGATGAGGCCGGGTAAGCCCTTGGTCTTCGGGCTCGTTAAGGGCATACCTATATTCGGGCTTCCGGGCAATCCGGTCTCGAGCATGATAACTTTTGATGTCTTCGTGAAGCCGGCCATGCTGAAGATGGAAGGCGCCGATGACTTCAGCGCGAAGAATGTAGATGCCGTCTTAGAGGAAGGCATAACAAAGAGGAGAGGCCTTCGATATTTTGTGCGCGCGATAACCCGGTGGGATGACGGCGTATATTTTACCCGCACAACGGGGCCTCAGGGGTCGGGGATCCTGAAGTCTATGGCGCTTGCGAATAGCCTTATAGTTCTTCCGGAGGAGGAAGAAAATGTCGATAAGGGCGTCAGGGTAACGGTGAGGTTTTTAGAATAAAGAAAGGAGCAAGCTGTGGTTAAGAGATTTATGTCGTTGTTTTTAAGCGTTTGTATCGTTTTTAGCGTATCTGTCGCTGCCGCATCCGATGATAGCGAGGTCATACTCAAATTGCTTGTCAAAAAGGGGCTTATTACTCAAGCCGAAGTCGATGAAATGAAGACTGAGGTAGAGAAATCGAGAGTTACAATGAAGTCCGAAGGACCCAAGACGCTTGAAGAGAGAATGGCTAATGTGGAGAAAGACCTGGAATCCAAAGTAGGTTTAGACAAGCTCGCCTCAAAACTAAAGCTTAAAGGAAGATTTGCCGCGGGATATTTCTCTTCGCAAAGGGCCGGAACCTATTTTAATAACTCATTCCGGGTACCGGAAGCTAAACTGCAGTTTGGTTTCCAGCCGGATGATATGAATTCGGTTATCATGAGGATGAATTTTAATAACGCGATAGCGAACAGTCCCCTTATAGATTACCTATATCTGGACACGAATGTTATGAAACTTACGCCGTGGGAAAAGTCCCCATTCAAACTTATGAGCAGGATAGGAAGACTTAAGGTTGACTTCGGCGAAGAGACGTGGTCGAATAACCCTGTGGAGAGCGCGCTTCCGTCAAACTCCGCCGCGAATGTTGGCGGATACGATGTAGGGTTACAGCTCTCGGGCAAGATCGGAAAAGACAATCCGGTGGGCTGGACCGCGGGAATAACGAACGGCGACAACTCAATAGGCGTAGACAACAACTGGCTAAAAGCGTTTAACACAAAATTGTCCTATAACCCGATAGACCCGCTATCTCTTTCAGCGAGTTATTATAATTCAGGCCGGCTCGGCACCGACTCTTCCGCGATAAATATAGGAGGTGTGATAACCCCGCCGACCAATGCGTTGAATTGGATGAGGCAGGTAGTAGAGGTGGACGCGCGGTATGACTTTAAGAAAGGAAAGGTCTTAAATCCTCCCGCATACTGTGACAGCCTGGCGTATATAAGGCTGGCATACGGATATTTTTACGATGATGCGATACGCTTTAATCTCGGCCGCAATGTAAGAGATAGGGAGGGTAATTATGGCTATGTCGAGGGATTATATAATTTAAATAAAAAATTCTATACCGCGGCAAGGGCCAGTTATGTGGAATTGAACGGCGATAATACGGCCTCTTTTAACAGCGTTACGACAAAGCTGTACGAAAGATACTCTTTCGGCTTAGGATATCGGTTAACGAACGCGACTATAGTGAAAGCATCATACGATGTCAATTTAGAGAAAAACGGCACAGGCGGCGAAGATCCGGTTGACGGCTTATTTTCTATATTGGTATCAAGCCAGTTCTAAAGGAGGAGGTAAAGCATGGGAGAAGAAAATAGGGTTGAAAAATCCATCGCAGCCTCAAAAAAGAAACGAATAAGTCGCAAGGATTTTTTGAAATTAAGCTCATTGGCAGGCTTAGCCCTGGCAGCGTCCGGTTCGCCGGCTGCTGTTTTGGCGGCGGAAGGAGAGCCGAAGAAGGAGATGTCCGGATTACCGAAAGAAGGAGCCGATATTCTCATAAGGATGCAGGATGACCTCTTGAGGGCTCTGGCTAAACCGCGTGATGCGCGCAAATGGGCCATGGCGATCGATGTGCGTAAGTGCATCGGCTGTTTTGCCTGCACAATCGCCTGCAAAGCCGAGAACGTATCCCCTCCGGGGATCGTTTACCGGCGGGTGCTCGATCTCGAGACCGGAAAATATCCCGGCTTGAAACGCGACTTCGTGCCGGTCCTATGCAATCACTGTGAGGACGCCCCGTGTGTTGCCGCGTGCCCGGTAAGCGCAACCAAAAAAAGAGAAGATGGTATCGTGGATATGGATTACCTCAAGTGCATCGGCTGCCGCGCCTGTCTCAATGCCTGTCCCTACGGCTCCAGGCAGTCCGATTTCGGTCAATACTACACAAAAAATACTCCAAAATTGGAAAGTTATGAGACGAGGCCTGCCTTCGAATATAAGAAAGAGTGGCCGAGAGTGAACGGCAAATCTCCTATAGGCAATGCGAGGAAGTGTCACTTCTGCATTCACAGGATAGAGCGCGCCGTATTGCCGGCCTGCGTTGCCACATGTATAGGTAAGGCAACATATTTCGGAGATAAGGAAGATCAAAATAGCCTCGTGAGCGAGCTCATCGCGAAATCAAAGACCATGAGAATGAAGGAAGGTCTCAATACGAAACCCCGGGTTTATTATATAGGCCTTGAGGAGGTGCGTCTATGAACCAAATAAGCCTTTCGTCCTTAGCGAATTTTAACAGCGCTGTGCCGTGGGGGCTATGGGTCAGTATCTATGGATGGCTTGTAGGGATCTCATGCGCGTCCTACACTATCGTTATGTGGGCAAACATTACAAACAATACCGATGTGAAAAAGCTTACAAGGCTCGGAGTAATGCTCGCCATTTCGGCGCTCATGGCGGGGTTGCTAAGTATTCTCGTAGACCTCGGCCACATGGAAAGGTTTTATAAACTTTTCGTCTCGCCGAACTTTTCATCCATGATGGCGTGGGAGGTATGGTTATATAATATCTACTTCGTCCTGCTTGGGGCCGTGACGCTTTTTTGGCTGAAGAAGGAAGTTCCGCGGCCGGTGTCACAGTTCTCTGTCATATTTGCCGTTTCAATTATCATAGTGGAGAGCCTTCTATTTGCGGTGCCACCCGGCAGGGCATGGCATTCGCCTCTCTTCGTAGCTCACTTTCTCACTTCTTCACTGGCTGCTGGCGCCGGCGCGCTGATACTGGCGACGGCGGTTTTATGGGACAAAAACGGCTCGGAAGGCCAGCTTAAGGCGCTTGCCAAAATAGCCATTCCATTAGTCGCGGTGAACTTCATTGCCGAAACGGCAGAGATGATTTCCCATGGTGCCTTGGTTAGTGCAGGGGCCGCGCTTGCGCTTTTTGCGGCCGTTCTGGCTGTGGTGCTTCTCAGGAGCGCAAAACCGTCTTCTATAAAGTTGGCCGGACTCATCGCTCTGGTAAGTACACTCGCGGCAAAATATGTGTCACTCATCTCGGCGCAGGCCGTTATGCCTTACAAAGGATTTGAAAAAGCCTATATCGAGCCGAAGCTCGCGTTTAGCTACTGTCCGTCCCTGCCGGAGACATTAATGGGAGCAGGGTTAGTTGTGTCAGCGGCGGTTATACTCTATATTCTATATAAACTATTTCCCCTAACAAGGGAGGGATGAAAACATGAAGAAAGAAGGTTTTGAGGCCGTTGGAGATGGTATCAAAAATATTAAAATTAAGCGTAAAGATTTTTTAAAGTGCTCCGCTCTCTTAGGGGCGACGCTCTTCGCATCCGGGAATATGGAGAAAGCATATGCGAAGGCGGCCGATATGATTGACAAGGCGGATTCCGACGGAGGGTACCCGCTGGTTAAGCCGGAGAATCTGATTTATACGGCATGCCTGCAGTGCAATACCGGTTGCGGCATAAAAGTAGGCCTTTTAGACGGACTGGCGGCGAAGATAGAGGGAAATCCCTTTAGCCCATGGACGCTCACTCCGCACCTTAACTATAAAACTTCGATCTTTGATACGGCAAAAGTGGATGGCACGATATGCCCGAAAGGACAGTCCGGCATACAGACGCTCTACGATCCTTACAGGATAGTGAAGGTCTTGAAGCGTGACGGGCCCAGAGGGTCGAACAAGTGGAAGGCGATAGAGTTCGATACTGCGATAAAAGAGATCGTAGACGGCGGGAAGCTATTCGCAGGTTTAGGTGAGGACAGATATGTGGAAGGATTTAAAGACCTGTGGGCCATTAAGGACCCGAAGGTTTTAAAGGCGATGGCTGGTTCGGTCAAGGCCATATTGGATGAAAAGGACAAAGAGAAGAAAAAGAGCCTTGTCGGGGAGTTTAAAACCGAGTTTAAAGATCATCTCAGTTCGATGATAGATCCCGACCATCCCGACTTTGGCCCCAAGAACAACCATTTCACATTCTTGTGGGGCAGGATGAAGGCCGGCCGTTCCGAGCTCGTCGGACGTTTTACCAAGGACGCGTTTGGCTCCGTCAACGCCCACGGCCACACGACAGTATGTCAGGGCTCGCTCTATTTTACGGGCAAGGCTATGAGCTACCAGTGGGATTACGATGAAAAAGACGAGAAGATGAAGTGGGCCAAGGAAAAGAAGTTTTACTGGCAGTGCGACACCGCGAATTCCGAATTCATAATATTTGTGGGCGCATCGCCGCTCGAGGCAAACTACGGGCCTCCTCTCAGGGGAGGAAAGCTTATGGATAATCTTGTCAATAAAAAGGTGAAGTTTGCCGTAGTTGATCCTCGCTTCTCGAAAACCGCGTCAAAGGCGTGGAAGTGGATACCGGCGCTGCCCGGCTCTGAAGGAGCTCTCGCGCTCGGCATGATAAAATGGATCCTGGATAATAATAAATTCGACGCGAGATATTTATCCAACGCGAATAAGGCCGCGGCGAAAGCGGATAACGAACCGAACTGGACCAATGCCGCATGGCTGGTTAAAATAGAAAAAGGAGAACCCGGAGCCTTCTTACGCGGTTCTGATATAGGCCTGGAGAAACAGATAAGGACGTTTGTAGATAAGAAGACACAAGCCGCGAAACAGTACGAATTTGATCCCTTCATAGTGTTGAAAGACGGAGCGCCTGTATCGTTCGATCCGAATGACGAGATTAATTCGGCCGAAGGGGATCTCCTGATCGCCACCGAACTTAACGGCATCAAGGTGAAAAGCGTTTTTAAGCTTTTATCTGAGAATGCCGATAGCCGCTCGATCGAGGAATGGGCGAAGATCTGCGGGATACCGGCGAGCGATATAATTGAACTTGCCGGGGAATTCACGTCTCACGGCAAGAGGGCCGCGGCAGATATACACAGAGGCGTTTCTCAGCATACCAACGGGTTCTACAATGTCTACGCATGGTACTCGCTGAACCTTCTGATAGGGAATTTCGATTGGAAAGGCGGCATGGTTCAGCTGACGACCTACAACCATCTCGGGGAAAAGGCCGGGCAGCCGTATAATTTTAAAGATATGCATCCCGGAAAGCTGACAGCTTTCGGCACTGACATAATACGGCATGGCGAATATGAGAAGTCGACAATATTTTCCGGATATCCGGCCAAGAGGCCGTGGTATGCGATAGCATCAGACGTATATGAGGAGGTGATACCGTCGATAGGCGACGCCTATCCGTATCCGGTAAAGATACTCATGACGTATATGGCGGCCCCGACCTACTCTCTACCCGCCGGCCATACGAACATAGATATCCTTGTCGACACAAAGAAGATACCGCTCGTCGTCTCCAACGATATCACCATAGGCGTTACTTCCATGTACGCGGATTATATCTTCCCCGATCTGTCATACCTGGAACGTTGGGAATTCCAGGGGTCCCATCCCTCGGTGCCGCAAAAGGTTCAGCCGATCAGACAGCCCGTAACGGCTCCTCTTACCGAGACTGTCAGAGTATTCGGCGAGGATATGCCCATATGTCTTGAATCGATGCTTCTTGCTATATCCGAGAAACTCGGTCTGCCCGGCTTCGGGAAAGACGGACTGGGCAAGGGTATGGACTTTAAAAGGCAGGAAGACTTCTACCTCAAGATGGCGGCGAATGTTGCGTTCGGCGAAAAAGCGGACGGTTCGGACTCGTGTCCGGATGCGGATGACAAAGAGATGGAAGTCTTTATGAAGTCCCGCAGGCATCTTCCGAAAACAATGTTCGACCTCAAGAGATGGAGCTCGGCTTCCGGCGACGCCAATTTCAAGAAAGTGGCGTATGTACTGAACCGAGGCGGCCGTTTCCAGGACTATGAGAAGGGGTACGACGGCGACCAGCTGAAGAATAAATACGGCAGGCTCATAAACCTGTACTGCGAAAAAGCTGCTAAGGCGAAAAACTCAATGACCGGCAAGCACTTCGCCGGCCTCGCGTCATACCTGCCGATACAGGATGTGCTGGGCAATCCGATCGAAGATGAGAAGGCTGGGTACGATCTCCATCTCATTACATACCGCGAGATAAGTCAAACCAAGTCCAGGACGATCACCAATTACTGGCTTCTTGGCCTGCTTCCGGATAATTTTGTCCTTATCAGTTCAAAAGATGCGGCCGACAGGGGCCTTACCGACGGCGCAAAAGTAAAGATGACCTCCGCGTCCAATCCGGAAGGCACATGGAAATTAGGGAACGGACGGATCGTCCCGATGATCGGCCGGGTCAAGGTCAGTGAGGGGATCAGGCCGGGTATAATAGCCTTTCCTCTCGGCTTCGGTAACTGGGCAACGGGTTCAAGCGACTCCACTATCGACGGAAAGCTTATAAAAGGGGACTCTCGCCGCGCGAAAGGGATACACTGTAACGCCGCGATGCGCATTGACCCGTATCTTAAGAATACCTGCCTTTTAGATCTTGTAGGAGGCAGCGTCTCTTTCTATGATTCAAAGGTCAAGCTGGTTAAGGTATAAGGAGGGGGTAGTCTATGGCAAAGATACTTATCATTGACGATGACGCGGATATGACGGAGGCCATGAGAGTGGTATTGGAGTCTAAGAATCATCGGGTTATAATCGCAAAGAGCGGCGAGGAGGGGATGTCTAAAGCCATGGCCGAGAGGCCGGAGCTTATAATCCTGGACGTGATGATGGAGACCACGGATAAAGGGTTCGAAGTAGCCAGGGAATTGAAGAAAGACGATATTTTCAAAAATGTCCCCATACTCATGCTGACCGCTCTCAAGGATAAGATGGGGCTTGATTTTAAGAAGGAGGCCGGAGACAGCGTCTGGCTGCCTGTGGAGGATTATCTGGAAAAACCGCTGAAGCCGGAAGAGTTGATCTCAAAGGTTGAGCACTTTCTTCGCAGATGAGACGCGCCGGGACAACAGCAGATGAAAGCATCGTTGAAAGATCCCGTTGGCTGATAAGCTTAAGGTGGATCGCCATTGCCGGGGTTATCCTGACCGCGATAACCGCCGGCCGCGTATTCAAAATACCCCTCCCCGTCGCGCCCTTCTGCGTTATAACCGCAGTACTGATCGCATACAATCTGATATTCACATTCTTGATAGCGCGATTAAGGAACGGGTTTGCAAATTTACAGATTTCGCTGGACCTTGCCTGCTTGGCGGCGCTGATACATTTTTCGGGCGGGATAGAAAATCCTTTTCTATTTTACTTTATATTTCACATGATCATAGCGGGTATTCTTCTGTCGAGGCGCGCTGCAATTTTACAGGCTACTTTCGCGGCTGTGTTATTTTTAGCTATGGTGATCTTAGAATATACACACACCCTGGCGCACTATTGCCTGGGAGGTTTTATAATAGAGGACCAGCACGGTAATTTATTGTATATAGCCGGAGTTTCGTTTGTCTTCATCAGCACATTATACATAGCGGTCTATATGGCTACCTCGATCGCAAAGAGGCTCAAGAGACGCGAAGCGAGTCTGGGCAAAGCGAACGCGCTATTAAACGAGAAAGACCGCATAAAGAGCGAATACGTGTTGAGGGTCACTCACGATATAAAAGAGCATCTTTCCGCGATACAAAGCTGCGTCGAGACCGTGGCCGGCGGGATCGCCGGTGAGTTAAACGAAAAACAGGCGAATCTGCTTCAGAGGGCGGACGAGAGGACGGCAAAGCTTATGGCTTTTGTCAAGGCGCTGGTCGAGATAACGCGCATAAAGCTGGCGCGGGAGATAGAGTTCGATTATTTTTCGCTTAAAGATACGATAGAGAGCGCCATAAATTTTGTCGATACAAAAGCGCGGGACAAGAGTATAATAATAAATAGCAGCATCTCTCCCGCAGTGGATATGATAAACGGCGCCCAGGTTTATATAGAGGAGACTATCGCCAATATCCTTGCCAACGCGGTGAAATACACGTCCGCCGGAGGGCGTGTAGACATAGATGTGGAAGATGATGGCGGGAATGTCCTCATCAGGGTCAGGGACACGGGTATCGGCATACCTAAGGGCGAGATAGGAAAATTATTCGAAGAGTTCTATCGCGCGACGAACGCCAGGCTTACGGAGAAGAGCGGCACGGGTCTCGGCCTTGCGATAGCGAGACAGGTTGTGGCCAGACACGGCGGAAAGATATGGGCCGAATCTGAAGAAGGCGTCGGCAGCGTTTTTAGCATAATCTTACCAAAAGGAGGGGCACAAGGATGAGGATATTCGGAATAGGCGTACAGGAGTTGTTGGTGATACTTCTGATATGCCTTTTGATTTTTGGCGCTGGAAAACTTCCCGAGATCGGCAAGTCGATCGGTAAGACAATTAAGGAGTTCAAGAAATCGCTAAAGGGCATAGAATCCGACGACGCCGAAGAGAAGAAGCAGTAACCGCTATAGTCCTTGCCGGAGGAAGATCGAGCCGCATGGGGCGCGACAAGGCCTTCCTCAAGATAAACGGCGAAGCGCTTATAGCGAGGCAGCTCAGATTGTTGAAGAGCGTATTTAGAAACATCATCATCGTAACCAATAGCCCGCAAAAATACGCTGGTTTTAAATCAGTAAAGATAGTGCGTGACGTCATATCGGGACGCGGGCCATTAGTAGGTATATATTCGGGCCTTTTGGCATCTGGATCTTGCTATAATTTTG
>JAUYPN010000044.1 GCA_030695725.1 Candidatus Omnitrophota bacterium
CAGGATCAATGCCAGTATGTGACGAATTCTGACGCTGCCGGCAAACATCATGATAATGGCGATGGCTGAAATAGTTATAGCTGTCCCGAGGTCCGGTTCCAGTAAAACAAGGCCTGTAATAGCGCCGAGCGCTATGATGGCGGGAAGGAACCCGTGGACAAAGCTTTTCATAAGCGTCCCCTTCCGGGAGATAAGTTCCGCCATGTAGATTATGACGGCTATTTTAGCGAATTCGGAAGGTTGAAAATTTATAACTCCGATCCTGAACCACCTCCTTGCCCCGGCGGCCTCTCTTCCTATATGAGGGATGAGGACAAGAAGCAGTAAAAAGATGGATGCCAAAATTATCGGCTTCGAGAGGGATTTTAGCCTGTTTATATCGATAGACATCGCCGTAAACATCAGCACTAAACCGATAGCAAGATATATGAGGTGCTTTTTCAGAAAATAAAGGCTGTCATTCATCGAAGAGTAAGCGTATATGGAGCTTGCGGAATATATCATAACGATTCCGACCGATACAAGCATCGTCACTATCAGAAATATAGAGCCTCTCGCCGCCCTCATCTTTTATACCTTCGCTTTGCCTGAAGAACTCTTTATCATAAAGACGGCCTTCTTAAAGGCCTCTCCCCGCTCTTTGTAATCCTTAAACATATCGAAACTCGAGCACATCGGCGAAAGAAGGACAATCCAGCCCTTCTCTGCCATGCTGCGGGCGATCGAAACCGCATCAAACATATCTTTCGCCCCGAACGTATTCACGGACGGCCGAAGCGCTTTTTTAATAGCCGCTTGCGCCTCGCCGATCAGGACCAGCGCCTTAACTTTTTTCTTAACGATATCTAAAACAAATGAATAATCGCTATGCTTGTCCTTGCCTCCCGCGATAAGAATAACGGGCCTATCGCATGCCTCGAGCGCCCGATAGGTCGAGTCAACGGTCGTACCTTTGGAATCATCGATGTATTCAACTCCATCCACAACGTCCACGGTCTCGACTCTGTGCGCTAGCCCTCTGAATGACCTTACGGTATTTCTTATAGAATCTTCATTTACGCCTACAAGCGTCCCGATAAGGACAGCTGCCAAAACGTTCTCTATGTTGTGCAGCCCCTTGAGTCTTATGTCGCCCAGAAATAGAATTTCTTTTGTCGCGGCGCCGGAAACGCAATATATCTTGCCGGACTTAACGTACGCGCCGTTGGTATTTTTGAGCCTGCTATAAAGAATAACTTTTGAGTCCGCCCTGTCTTTTAGGGATCGGAGATTTTCCGCATCATAATTCAATATTAAAATGTCACGCTCGTCCTGATTGGAAAATATTTTTAACTTTTCGTTAAAATACTCTTCGAAATTATTGTACCTATCCATATGGTCATCGGTTATATTCAGTATCAATGCGATATATGGTTTGAATGATTTTATCGTCTCAAGCTGAAAAGAGCTGACCTCTAAAACAACCCATGTATCATCTTTTATCCGCGATATCTCACCACATAATGAATTTCCTATATTCCCGCAGACGACGGCGTCCCGGCCGCCGGCTTTAAGAATTTCGCCGACGAGCGTCGTGACGGTGGACTTACCGTTAGTTCCGGTTATAGCAATGATCCTGCCCTTGCAGAACCTGAAGCCAAGTTCCATCTCGCCGATTATCGGTATCCGGAACGACTTTGCCCATCCTATAACTTGAGAGTCAGTTTCAACGCCGGGGCTCACTACAACGAGGTCGCTATTTTTTATAAATCCTTCAGTATGACGGCCGGCCTCGACTTCTATGCCCAAATCCCTCAGTATTTTGGTATTATTTCGCGCCGAGGGCGTATCGCCTGAATCGGTAACTTTCACTATAGCGCCAAGATCGTGTAGTAGAAGAGCGGCGTTTTGGCCGCTATTGCCTAAGCCTACTACCGTCACAGTTTTACCACGTAAATCCATACGCACATCACTTTTTTAGCGTATAGCGCTTAGCGCCTGCCTGCCGCAAGTCAGCTAAATAGACTGCAGGCAAGCGCTCTACGCTAAACGCTAATCTTGTTTTTTACTGTAATTTAAGCGTCGACAAACTCAATAGCGCCAGCACGATCGCCATTATCCAAAACCTTATAGTTATCTTCGATTCTGCCCAACCTAACAGCTGAAAATGGTGATGTATCGGAGACATCAGAAAAAGCCTCTTTTTCGTCGTCTTAAACCATATCACCTGCATCACCACGGAAAGCGCCTCAATGACAAATATGCCGCCGACGATGAATAGCAGTAGTTCCTTCTTGATAAAAACCGCCACAACCCCTATGGCCCCGCCCAGCGCAAGCGACCCTGTATCTCCCATGAATACGTTCGCAGGATAAGAATTGAACCACAGAAATCCAAGACCGGCGCCGACCATCGAGGCGCAGAAGACCGATAATTCACCGGAGCCCGGAAGATAAAATACATTAAGATAATCAGTGAATTTGAAGTTGCCGGAGATATAGCTTAATACCGAATACGTTATCGCCGCTATAATCGTACATCCTATCGCAAGCCCGTCCAGGCCGTCCGTGAGATTCACGGCATTGCTTGCGCTCGTTATAACCAATATCACGAACAGTATATAAAATGCTCCGAGATTTAACGCCAAGTGTTTAATAAAAGGCACCGACAATTCAGTGGGTATGGGGGTTAGGAACATTACATACAGCGCGATGAATGTTCCTAGAAGGGCCTGGCTCAGCAGCTTCATCCTCGCGGTAAGCCCGAGGCTTCTCTTCTTTACGACTTTTATGTAATCGTCGGTAAAACCGACGAGTCCGAGCCACAGGAACGATACTAGCGTAAGCAGTATGTATTGATTTCGGATGTCTGCCCATAGTAAAGTCGACAAAGTTATGGCTAATATTATCAAAACGCCGCCCATAGTGGGCGTTCCCTGTTTATGCCTGTGCAGATTATAAAGACTCTCGACGTGTTCTCTTCTTATATTCTGGCCAAAGTTCAGCCGTTTAAGCCAATTTATTATGAAAGGCCCGAATATCAGGCATATTAAAAACGCGGTGAGGCTCGCCATCGCCGCGCGGAAAGTAATATATTTAAATACATTAAATCCGAACCAGGCATCTCTTAACGGATAAAACAGATAATATAACATTACTTACTCCAACCTCTTTAACACTTCTTCCATCTTCATGCTGCGCGAGCCCTTCAAAAGAACAGCGTCTCCCTTCTTAACCATCTTCTTTAATATATTCGCGATCTGGTCATGGCTCGAGCAGTGCCAAAGCCTGTCGCGCCTCATACCCAAGGCAATCGCCTGCGATAATGTATGTCTTGAAAGCCCGCCGAAAGTCAATAATCCGTCTATATCGGCCCTTGCTATCCTTTCGCCGATAAGCTTATGAAACCGCACGCTATTTCTTCCCAGCTCCAGCATATCGGCGCTTACGACCCATTTTGCTTTTGCCGGATAATATTTCAGTACATCGAGGGCTGAATTCATCGACAGAGGATTTGAATTATAGGAATCGTTGATTATGTCGAAACCGTTCATCTTTTTTATGTCGAGGCGCATCTTTGCCGGGGCGTAATCAAAAAGTGCGTCTCTTACCGATCTGTGACTGATTCCGAAACGGCTTGCTATGGCAATCGCGGCCAGCGCATTGTAAATATTATGAACGCCGCATAGGCTAAGTTCAAACACCCACCTGTTGTTTACGACGAACTTGAGGCTGTCTTTTGCAGGCTTAAGCGGTTCCGCGCAAAGATCGTTTGACGCTTTGAAACCGTATCTTACTATATCGATTTCTTCGTGCGATATCTTTGAGAGATATTTATCGTCTCCGTTTAAAATAAGCAGGCCATCTTTCTTATCTAAAAATCCCAAGACATCCTTCTTCTCTTCGTAGACGCCTTTTAGATTACCCAAAAACTCAAGATGCGACGGCCCGACATTCGTTATCACGGCTACAGTAGGCCTCGCGATACCGGCCAGTAACCTTATCTCGCCTTTATGATTTGTACCAAGCTCCAGGACGCATATGTCATGACATGGTTTTAACTTAAGTAACGTTGCCGGAACACCTATATGATTATTCTCGGTACCCGCATTCTTCAGGACGTTATATCTTTTTGATAATACCGCCGATATCATCTCTTTTGCGGTAGTCTTTCCGTTGCTGCCGGTTACCGCGATTATCGGAATTTTAAACTTTCTCCTATAACATGCCGCTATATCCTGAAACGCCCTGGTTGTATCTCGCGCTTTAATTACTATCTTTTTTGACCCCTGCTTGCCCCGAACCTGAGCGAAGCGAATGGTTCGGGGACCCTCTCGTCCCGATCGAAGCCAAGGAACGCTCACTACCTCCGAAACTATCGCCCCTATGGCGCCCTTGCTGAAAACATCCTCCACAAAACCATTCCCGTCAAAATTAGGGCCTTTTAACGCGATAAAAAATTCGCCCCTTTTGATAGTTCTCGAATCGGTCGACATCTTCGCCGGATCGATATTCATATTGGGACTACCCGACAACAACTTCCCTTGTGTAATCTTTAATATCTCTCTTACCAGCATAACCCTTCTTCCGTAATATATCCAAAACCACTTCGCGATCGTTGAACGGCAGAACCTTGTCTTTTATTATCTGATAATTTTCGTGCCCTTTCCCGGCAATAACAACTATGTCGCCTTTTGACGCGATATCGAGCGCTTTCTTCAGAGCATCGCCTCTGTCAGGGACGATATCATAATTTGAGTATCCCCACTTCACTCCGTCCTCTATCTGGCCTATTATCTCCACAGGGTCTTCAAATCGCGGGTTATCAGACGTTATTATCACATGATCCGAAAATTTGCAGGCAGCCCTACCCATAAGCGGCCTCTTCGTTTTATCTCTGTCACCGCCGCATCCGAAGACGGTTATTATCTTATTTTTGGCGACACCTTTCAACAGGATTAATATTTTATTCAGCGCGTCTTCTGTGTGCGCATAATCTACGAATATCTTGTAGGGCTGACGCGCGTCAATGGGTTCCAATCTTCCGGGTACGCTTGTAAGCGCTTCTACGCCGTTCTTTATCGCTTCAAGATCTATATTCAACGCAAAAGCGGCCGCAACCGCGGCAAGAATATTGGAGACGTTATGCATTCCGATCAGCTTCGCGTTTATTTTGAGAGCGCCTTCCGGCGTTGTGATCACGAATCCGGACCCCTCCAACGAAAGCTTGATATCTTCAGCCATTATAAGGGCATCTTCTTTTATGCCGTAACTTATGACCTTCCTTTTAATAGAGCTCCTTAACGACGCGACTCTCAAGTCGTCCTTATTAAGAATGGCAAATCCGTCTTCTTTTAATCTGTCGAATATCTTAGTCTTCGCCTTGAAATATTCCTCTAAAGTCTTGTGATAATCGAGGTGCTCGCTTGTTATATTCGTAAATATGGCCGCGTCAAACGATACGCCCTCCACTCTGCGCTGGTCCAGAGAATGGCTTGAGACTTCCATTACGGCATATCTCAGGCCGTCCCGGACCATCTCCGCCAGCATAGACTGCAGCTCAAGTGATCCCGGCGTTGTATTCTTTGCGGGCAAGACCTTTCCTTTTAATCTATAGTTGATAGTTCCTATCACACCGGCGCCTTCCCCGGCAGCCTTTAGGATATTTTCTATTATATACGTGATCGTCGTCTTGCCGTTCGTCCCTGTCACTCCTATAACCTTTAATCTTTCTGAAGGGTGGCCGTAATAATTAGCCGCTATTATCGGAATGGCAATCCTTGTGTCTTTTACCACTATCTTTTTTACCGAAGAGCCGGCATTGAAATCTTCTTCCGCAAGTATAACCGCGGCGCCATTGGCGATCGCCTCACTTATGTACTTGTATCCGTTCTGGGTGTATCCTCTGAAGGCTACAAACATATCGCCGCTTCTTACTCCGCTTGAGCTGCAGGTTAACCCGTCAACTTCAACGTCCGAAGTCCCGCTTCCCGGCTTAAACTCTACGCCTTCCAAAATCCTGTCCAGCTTCATCTATCGATAAACCCCTTTTGTGTTGAGATACCTAAGCGATTCGTCCACGACATTCTTAAATACCGGAGCAGCTACATCGCCGCCATAATATACGGGATGCGGCTCATCCACGCATACCACTACAGAAAGAACCGGTTTCTCTGCCGGAGCAAATCCTATGAACGAAGCAACGAACTTATCGTGTGAATATAAGCCGCCAGGCTCTACCTTCTGAGCTGTCCCGGTCTTCCCCCCTACGCTGTACTCCTCCACCATGGCTTTCTTCCCCGTTCCGGTCTGGACCACGCCCATCAATATGCTTCTCATCTTCAAAGCCGTCTGCGGCGAAATTACCTTGCTTCTGACCACCGGCGGAAATTCTTTTATCACGCGGCCGTTTGCGTCCAATATCTCTTTAACGATCCTCGGCCTCACCAGAAATCCGTTGTCGGCGATCACCGATATGGCGCACGCCAGCTGTATAGCCGTAGTCGTCACTTCATGGCCCATCGGTATGGCATACATGCTGCCACCCGACCATCTGGATACCGGCCTATTCATGCCGACAACTTCTCCCGGAAGGTCTAAACCCGTCCTGTCATGAAAACCGAACAACTTGATATATTTATACATCCTATCGGCGCCGAAAAGGCGAGCGACCTTGACCGTGCCGATATTTGATGATTTCTCGATGACTTCCTTAAATGTAAGGATACCATGCGGCGTATGGTCGTGCAACACTCTTTTACCTATACGCCACTCACCATTCTCGCAATAAAATTTATCATTAAGTTTTACGACGTTTT
>JAUYPN010000048.1 GCA_030695725.1 Candidatus Omnitrophota bacterium
GTGAGCTTGGAACCTGAGGTTTTAAGCTGTTTCATCAGGTATAATGCCGTAGCCTCGCCTTCGGTATTGAAGTCCGTGGCTATTATGATCTCTTTAAACCTGTCCTTCCTGACCCTCTCCAAAAGCTCTTTTATCTTCAGATCTGAGGGGCCTATCCCGTCTAATGGCGACAAAGACCCCAACAGGACATGATAGATACCGTTATACTCCCTGGCCTTCTCTATGGCTGCGATATCATTCGGCTCTTCGACCACACAGAGCACGGATCTGTCCCTGTCGGCGCTATTGCATATCTCGCATATCTCTTCGTCGCTTAAGTTATTACAGGTCTTGCAGAATCTTACGGATTCTTTTACCTTAACTATTGCCTTTGCCAGTGTCTCGGCATCATTTTTTGATGATCTCAATATATGGAAGGCTAATCGCTGGGCGCTCTTGGGCCCTATGCCGGGCATTTTGGAAAACTCCTCTATTAAGAGCTTCATCGACACCGGAAAAGCGTTCATCTTGTCTTACCCCTGCCAGTTTCGCCCTCTATTTCGCCGCCGAATATCTCCAGGGCATCGCTTATTATGGGCTCAGAACCGTCCTTCTTCGACGGCATCTCTTTAATGACGCTATCGGAGTCATCCGGAGCGCCTTTCGATGGGCCGTTCTTACCGCCGCCATTCTCCGAGATCGTAAACTTAAGCTTAAGGTCAAGGCCGGTCACGTCCTTTATGGCCTTCAGTATGATATTTTTGCATTCGGGAGATTCAAGCGTATCCTTATGGAATTGGGATGATTTGGGAAATGATATCGACAATGTGCCGGAATCAACGCTTTCCGGATACCCCTCCTTAAGATACATGGCTACGGATATCTTGCGCTCCTGAACCCGGTCGGTAATGGCGTTCCAGGACCCTATTATCTCGTCGAGGCCGGCGCCGCGAGACTTCTTATCGGGCCTTAACGATTCGGCTGCCTTCGTCTCTTTGCGCGGCTCCTGTGTAAATTCTCGGCGCGTAGGACCGGGGTCTGCGTTAGGTTTTGACTTTAGGCCGCTCTCTATCTTTTCAAGGCGCTCCATGAGATCTGCCGATGATACGATAGAACCCATCCTCGTTAATTTTATCATAGCAACCTCAAAAGGCACTCTCGCCATGTTCGATTTTCTCACAAAATCTATGGTATTTGAAAGCGTATATATTATGTAGAGCATCTCTTCTATAGTGAAGGCAGCGGCCTGCTCAATGTATCTCTTTATTTTCTCGGGCGACGCGTCTATCAGGCCCTGGGGATCCTTATTTATCTATTCCACCGAAAGATCCCTGAAATGTTCTATCAGGTAAAGGACGATCTCGGCTACATCCTTGCCTTCATTGGCAAGATCGTCAATGATCTTTAGGGCGCCGAGCGCGTCCCTGGACTTAATGGAATCCGCCAGGCTGAAGAGGATGTCATCGCTTACCGCCCCGAGTATCTTGGACGCGTCTTCGAGCGAGATCCTGCCATCGGCGAATGACGATATCTGGTCTAAGACCACCTGCGCGTCCCTCATGCTGCCGTCGGAATGTTTCGCCATCAATATCAATACATCGTCTTCGACCTTGAGATTCTCTTTTTTGGCGATGGCCTTAAGGCTATCGACTATATCTTTTATCGAAATGCGCCTGAAGTCGAATCTCTGGCAGCGCGAAAGTATCGTGGGCGGGACTTTATGCGCCTGGGTGGTGGCGAATATGAACTTAACGTGCGCGGGAGGCTCCTCCAGCGTCTTGAGAAGGGCGTTGAACGCCTCCTGCGTCAGCATATGAACTTCGTCTATTATATAGACCTTGAAGCGGCCTTTGGAGGGCGAGAACTTGACGTTCTCGCGCAGGTTTCTTATCTCATCTATGCCCCTGTTGGAGGCGCCGTCTATCTCGAGGATATCAAGGCTCGACCCTTGAGTGATCTCAAGGCACAACGGGCACTTATTGCACGGATCAGCGGTGGGGCCCCGCTCGCAATTGAGGGCCTTCGCGAAGATCCTGGCCGTCGTCGTCTTGCCGACACCGCGCGGGCCGGCGAATATGTAAGCGTGGGCGACCCGATCCTGAGCGATCGCGTTCTCGAGCGTCGTCGTTATGTGCGACTGGCCCACTACTTCATCGAATGCCTGGGGTCTATATTTTCTCGCGAATACTATATAACTCATTGAGGGGTTTTAGTGACAGATCACTTCTCCAACTTCAGTTCGAAGTCTTTTGCGCCGTCGTTCAGTATCACTTTGTCCGGCTGGATATCGACTACTTTATTTGCGCCGACGATGTCGCCTTTTACGACTATGGCGTCTCCTATCATGGCCTTTGGATTGATCTTACTCCATATGATCCCGTTCAAGGTCAGCTTCGCCGCCGCCGAAGCCGGAGCCGCAAGGCCCGAGACGAAAGGGTTCCTCTTCCACGCCTTGAACTGGCTTCTCTTGGCGCGCCGCGCAGTCGAAACGACGCTCTTCGCCGCCGCGGCGTTTTGAGTCGGCGCGCCGCTTGCCTGCCCGACGGCAGCAGCGGCGCTCTTAACTCTGCCTTTCGGAGAAGCCGTTATTCCGTATATAAGGCTGATCACGGCCAATACAGCCAGGATTATCAGCGCTACAACCTTCTTATTCTGCACGATCATCCCTCAAAGACAGATACATATCTACCACCATGTCGACTTTTAATTTTTTGCCGTCATCCTTATCGGGCGTTATATCGAAGCTCCTCATCGTTACGATCGCTTTTTTTAGCTCATCTATGGAGCCCGCGAACTTTACGAAATCTTCGCCCGCAGCTTCTATCTCCATCTCTATGGGCAGTATCTTATAAGGCATGCCCTCCGGGATTATCACGTTCCCCGGCTTCACGGATAGAAAATTTATTCCCAAAGTTTTGCCATGCTTGGTAAACTCGTCAAGGCCCGAGGCCGCCTCTTTCTCACAGATGAGTATCCTTGCGCCGTACTCTTTATCGAGTTTGGATACGGACTCTATAAGGTTGCGGGCGTCGACGACCTGGCTCTCGCACGATCTGCAATCCAGGTACTTGGCGCGCAATTCTTTCATGCGCGGAAGAAAGAATATGCCCCAGGCGAGCGATATGCTTACCGCGATAGCCATTATGATGACTATCACCTGATTATTCCGGGCAAGTTTCATTAAGTCGAATTTATCGCTCATAGTCTATCCAGCACTTCAGTTCAAATTTCACGGCTGAACCGTCCGCGCTCGTTTCGCTCTCGGTAAGTTTTACGTTATTAAAGAGCCCTGTTTCGAGCGATAATATAAAACTGCCGAGTATCTGCTGCCCATCGGGGGAAATCACGATACCCTTCATATCGATGATCTTATTTTCGATCTTCAGGTTCTCTATCTTTATTTCCTCGGGGATGAGCGAGCCGAGCTCTTTGAATACATCCTCCCAGTAGGGTTCATTTACGAGCACCATATCGGCAACCCGTCTTGCCTCAGCTTGTCTTATCTGCGGGGAAAGCGCGGCCAGCTCCAATTGCGCCACATGGATTCTCTTCTTGAAGTTACCTATTTTTATATTCATTCCCATCAATAGGAGCACCGATGCTATCACTATAGCCGTAACGATCCCTTCGATAGTTCCCCGCTTGACGGTCCTCTCTACCTCATTCTTTATCTCCGGTGGAAGGAGATTTATCCCCTTTGCGTTACTTAAGCCCGCGCCTATCGCAAGCTCGACCCTGTGAGCCGTTCTTTCTCTTTCGCGAATTGCGTCCTTCTCCGTCTTCAGACCCTCTAGCGGGTCTCCTATCCTGACCGGCAGACCAAGTGAATCAGATATGAATTTCGTGAGGCCCGTCAGGGACGCGCCGCCGCCGAATAGCACTATATTATCGACTCTGGCGCCTTTTGACTCTTCCCTGTAATAATCGAGACACCTGCTTATTTCATTCGCGAGATTCTCCGCTGTAGGGCGCAGCATAGAGAGTATCTGTGTGGCGGAAATCTTGTCGTCTATAAGGTTTGTATCATTATCGGCGGGAATACCTACCTCTTTCTTGATCTTTTCAGCTTCCGCGAATGTAAGCTGCGTCCTGCCTCTGTCCGATACGAGGGTGTCTGTCATGGATTTTGTGAAATCGTCGCCGCATATCGGTATCTTGCGGGTAAAAACTATCGTCTTGTCCCTGTATATTATGAATTCGGTGTGGGATGATCCTATATCCACAAAACACTTCAAATCCTCTTCCTTGCCTGCATATCCGGCCGCCTTGCCTAAGGCGTATGAGCTTGTCACAAATGAGAATGGCCGCACTCCGGCCTTCTTCAATATCGACAAATTATTCTGGACCGTATTTATCGGACAAACGGCCACCATGAGGTCATATTTTCTTATTCCTTTGTCCACTACGTCCCCGAGTATCTCAAAATCGAGCATCGAGCCATCGATCGAGAATGGAAAGTAGCTCTTGGCCTCCAGCGCTATACCGGCTTTAAGCTCGGACCTCGGCATGTACGGGGCCACTACCTTCTTTATGGCGGTAGAGGGGCAATTGATACTGGCGATAAATTTGGCTTTTTTTGTACCAACGCCTTTCAATAGATACCGCAGGGCGGATACGGCCTCTTTCTCGAAAGAGGCGTCATCGTTATGCTCGGCTAGCTCTTTGATCTCGGCCCTCACAAGACGCAGGCCGCCTTCGGCTTCTTTGAAGAGCGCCATCTTAACTGCCGAAGAGCCCACATCGAGGCCGATAACTTCGGATTTTCCAAAAAAATTCCTGATATTCATATCGAGGGTATATTATATCGTAAAAACCGCCGCACACAACTTATATATTTTTCCGGTTAAACCGCCGGAACGATCTCGTCCCAGTCTATCTGATTGTAAACCGTGCTGTTCCCGTCGGCAACAACCACGACTCCGTCATGAACGGCCGCTGTCCGCACAGCTTGTCTGCTGACAGCCCCGGAACTTCCGGTCGATGTGATCTTCGAGCCGACAGCCTCTAATGCCGCGATTATACAACCGACAGAGCCGCCGTCTATTTTGGAAACATTGAGCCTAAGGTAATTAACGTTTGCCGCGGCGGTGAACTCATTGGTTACATCGGTCGCGGTGCTGCCGTTTACGCTCTTCGCGTTAGTGTAAGTTATGCCGTCAGTGGAGACCTGCCAATCGTAATCCTTGGGCGCCTGTTGAGATGAACCTGACGGAACAAAAAAGCGGACTCTGTTTATGGTCAGCGCGTATGGGAATGTTACGGTGATATATTGGGGGCTCCCAGGCACAGGCTTGGACGCAGATTGCCAGTAAGTTGCGTCATTGTTATCGACAGCAAGATCCGGTGTCCGGCCGGACGCGCTCGAGGAAGCGGCGGCAGAAGCGCCGTTTGAAGCGAGCGCCCAATCCCATCTTTCCGTCTTCATAGTATAACTTCCGCTTCCCAGGCTTTCGGTCGTCCCTGCCGTCACCCAATTTTCGCCCTGGCCGCCGCCGGATACCGGAGTCTTAAGATTCCATACGGCCTTCTGCATTCCTGCCTCGGCAAGCCACAGCGCTTTGGAACTATCCATGTCATACCCCGAGGCCCTGGCCTGACCGGATATCATATATAAAAAGGCGAGGGTGATTATGGTCAATACCGTCATGATTATGAAAGTCAGGATCAATACTATTCCCTTCTTTGAAGCGAGTGGTTTCTTCACAGATTTCTCGGCCTTATTTTAGTTCTTGACCTGATCGTCTCGTCGCGCTGTTTCATGCTAAGATCCAGCGTAACAAGATTACTGTTTAAGGACAGATCTGATGTGGGCGGCGGCAGTATACCGGTCATCTTAAGATCCCCCGCACCGTAAGTAAAAGTCTCTCCTATTCCTCCGGAGAGAACTGCTTTCTTCAGCTGATATGAGGTTTGACCGAAGCTCGGAGGATAGGAATCGGCGGCGTTGTAGAGATAATAGATGTAGTAATTGACCTGGTCCCGGGTGAATCTTATTTCATCGCCCGAGGACTGGATCGCGCGGGCCTTTCTCAAATCCCGCGAGATGGCCTCCATTTTCCAATCAAGGCTTATATCGGCCCCCGCCCTCGTCTCCTGGCTCGACCAGCTCAATAAGACCGCCCGCAGGGTATAGACCACGACCCCCGCCAAAACAGTGATCAACGCGCTGGTGATTACCAGCTCTATCAATGTCATTCCGCGATTAGCGATCCGCATTATCAGTAATTAGCCGCGAGCGTTGTCAAGACAACGCTCGTCTGGCTGCCTTTAACCGACCAGGCGACGTTCACATCCACCCGCATGGGATCCTGGCCTTCAGCCACATTCACAGTGGTGGAGAAACGCGGGAAATTGGCATCGGCCGTCGGACCGCTGTCCGCTAAACCGGCAAAGGGTGTATTCTTTACCTCTTCCATCTTTGCCTGGGCGATATTTAAAGCCAGATCAATATTTTCAACATCGGAGCTTACAAATATACCCGTGCTGAACGCCCACAGTATGGCCACCACCCCCGCGCTAAAAACAATAGCGGCAAGAAGAATTTCCAGGAGCGTAAATCCTTTTTTGGGCATCATATATGCTCAGTACCAGAATTACGGCTTAGCATCAACAGGCGAACCATCCGTCACGTACAAATGTTATAAGGATGCCTTGGATCCGCTGCCGTTTGTTACGTATACGCAATTTCCGGCTACCACGCTGATTCCGGTAACGGCATCAGGTACCCCGGCAGAGCCGTCGGCGGTCGGTCCTACAGAATATATGGCATAATAGTACGTGCCTGGATTATAAACATAATCTGTGGCGCCGCCGGCGACAAACGGATCTTTTGGCAGAATTTTAATTATGTTCGGAATCGCAGTGGTAAGATTAGAGAGAGCTGCCGGCAAGGTGTTGTTATTATGCATGATATAGCTCTCCACCGCCGTCTGTAACGTCCTCAGTTCACCCTTTGCCTTAGCAATATTACCTTCGTCATGCATACCTTTGAACTTCGGAAGCGCTATTCCTACGAGGATAGCTATTACCGCTATGACTATCAACAGCTCCAAAAGCGTAAAACCTTTTCTCGAAAACATCTTATTACCCCCTTTCAATTTTGTGAAAAGATCTCTCCACTACTTTTTAGTTGCCAGAATATAGACCACTATGCCCAGCGCGATCAACAACAGGCCGCCTATCCTATTTGAGGAACGCATCATGTCTTCTACAAGCAGTAAGTTCCTGTTCAGCCAATCGGATATCCTCTTCTCGATATCCGGCCTAAAGAATAGGATGAGACCGAATACGGACAACATGGCCGCGGATCCGACCAAAGCTATTTGCATATTCCACCTCCTTTTTCGAATTATTCTAATGCCTTAAGGTCTTCACCATATCGAATATGGGCAAGAGCATCGACGCCATAATAACTCCTATCATAACACCCATTATCATCAAAAAGAGCGGCTCTATGATAGTGGTAAGCTTCTTTATCGCGTAGCCCACGGTCATGTCATAAAAGTCGGCTATCTTTTCCAGCATCTCGTCAAGCCCGCCCGACTCCTCGCCTACGGAGATCATCTGTATGACGTCCGGGGGAAATTCACCGCTTACTTTAAGCGGCTCGGCGAGCCTCTCACCTTTCTCAACGTATTTGCGGACGTTCGTTATGATATTCTCAAGGATCTTATTGCCGGCCACCTCCTTGGTTATGTCCAGAGCTGTCAATATCGGGACGCCTGAGCTTAAAAGAGTGGATAGCGTCCTCGCGAATCTGGCTATTGATACCTTCCTGTATAACAGGCCTGCTATGGGAAGATTCAGTTTCAGGCCGTCGATGAAAAGGGCGCCTCGCTCTGTACGCGAATACAGTTTCGCCAGGGCATATAACGCTATCAATAGAATAAATAACCAATACCAGTAACTCCTTATCATGAGACCGGCTTTATACACTATAAGCGTGGGTATCGGCAGCGTGATCCCGGCTTTTACGTATATCTGGGCGAACTGCGGTATGATAAAAGTGACTATAAAGAGCATTACGGCCGTGCCGAAGAAAAAGAGTATCACGGGATAAAAGAGGGCGCCCTTCACCTTCTCCTTTATATCTTCCTGATTTTCAAAGAACTTGGCGTACCTCATCAGAACGGCGTCGAGGGAGCCGCTCGCCTCGCCGGCTTTTATCATACTTACAAAAAGTTTCGGGAATACTTTACTGTGGACGGCAAGCGCTTCGGATAATGTCGCCCCGCCCTCGATCTGCCGCGTCACGGCGCCTATGGTCTCCCTCAGCGTCTTATTCTCCGCCTGTTT
>JAUYPN010000059.1 GCA_030695725.1 Candidatus Omnitrophota bacterium
ACGAGGTGCCTGAGATAATAGCGGTGTCTATTATCTCCGGGAGCAGAGATTACCTTGATTGGATAAACAAGGCTATTGTATAGTGCTTCGAGTCGTTTCAAATAACAAAAATTTGGGGCAGTAGCTCAGCTGGAAGAGCACCACGTTCGCAACGTGGGGGCCGAGGGTTCGAGTCCCTTCTGCTCCACCAAGTTTTGCCGCATGAAAATAAGATATATAACTTCGATATTGCTTTTCGTTATCTTCGCAATTACAGCTGCGGCCGCTGCGGAGACGAAAGAGGCGGATCTTGCCGGAAGCTGGTATCCCGCCTCGAAGACGCAGTTAGAGAGTCAGCTCAAATCCTACCTCGACGCCGCGAAGACCGAAGAGATAGACGGAAAGATCCTCGCCATTATCGTGCCGCACGCCGGATATGATTATTCCGGGCCAGTCGCCGCCTACGGATACAAAGCGGTTGAGAACACAGGGATAAAGACCGTTATCATTCTGGGATTCAGCCACAGAAAATATCTCGACGGTGTATCTGTCTATGGCGGAGATTCCTGGAGGACGCCTTTGGGCGAGGTCGCTGTGGATACGGCTATAGCAGGGAAGATAATCTCGTCCAACCCGCGGTTCAGGTTCCAGAAAGAATTATTTGAAGAAGAGAACTCCGTCGAGATGCAGGTGCCGTTTGTGCAGATGGCTTTGGGGGAAAAGGGGACAGTCCCCTTTGGGGACAGTCCCCTTTTCCCTAAGATCGTGCCGATCGCTTTCGGCAGCCGGAATTACAGCGACGCCCAGGCGCTGGCAAAGGTTATTGCCGATCTGATAAAAGACAGAAGCGATTGTCTCATAGCGGCATCTACGGATCTTTCGCATTATCATTCTTATCAGGAGGCGAACTCGATAGACAACCACACAATACAGCTGCTCGATAAATTAAACGCGAAAGAGCTCTACGAGGAAGCAAAAATGGGTGTCTGCGAGATCTGCGGGATGATGCCTGTCGTAACATCTTTACTTGTGGCGGAAACGTTGGGTTATGGTAAAATAAAGACGTTGAAATATGCCAATTCGGGTGATATAACAGGTGATAAGGCGAAAGTCGTGGGGTACGTGAGCGCAGTGATTTATAAGGATGAGATTGCTTCGGCCGCTTCGCGGCCTCGCAATGACGTGGCGCAGAAAGTTGAATCGAATATGCTCAACGACGTTCAGAGAAAAAGATTGCTACAGATCGCGAGAGAATCGATCACAAGCTACGTCAGGGACGGAAAACGTAAATCATTCATTGAGAAAGACCTCGTACTGAATCAGCCAATGGGAGCCTTCGTGACTCTACATGAAGCGGGCGAATTGCGCGGATGCATCGGCAATATGGCCGGCCAGGGCCCGCTGTACAAGACGATAGCGGATATGGCCATAGAAGCGGCGACGGGGGATCCCCGCTTTCAAAAGTTATCAACGGCTGAGATCGATAAGATAGTCTTAGAAATATCGGTGCTGTCGCCGTTACAGAGAGTGAAGAGCGCCGACGAGATAAAGATCCCGGGTCACGGAGTGATCGTCAAGAGCGGATTCAATAGCGGCGTCTATCTGCCGCAGGTGGCTACAGAGACCGAATGGAGCAAAGAAGAGTTCTTAACGAGCCTTTGCGCTCAAAAGGCGGGCTTGAAACCGGATGCATGGAAGAATCCGTCTACGGAGATATATATATTTACGGCCGAGGTTTTCGGCGAAGGGGGAAAATAATATGGGGAATAAGAAGTTTATCATAGGCATTATTATTTTGATCGCATTAGTGGGGCTTATTCTGTTCGCTAAGGCTATTGCTCCGAAAGCAAAGACCGGCAAAGCTCCTTTGACAACTCAAGTTAAGAAGGGCACGAAGAAAGCTCCGGCGAAAAAAGTTATCTCAAAGGGCAAGGGCGCCCTCACGGTGAGAATAATCAATTCAAAGAATGTGGAAATACCGATGAGAATAAGGGCATTCAGGGCCATAGACTCCAGGTCCAGCGTTTACATGACGTCATCCGTGGGAGGCAGGACGCAGGAAGTTATGCCCGGGACATACGATATCGAATTGGATACCGTTCCACAGAAGATATTTAAACTTGTTAAGGTTGCCGAAGGAAAAGAGACCATTGAGGACCTGGGCTGCGTGACGGGCTCTATCACCATAAGGACATTGAATGCCAAGAAGACGGCCGCATATTATCCCGTAAGAATACTCTATTCCAATACCAGCGAGATGGTCACCGCATACATGACCAACAAGACTATGGAGATAGTGCCGGGCCATTACGACATAGAGATAGGCACTTCACCCAGGCTGTATAAAAAAGATGTTAAAGTGGCGGCCGGCAAGGAAGCGATCGTAGATATGGGATGTGTGGTGGGGTCTCTTACGGTGAAGACCACGGATGAGAACGGTAAAAATGTCCGTTCGAATGTGAGGATAACGAAGTCGGGCACAAATGAGATCGTGAGCTCTACTACGTCGAACAAGCCTATCGACCTCGGTAAGGGGACATACAACATAGAGGTTCTTTCAAATCCAAAACAGTCCAAAAAAGATGTTAAAGTGAATACCGGAGAAGAGCTGGTGACGGAGTTCACCGTGGGTGCTCCAATAGTGCTGCAGAAACCTGCCAAGCCCGCCGCCAGGATAAAACAGTAGTTCCTGATGTCGCGCTTCTTCGTACCAAAAGAGTTTGTAAAGGCCGACAGTATATATATCACTGGACTTGAGGCGCACCACATCCTCGATGTGATGCGCCTTAAAGTTTCAGATGAAGTTGTGGTCTTCGACGGTACCGGGAGAGAGTATACCGGTATAGTCAAAAAAGCGGATCGTAAATCGTTGGAGGTCAGGATAAAGAGCGCGCGCGAAGGCTCTGTCGGAAGAGGCCTCCTCATCACCCTTATACAAGCGATACCTAAAAAAGCCAAGATGGATTATATCGTCGAGAAAGCGACGGAGCTTGGCGTCCGGCGGATAATCCCGGTGACGACGGAACGCACGATCCCCGAATGGAATGACGCAAAGAAGGCGGGCATAGCCGATCGATGGCGTAAGATCGCCAGGGAGGCGGCAAAGCAGTGCGGCAGGAGCGATATTCCGGAGGTAGAACCTATTACAGAGTTTAAAGAAGCCATCGTCGCGGGGGTGTGTGACTTGAAGCTTATCGCCGCCCTGAGCGATAAGGCCGTAAAACTGAAAGAGGCCCTTAAGAATAGCATCGGCAAAAGAATAGCGGTGGCCATAGGGCCTGAGGGGGATTTTACCCCGGAAGAGACCGAGAGCGCCCTAAAAGCGAGTTTCAAGATAGTCAGCCTGGGGCCGCGGGTTTTGAAGAGCGATACCGCGGGATTGGCGGCATTATCGATGATAAACTATGAACGTGAAAACTGATATGAACCGCAGATTCTTCATAAAGACGCTCGGCTGCAAGGTCAACCAATATGAGTCGCAGGCGATCAGGGAGCTCCTGATCAACGCCGGTTTCAGGGAGTGCCTTGCGAAAGAGACGGCGGATCTTTATATACTGAACACGTGCACGGTTACGCACAAGGCGGACAGCGAATCGCGCCACTGGGCGGGCATGTTCCATAAGACGAACCCGAAAGCGAAGATAATTTTGACCGGTTGCGCTGTCGAGAAGAACGCCGGCGCTTTTTCATTCCTGCCCGGCGTATCCAATATCATCAAAAATGACGACAAAATAAATATAGCCGATATACTAACGAATCACGAATCACGCCTCCGGCCCTACGGGCCGATAGGCCCGGAGGGAACGGCGGACGAAAAACCGCATCGCTTTCTCAGCATCTCCGACTTCAAGGATCACACAAAAGCCTTCGTGAAGATACAGGACGGATGCGCCGGCGCCTGCTCCTACTGCAAGGTGCCTTACGTCAGGGGCTCCTCGATATCGAGGCCGCTGCATGATATAGTCGAAGAGGTGACAACACTCGTCTCCAAAGGCTTTGAGGAGATAGTGCTCACGGGGATATGCCTTGGCGCATGGGGCGGTGACCTGGCCCAGATGGCGAGCATAGTTGACGTCCTGAAAGCTCTTTGCGGGATACCGGGCACTTTCAGGATCAGGTTAAGCTCGATCGAGCCAAAGTACGTAACGGATGAATTGATAGACTACATGTCCCAAAACCGGAAGATATGCAAACACCTACATATACCCATACAGTCCGGGGATGATGAGGTATTGAGCAGGATGAACAGGCCTTACACAGCTGACTATATAAGAGGTCTCGCCGCCGGGATAAAAAGAAAGATAGCGGGTGTGGGTATAACCACCGATGTGCTGATAGGTTTTCCGGGGGAGGCCGATGTAAATTTCAGGAACACGTTAAACCTTATAAAAGAGATACTCCCTGTAAAGACGCATATATTTCCTTTCAGTAAAAGGGACGGGACGGCCGCCTCTGCCATGACAGATATTGTGCCGGAGTATGAGATTAAAAAGAGGTTCCAGAGCATGAAGATAGCCGCCATTACGGTATCTTACCTTTACAGAGAAGGCTTCCTGAAGCAGTTAGTGGATGTGCTGGTCGAATCTAAAAGAGAGAAGCATTCGGGCAGGCTCACGGGCTATTCCGATAACTATATAAAGGTGATATTTGACGGGCCGGACAGCATTATGGGGAAGATAGTTTCCGTTAGGATAGAGGAACTGAATCTGTCGTATACTCTGGGATCTTATGTGGAATTGGATAAGATTCCTTACAAGGGATTGCTGAAAAAGTCCGTTTTTCAGTAATCCCTACAAAAAAACTTGACAAAGTTATTTTTGAAGCTACAATAGCTCAAGGCAAAAAAGAGAAAGGCAGTTTTATGATATTGAAAGACAAGATAGCGATTATTACGGGCGGTGCCAGAGGCATAGGCAGGGAGATAGCTCTCGTCTTTGCCGGGGAGGGGGCTTCCTTAAGCCTGTGCGACGTCAACCCCGATGCCCTTGCCGTGACCCAAAAGGAGATAGAGGCGCTTGGCCGCCAGTGCATGACGGCCGTGGTGGATGTGACAAAGTCCGACCAGGTCGATTCATTCGTCCAAAAAACCCTTGACAAATTCAACAAAATCGATATACTTGTAAACAATGCTGGCATAACAAAAGACACGCTCCTTGTCAGGATGTCGGAAACGGACTGGGACGCGGTCTTAAGCGTCAATCTTAAGGGCGCTTTCCTGTGCGCCAAAGCCGTTTCGAAGGTCATGATGAAGCAGAGGGATGGCAGGATAGTCAACATGGCCTCGATAATCGGGATAGTGGGTAACGCGGGCCAGGCGAATTACGCCGCTTCCAAAGGCGGCCTGATAGCCCTGACAAAATCGATTGCCAAAGAGCTCGCGTCAAGGAATGTAAGGGCAAACGCTATAGCCCCGGGCTTTATACAGACAGATATGACAGCAAAATTACCGGAAAACGTGAAGAGCGAGATGCTAAAACAGATCCCGATGTCAAAGCTCGGGACTGCTAACGATGTGGCGAATCTCGCTTTATTTTTGGTTAGTGACGATTCCGCCTATATAACCGGGCAGGTCATAACGGTTGACGGCGGAATGGTAATGTAAAAAAGGGGGTAAAATGGCAGTATCTCAGGATAAGGTCAGGCAGATCATCGCGGAGCAGCTCGGAGTTAAAAAGGAAGAAGTAACGGATGGCGCGAAGTTCGTAGATGATTTAGGGGCAGACTCATTGGATACGGTTGAGCTCGTAATGGCGTTGGAAGAAGAGTTCGGAGTGGAGATACCGGATGAAGATGCCGAAAAGCTCGCGACTGTCGGAGACGCTCTGAGATATATCGAAGAGAAAGCCGGCAAGTAAAGTTCTCTGATGCTTAAGAAAAGACGTGTTGTCGTCACGGGGCTTGGAACAGTAAGCCCGATCGGCTGCACCATTGATAAGTTCTGGAGTTCCCTCCTTGAAGGCAAGAGCGGCGTAAGGCGGCTAACTCGTTTTGATCCCACCTATTACACCTGTAAAATAGGGGCCGAGGTGATCGATTTTGATCCGTCCCCCTATCTTTCCGCCAAAGAGTTGAAGCGAATGGACAGGTTTGTCCAGTTCGCCGTCGTCAGCGCCAAGCTGGCTGTGCTCGATTCCAGGATAAACCTTGATAAGACGGACAGAAACAGGTTCGGAGTGCTTGTGGGCTCCGGCATAGGCGGGCTCCATACGGTAGAGGCCGAGCATAGGCAGTATATAGCATTAGGTCCCGAGAAGGGCCCCGCCAGGATATCCCCGTTCCTCATACCGATGTTGATCATAAATATGGCTTCCGGGCAGATCTCCATTACCATGGGCCTTAAGGGGCCGAATACCGCGGTCGGGACGGCCTGCGCCACCGGCAACCATTCCATAGGCGATGCTTTCAGGATAATCCAAAGGGACGAGGCGGATATTATGGTATGCGGCGGAAGCGAGGCCGCCATCACAGTGATGGGTTTCGGAGGGTTCTGCGCCCTCAGGGCTGTGTCGCTCAGGAACGATGACCCCGCGAGGGCGTCACGGCCGTTCGATAAGAATAGAGACGGTTTTGTCATGGGAGAAGGCTGCGGCGTGGTGATCCTGGAGGAATTGGAACACGCGCTTAAGAGGAATGCCAAAATATACTGCGAGATGGCAGGATATGGGATGAGCGGAGACGCTTATCATATGACCGCCCCGGACCCGCAGGGGGACGGCGGCGTGCGATGCATGAGAGCGTCGCTAAAAGATGCCGGAATGAAGCCGGAAGACGTGGATTATATAAACGCGCACGGAACGTCCACTATTTACAATGATAAGATAGAGACCCTTGCCATAAAGAAGGTCTTTGGCTCCCATGCCAAAAAACTGGCCGTGAGCTCCACAAAGAGCGTGATGGGGCATCTCCTGGGCGCTGCCGGCGGCGTAGAGATGATAGCATGCGCATTGGCTATAAGACATTCAATAATACCTCCCACCATCAATTATGAAACACCTGATCCTGACTGCGATCTCGATTATGTTCCGAATAAACCAAGGCACCATAAGATAAAAGTGGCGGCGTCAAATGCCCTCGGTTTCGGCGGACACAACGCGACTTTGATCGTAAAAAAGTACACTTAAAAAGCCCGCCTTGTATATAATAAAAAAGGAGACCATTTATGGACTATCTATTTAATGAACAGCAGGTAATGGTGCGTGACCTGGCGCGAAAGATCGCCCAGGAGAAGATAAAGCCCGTAGCGGCCCATTACGACGAAACGGAAGAGTTCGCGTGGCCGATAATGAAGATCCTGTCGGACAGCGACCTGTTTGGCGTTTATATCCCCGAAGCCTACGGCGGCCTTGGCGGCGGCGTAACCGAGATGTGTCTTGTCACTGAAGAGCTTTCGAGGGCCTGCGGCGGTATAGCGTTAGGTTTTGCCGGGACGGGCCTCGGCACATTCCCGATACTTTTGTACGGAAGCGAAGAACAGAAGAAGAAGTACCTGCCCGACATAGCCAAAGGTAAAAGGCTGGCGGCCTTCTGTATCACGGAAGCGGAAGCGGGATCCGATGCGGGAAGTATAAAGACCAACGCCAAGAAGGACGGCGGCCACTATATATTGAACGGCACCAAGCAGTGGATCACCAATGCGGGCGAGGCTGAGGTCTACACCGTTATAGCGATGACCGATAAGACCAAGGGCGCAAGAGGGGCGAGCGCATTCATAGTGGAGAAGGGGACGAAAGGCATGGAGTTCGGGCTCAAAGAGAAGAAGCTGGGCATCCGGGCTTCGGCGACGAGAGAGGTCATATTTACCGATTGCAAAATACCGAAAGAGAACCTCATATCGAAAGAGGGCATGGGATTCATAGTGGCCATGAAGACATTCGATAATTCGCGCCCGGGAGTGGCGGCGCAGGCTGTCGGGATAGCGCAAGGCGCTTTGGACGCCGCGCTCGAGTACGCGAGGAAGAGGATACAGTTCGGCCAGCCGATATCGAGCTTCCAGGCGATACAGCATATGCTCGCTGATATGGGAACGCAGATAGAGGCCGCGAGGGCTCTAGTATTCGCTACCGCCAGGATGGTGGATGCCGGCATAAAGGATGTCGCCAAGGATTCGGCCATGTCCAAATTATTCGCAGGCGATATGGCGATGAAGGTCACCACGGATGCGGTCCAGATCCTGGGCGGATACGGCTACATGAGAGAGTATCCTGTTGAAAAATTCATGAGAGACGCCAAGATCACTCAGATATACGAAGGCACGAACCAGATACAGCGTAACGTCATCGCCGCGCATCTCATTAAGGAATCGTTAAAAGCGTCAAAATAGATATGAATATAATCGTCTGCATAAAACAGGTCCCCAATACGACCGATGTGAAGATAGATCCGGTCAAGAATACGCTCATCCGCGAAGGTGTGGAGAGCATCATCAATCCTTTTGACACTTATGCGATAGAGGAAGCTGTGCGCCTGAAAGAGCGTTTCACGGGCAAGGTCACCGTAGTCACGATGGGCCCGCCGCAAGCGGAGTCGGCGTTAAAAGAGGCGATCTCGCTTGGATGTGATGAGGGAATACTGGTGAGTGACAGAAAGTTTGCCGGCAGTGACACATGGGCGACGAGTTATACTCTTGCATGCGCGATAAAGAAGATAGGTGCTTTCGATATCATCCTGTGCGGCAAGCAGGCTTCGGATGGAGATACGGCGCAGGTGGGGCCGGGCATCTCCACTCATTTAGACATACCCCAAGTGACCTATGTTAAAAAGATAGAAGAGATCAAGGACGGCAGGGCCAGGGTCGAGAGGATGACGGAGGAGGGCTACGACATCGTAGAGACGCCCATACCGTGCCTTTTCACAGTCGTGAAAGAGATAAATACGCCGAGGCTGCCTTCGTTGAAGGGCATGATGAGGGCGAAGTCCGCAAAGATCACTCAATGGATGGCCGCTGATGTAAATTGTGATCCTAAGAATATCGGTTTAGACGGCTCTCCGACCAGAGTGGTGAAGATATTCACTCCGCCACCGAGAAAAGGCGGCGAGATGCTGAAGGGCGACGCGGCTGAACTTGCTCAAAAGGTCGGCGAACTTCTGAAAGATATAGTGATCTGATAATATGAACGACTCAAAGATAAAGATAATGCTAGAAAAATGCACCGGCTGCACGCTCTGCGTGCGCGTATGCCCATTTGGCGCTATCAGAGTAGAAAATAAAAAAGCCATCATAGACCTCTCGAAGTGCAATCTCTGCGGCGCGTGCGTCGATTCATGTAAATTCGCGGCCATAGTATTGGATAAAGGGTCGGTCGCTAAGAAAGACTTAAGCGCCTACAAGGACGTATGGGTATTCTGCGAGCAAAAGAAGGGCGTTATACAGACGATCTCTTTTGAATTGCTCGGTGAAGGAAAGAAGCTCGCTAAGAAATTGGGCGGCAAGCTCTGCGCGGTGCTTTTAGGGAACAATATAGAGTCCAAAGCGGATGAGTTGGCGTGGCGCGGCGCCGATAAAGTATATTTGGTGGATGCTCCGCAATTGAAGAATTACCAGGATGATTCATATACAAAAGTCCTGGTGGAGCTCGTAAAAGAATATAAGCCCGAAGTCATATTGTGCGGCGCTACTGTTATAGGCAGAAGCCTTATTTCGAGAGTGGCGATAACCATAGATGCCGGTCTGACTGCCGATTGCACGGGGCTTGATATAGATGAGAAGGAGAGATTACTTCTTCAGACGCGTCCGGCGTTTGGCGGGAACATAATGGCTACGATCATAACTCCGAATCACCGGCCTCAGATGTCGACGGTCCGCCACAAGGTCATGAAAGAGCCCGAGCTTAATAAGCCGCACAAGGCGGAAGTGATAAAGAAGAAGTACGGCGATGATGTATTAAGCTCCCGGACAAAGATAATAGATATAGTAGAGGAGATAGAGGAGACGGTTAATCTCTCCGAGGCGGATATAATAGTCTCAGGAGGCAGAGGCCTCGCAGGCTCTGAGAACTTCTCTTATATAAAAGAGCTTGCCAAAGTCCTGGGTGCGGCTGTCGGCGCCTCCAGAGCCACTGTCGATGCAGGGTGGATACCGTACTCGCACCAGGTGGGGCAGACGGGTAAGACGGTCTGTCCTAAACTATACATAGCCTGCGGCATATCCGGCCAGATCCAGCATCTTATCGGCATGCAGTCATCAAAAGTCATCCTTGCCATAAATAAAGATCCCGATGCGCCCATCTTCAAAGTCGCCACATACGGCATCGTCGGCGACCTCTTCGAAATCCTCCCAGCCCTCACCAAAGAATTCAAGAAAATCCTCAAGAAGTAGAATGGGTTAAACCTATTCTACTTGTTAAAGAATAAAAAATTCAGCTAATTTGGCTTGACAAATCATCATTCGGGTGTATAATTATGCTACATTAGTAAACTAACAAAAAGCAAGCATTGCAAAAATCACTTAAACCTCAAGGAGAAAACATGAAGAGATTACAGAAAATCGTTTCGACAGTGTTGCTATTCGCGTTCCTGCTCAATACTTGCGGCTACGACCTATCATTCGCCGCTAACGTCCAATCCATCGCCAGCATCGACAACCTAAGCATCGCTTTAAAGTCGAGCGATATATTAGGAAACCTCGGTAAAGGCAAAGTTGAGTATGCTATTCAATCAATGCTTCAAAATGGTTTAAAAGAGCAGCGTTTTGACCTGGGAGATTTTAAGGCCAGGTTAACGCCAGAGCAAAAAGATGCCATAGATAAAGGATTATGGGTACGCTTAAAGAAAAATCTGGACCTCCCGGGTGCATGGTTTGAGTGCTGGACCCTTAATGATCAAAAGACGCGCGCAGCCACGTATTATGTCAACCTCATTCTGCAAGAAACCGATGTGGAGATAAAGGTATATACGGAGGACGAGTTTAAGAAGGGTCAAGAAACGGCGAGCGGGGATTCTGCATCAGGCAAGATGCCCGAGTTGGAAATGATAACCCTTAAGAACGGTGCTACTGAAATCGAAGTAGCTGTTAGAGTGGTAATGATGTCGCTCGATCTTCTAATTCAGCAAAAGCCAATTGTTTTTTATGAATTGGTGATGAAAGCTCGCGACCCCAACCATAAGTTCTTTGGTCGGTCAGAAGAAGATTTAATGGCACTTAGTCTTGTTGAGAGAGACGGCGAACTTTACGATATCACCCGAAATATCGTATTATCGGCTGTAGAAGGTGAAGATTTGAACATGAGGCTTGTTTCACCGATAGCTGAATCCCGCCTCTCGGCAAGCGGGATTTCGCCGGCGGCGGATCGGATATTGTCAGGAGATGATCTCACAAAGCTTGTGAAACAGACGCAGGATTGGTTTTATAATGAAAGCATTCTCATGACTGATCCGAGGCGGGCCGGACAGGAAGGGACAAATTGGCAGCCAGCTTATGTTGCCCTGAAATTGGTTAAAAAAAACAATGCAATCACTCTTCGGCTTCGCCATTCATTTTCCAAGGAAGATGTAAAAAGTAAAGATATTTGGCTGCCGCACACTTACGGGAGAGGGGAAGATGCGGCGACAGATGCTAGTTGGGGGCCAGCCGGGAAAGAGCGATCAATTACTATCAAAAAGGCCGCTCTTTCGGCCGACGCTTTTGTTGATGGTGTGATCGCGGGCATAAAAAAGCTCAGCTCCTTTCAAGGGACGACAGAATATTGGTCCGCTTCTCAGCAAGATGTTTTCCGGGCGAGCTTGTTAGGATCTATCGGATATTCGGATCAGCTGGGAATCATTGAAATAGACAGACTCATCAGTCAAATGATAATTGCCGGCAGCTTTGTCCCTGCCGTTGAAGGCCTTGTGTCCGCATTGATTCAAGACACATCTTTTACTAAAGAAGATCGGATTAAATTTATTGAAAAAGCTAAACCAATCATCGAGAGGAATAGCAGGGATGGTTCCTCTTGGTATGGCAACACAAGCCATGGAAATTTTGTTTACACGCTTGCTGAGATTCTGAGAAGAGGTAGCTTGACTCCGGATAATTATGTTGTGGTCCTTAAGGTTTTGGATGAGATTTATCAAGAAAAATCCGCTTATTACAAAGAGCAAATCATGTGCTATGAGCTTCCTCCAGACCTTAGCGGGTTGCGTACCGAGAAGAAGATATCGCCGGTTCTCCGGGAATGGGCCGTTAAGGTTCATGATGCAAATACTTCGCGGCAGCCGAACTGGCCAGAAGATCGTCCACCAAAACGCAAATCCCGCCTCTCGGCGAGCGGAGCGCAGCCCACCGCCAATACCGCAATAGATATGACCGGCTACCAAAGACCCGAAAAACTGCATCAACTTGCGACTCCAACACAAACTATAGACATGAAGGATTATCTTATATGCGCGTACAGTTTGTCTAGTAGAGTCGGAAAATTATTCGTTGTCGTGTATGACAAGACAACCCGTAAGCCTGCAGAAGGGTTGGAACAACCTGTAAACCTTGATGTTAAATTATTCAAAAAGATTATCGCCGATGACAAGGAGGGCGTGATAATCATAGGAGAAGTCGCGTATGATGCCAAAGGAAAAAAAGCATTCTATGATAGCAATCTTAAGGATAGATCCATGCTGTATATTCCAGGTAAATATGTTGTTATTGTAGGAGGAGAAGAACATTACAGAACAGAGATAATCGTACATAATCTGCAAAGTAACCGAGAGTACTGGAGAGGGATAGTTCTTGATGATATACGCTATGGTTACGATATCGATCCCGATATCGAGATATTGAGCGAAAAGTATCTACAATTAACCGAAGAGGGCAAGACCGTTTTCTTAGCTATCAATGGTCCCGAAGGACATATTAAACGTACAGGCGATGTGAGGGGTAATCGTTGGGAATATGATGAAGTGAACGAGGAGGTAGTCGTAAAAGATGAAAAAGACCCCGAGGGTTTTATTTATGATCGCATCCTTTTCTTAGGGACAGGGAAAGAGAGAAGAAGGTACCATGCTGAGGGCGCTGAATCCGTCGAGCGCCTCTCGGCGAGCGGAGCTATGTTTAATGGCGATACTCCGGAATTCAGGCTTCTTCTTGCCCTTCTCTTGTTTACTGAAGAAAAACCAAGTGTTAGTGATATTTTAAAAGCCAATGCGCCTATAATGCATAGTGATAAGAATAAAATGTTGGTGAAGCGCATATGTGAAGAATTGAGTATTGAAGAAAAGGAATTAGAAAACAGAGTTAATAGGTATTTACACGAAAATACCAAAAATGCGATTCTCGCAACAATTCACGCGATGATTGAGAGAATGAAAATCATCGATCGTGAAAGTCAGATAGAATATTTTACGTTAGTAACGAATATCCTTACTGCTAAGACACCAAAGATTCCTACTAAGTTTCAGCATATTTTAGCGCAACCACTTGTCTTAGGTATAATGGACACTCCTACTGAAGACGTAAAACATGCTAAATATCTTCTGAATTTGATAAAAACATTGGGGATTGATACAGTAGATGTCTTGACATCGCGTGGAGGCAGTTTAAAAGAGACAATTAGTGTTAAAGATCTGGAGAAGCAAATAAACGATGCTACTATCGGAGCATATGATAATAATTTCTACTGGATAAATAAGCCTGGCACAGCAACAATCGAAAACACAACTTTACCACCTCATCCAAAATTGCTTCTTTTAGATGCTATTGAAGTAGGCGGTACACGAGCAATAGAAAAACAGGAGAAAGAAGGTCAAAGGCAGCTTGCCAATAGTGAGTTTTTGCCCGTTGAGGGTACATCTAATGATGTGGAGTGGGCTGCTATCGGTGTTAAGCTTGGCCAGCCAAAGGCTGGCGACCCATTATTTCGACATGTAACACTACCTCCTGGCTGGAAAATAGTTCCCACAGATCATGATATGTGGAGTAACTTGGTTGATGACAAGGGGAGAGTCCGCGCCGAGATCTTTTATAAGGCGGCGGTTTATGACCGCAGGGCTGATGTGCGATTACTGCCTGCAGAATCGATAGAGGAAAGTCAATCGTCCGAACAATTACCCAAAAATATTGACGATTCAAAATCAAATGAAGGCCGCGCCTCGGCGAGCGGGGCTACGGATAAAGCGAAATTTTCTGTGGATGATTTCCTCATGGAAGCCTTGACATTGGGCATAGCCACGCAACACAATATTCGGGAAGCGAGAGAACTGTATGGCACTATTGTTAAAGAAACGGGACCTAATAAAGACCATGCTTGCGCTGCATTATTGGAATTAGCCAAGGTTATTAAGAAACAAAAATTAGATGGTCGTATACTAGATCTCAAAATTCTCGGTAATATTGCTAAAAATACAGAATGGAACGCAGGTTTTGCTTATTCATTGCTATGTGAGTTAGTTAAAGTAGGCGTGGTAACGGCAGATAACCTTAATGAAGCAGACGCATTGCTTGCTGCCATTACTGAAAAAACTATGGATTCGGGAGAAGCGTCATCTGCATACTTATCATTAACTCTATTAACAAACGATGTCATGAAAGATAATTTAGATACTCGTATTCTTAATCTCAAGCTTCTGATTGCTATTGCTGAGAAGACAGGGCTTAATAAAAATCATGCTTACTCTGCGTTGCTGGAATTAGCCAAAGCCGTTAAAAGGCAAAGTTTAAATAATCATATCTTAGAGCCGGAGTTTCTAATTACTATTGTTGAAGAGGCAAAAAGTAATACAGCTTTAGCGTACGTTTTATTGAGCGAATTAGTCAAATTAGAGGTAATTACAGCAGATAATTTCATCAAGGTAAAAACTCTTTTTGCTGTTATTGTTAAGAATGAAGAATGCAGCAAATACTTAGCTATGGCTGAATTGGTCAAGTCTGGTATTATTAAAGTAGATAATGTAGAACTATACGCCGATATTTTTGAAAAAGAGAAAAGATTAACGAATCGGGGCTACTATTCGCTAGCTGTATTAGCTAATAACGGAGCGATTACAGCAGGCAATCTTGACGAAGCACTTAGGCTTCTTGTGAGTATTGCCGAAAAGACAGGAGGCAGGGCAGACGCCGCTTACAACGCGTTATCCAGATTAGCTATGGCAGGGGTGATTAAGGCAGATAATCTAAATGAAGCTGAGATTCTTCTTGTTGCCGTTTCCGAAAATACTGTGCATAAGGAACAAGAATATGACGTTTATGATTCACTCTCCTTATTAGCACTATCTGTCACAGAGAGGGGCTTAGATAGTCGTATTCTGGGTCTTAAGTTTCTCACTACCGTAGTAGAAAAGGCAGGAAATGATACGCATTGGGTATATTTGTTGCTATCCGAATTGGCTAAAGCAGGAGTAATTACAGCAAATAATCTCGATGACGTGCAAAAGGCTATTATTCTTATTATTAACGGCGACGGAGGTAGCAGAGGGTTAGGCGGTGCCTGCGGCGTGCTGGAAGAGTTAGCTAGGAGGCAAAGAACCCTAGCGCAACCACTGTTTGATCCTCCATACACAAGGCTAATGATGTGGATGGGTGCACCTTTTTATGGAAAACACGGTAAGCATCGTTCCGCGAGCGAAGCGAAAGAAGACAGTATAGAAATTCTTAGGCATGCTTTAGCAATGGCAGAAGCCGAGTATAATTATATATGCGAGAGGCATGATCAACGGGATCATGCACAAACTATGAGTGCCGCTGTTAAGATCTTAACATATAGACTAGCGCGTGCGGAAAAACCATCGGAAAATATACCAAATCCTGATTTAAGCGTTAACCAGCCTTATGTGGAGCGTGGGAGAGAAGAGGCAGATAGATATGTTACGATTGCAGGAAATGGATACCGTGATCGGATAACGAGCGATAAGGGACAAGCAATGAGCGACGACCAATCCCGCGCCTCAGCGAGCGGAGCGGAAGAAGAGATTGTGGCCAAGACGGAGCTGGCAAAGACGGTTGTAAGAGATGACGTCTCCATAGGCTGCACTATCGCTGTGCCCAACTCGATAGCCGGCAGAAAAGAGTTAGAGACTATAAGTGAGAGATTTGACAATGTATTCAAGGGGATATCTTTCAATGCCAAAAACCCAGCCGATAGCATAATAAATGATGAAAATATAAAAGAAGAGGATCGTAAAAAAGGCATGGTGATAGCCCTTGTAACGGACGAGATGATTAATAATGACGCTACCTTATTGGATAGGCTAAAAAATGCTAAAATAAGATTTTTAGTAGCAAATGATAAATATATCGAAGCATTGACTAATCTCGGCAATAAAAATAAGGATCCGTATCTAGTCAATACCTTAGGTATAATGCTGTTGGCCCTATCTGCACAAAAAGGGGGGAAGGCGCGTCGACTCTTCGGATATTATCTGCAAGAGCAGTTTGAGTTAGGCAGTATGACGGCCGATGAGTATATAAATGCTATTATGGCAATAGATATAGAGAAAGTGAAAAGAGGACATCTAAAGCCATACGATACTCAGGAACTGGTCGATCAACATAATGGCATCGCGCAGGCGTTAATGGCGGCATAATCATTGAAGGAAGTTTAGTTAAAAGGGGTCAGGCCCATCCATAGCGTAATAGACGCATTGGGCCAGAACCCTTTTAGTCGGCTTATCAAATTATCAAATAAAAACATCTTTACAGCATCCATGCGTTTATGATATAGTTGCGTTTGCTAATCGAAGGACTTATAAAATGAAGAAGAGCGACAAAACCTCGAAGACTAAAACGACAAATTTAGAACGTGAAACCAGAGTGCTATTGGAAGAGGTGCGTCATAATCTTAAAACCATCGCGGAAGGGCATGGTATATTGGCCAAAAAGTTTGAGAATCATGATGAGAAATTAAATGAAATAGGCGAAATAGTGCGAAAAATGGACACGCATTATTTTAAATTACAGATGGATACAGAGGCCGTTAAAAGCCAGGCGGGCACCATAGATATAAAGGTTGATAGGATAGAACGAGAACTCGGAATAGTAAAAGATATCGTTATGGGTATGAGTCGTGAGACGAAAGATATCGAAAAGCGCGTCAAGAAAGTTGAGGAAAAAGTTTTTGTATAGCTATACATAATACCGGAATATTACCATTCTCAGGCCGGGGCTGGAAAAACCAGCTCGGGCCTGTTTTCTTCTGTTTTCTTCTAACTGTCTTGCCTTTAGCCTAATCCTATGATATACTTTATTACGCTTTCATTTTAATTCTATTAATTTATACGGACTAATACATGCATTTTAAATCCTTAGAGCTCCTCGGCTTTAAGTCTTTCGCCGAAAAGACGACGCTCAATTTCGAGCCGGGCGTTACCGCTATCGTCGGTCCCAACGGCTGCGGAAAATCGAATATAGCCGACGGGATACGATGGGTCCTAGGAGAGCAATCCGCGAAGTCCTTACGCGCGTCCAATATGCAGGACGTCATCTTCAACGGCACCGATACGAAGGAGCCGATCAACTTCGCCGAAGTCTCTCTAATATTCTCCAACGAAAAGAGAATCCTCCCCATAGATTACGATGAAGTCACGATCACCCGCCGCGTCTTCCGCTCTGGCGAGACAGAGTATCTCCTTAATAAAACCCCCGTCAGATTAAAAGATATTTCAGAGCTATTGATGGGTACGGGCATCGGCACTGAAAGCTATTCCATCATAGAGCAGGGAAAGATGGACCTTATATTGAGCTCCCATCCTGAAGACAGGCGTTTTATTTTTGAAGAGGCGAGCGGCATCACCAAATATAAATCCAAGAAGAAAGAGGCCTTGCGCAAACTCGAACAGACCGAACAGAACCTTCTGCGTATAAACGACATAATCCTTGAGGTCAAAAGACAGATAGGCTCGATAGAGCGGCAGGCGCGCAAAGCGGAAAGGTACAAAGAGGATTTTGATAAATTAAAAGATCTCGAGATGAAGCTCGCTTTCTTTGATTACAATAACCTGAGGACGCAGGACAAGACATATGCGGTTGAGAGCGCCGATCTGAAAGCGCGCGAAAAAGACATGGCGGCTGAGCTTGGCGGGATATCATCAAAGATATCCCGATTCAGGCAGTCCCTGGACGAGATAAACCAGAGGATATCCGAATTTAAGAATAAGTATACCACTATGTCCAGCTCCTTAGAGATGAATAATCACAAAATAGAGATCGACGGAGAGAGGATAAGGGAGTTCGTAGAATCTCAAAGCGCCATAAAGAAGGAACTGGAGTTTATAGGCGCGAAGGCCGCCGAAGCAGAAGAATCGGCAAGATCGCTCAAGAAAGATCTTGAAAAGACGCTCGTCCTGAAATCCGAAAGGCTTAAGCTCCTGGAAGAGAAGAATATGCTTATCACGGCTCTTTCGAAAGAGATAGAGGAGTCTGATGCATTGATCAAGGTCTCCAAGATGCAGACTGTGGAATACCTCTCCAGCGAGACCAAGATAAAGAACGAACTGATAAAGCTCGGAGCGGACCTGCAGAATAGACGTGCCCGCGAGAGAAGGCTTGTGCTGGAGAAGGAGACGGTCCGGGAAGACTTAGAGAGCGTAGATGCCGTGCTTGCGTCTATGGTGGAAGAGTTCGAAGATGCCCAAAGCAAGATCTCCGGAATAAGATCGGACCTCGATGCCAAGAAGAGCCTGAAGAATAGCATGGCTTCGGAATTTGAGTCGATCCAGTCTGAGATATCTCAGGGTGAGAACAGGCGCGCTGCCGCAAGTTCCAAGATAGAGCTTTTGGAAGACGTCATAAAGAAACACGAGGGATTCTACCAGGGTGTCAAGAGCCTGCTCGTCAAGATGGATGAAAAGGACGCAACGTTTGCCGGGATACTGGGCGTGGTCGCGGATATGATAAAAGTGGAGAAGGGTTACGAGGAGGCCGTAAATGCCTTTCTCGGGGACGGCGCTCAGGCCTTAGTTACGGAAAAGGACAATGATATAGTGTCCGCCATAGAATATCTTAAGGCAAATAGATTAGGCAAGGCGAGCTTCGTCTCTTTAGAAACGCTTAAGAATATCAAAGGCTCGCGGGACGCGGGCACCGATACGCAGTCCTTAAAGGGTATGGAGCCGCTTAAAGATTTTGTCAGCATAGATCCGCAGTACAGCGATATCCTGGAGCATCTATTCTCGAACGCTTATCTTGCCGAGTCTTTCGAAAGTACAGTGGCGGATTTCAGGCGGTCCGGAGCCATCATAATAACGAAGTCCGGCCTTATGTACAATAACGGGACGGTTTCGGGAGGCAGCGTCTCCGATGGCGAGGAGACTCTCCTGATCGGCAGAAAGAATAAGTTCGAAAGCCTGAAGGCTGAGCTCTCGGGATTAGAGGAAAAAATGTCGGCCCTTAGGATAAGGGCGGCCGAAAAGAGCGATGTATCGCGCTCGTTGGACGATGAGATATCTTCGCTGGAAGTCATGTTCCGCGATGAGGAGATAAACGCATCCGGAATCTCCATGAAGCAGAATTCCCATGCCGAAAACGCCGGGAAGCTGAAAGAAGAGTATGACGTGGCTGATCTTGAGCTCGCGGAAGTCAAGCAGATGATAGATGAGCTGTCGAAGAAAGGCGAGAGCCTGAATAAAGAGCTCAATGAGATAGAGAGGAATAAGGCCGTTACCGAAAATATCATCACCGAATCCTTCGTATTGACTACGGACAGAAGGGGTAAAAAAGAGAGACTAGGGCTTGAGATAGCGACTTTAGCGGCAGAGAATCAATCTGTGGATAAGGATGAGGAGAACTTAAGAAGCGGCGTTGAGAGAGAAGAGCTGAGCATCAAAGAGCTGAAAGAGAGCCTCTTCAATAAAGAGAACACCCTGAATGATTATGTCTCGAAGGAGAAGTCGCTGGCCGAAGAGATAACCGAGCTGAAATCACAGAACGGCGCCATATCCGCGGAACTCAAGGTCTTAAACGAAGAGTCGCAAACCGTAGAAAGCGAAAAGGCCAATATGGTCGACGCTCTGAGCGTAGATGAGCTCCAGCTTAAAGATAAAGAGGCGGCGATAGATTCTCTGAGGAATCAGGTGAGGGATCTGGACGTCAAGCTTACAGAGATATCATATAAGAAGACGAACCTCAAAGAGAGAATAGCGCAATCCTACAAGATAGATATCGAAGAGACGCATATGGAGATCGAGGACTCGATAGACTGGGAGGCGCTGAAGACCCAGGTTACGGAAATTAAAGACAAATTGGACAGGATGGGGCCGGTGAATCTTGTGGCCATTGATGAGCATAAAGAACTTGAAGAGCGCCATTCGTTCTTAGTTCATCAGCAGGAGGACTTAGTCAACGCCAAAGATTCGCTGATGAAGGCAATCCAGAAGATAAACAAGACGACCAAAGAGCTGTTTTTGGAGACGTTTCAGAAGATACAGGTTGAGTTTAAGAGCTTCTTCAGGCTCTTATTCGGGGGCGGCCAGGCTGAGCTGATATTGATGGATGAACAGGATGTCCTTGAGTCGGGCATAGAGATAATAGTGAGGCCGCCCGGCAAGAAACTGCAAAACCTTATGCTCCTGTCGGGAGGCGAGAAGGCGATGACCGCGACGGCGCTGCTCTTCGCGATATTCAAAGTCAAACCCAGCCCCTTCTGCGTGCTAGACGAAATAGATGCGCCCTTGGATGAATCAAATGTCGAGAGGTTCTCGCGCGTATTAAAGGATTTTCTGAAGATCTCGCAGTTCATCATAATAACCCACAATAAGCGCACCATAGAGCTTGCGGATGTCATGTACGGTATAACTATGCAGGAGCGCGGAGTTTCGAAGATAGTATCGGTGAAGTTCCTGGACAATAAGGCCAAGGCCCAGGCACAGGAGAAGCCTGAAGACCTGCAGTCGGTCCCTAGTTCATCGCCTTCGTAGCAAGATAGACTCTATTTTTCCCGCTGTGTTTTGCCTGATATAAAGCCACGTCCGCCTTCGAGATCAGCTCGTCTTTTGTCACGGCGTCTTCCGGATATATAGCTACACCTGCGCTTATGGTCAGGCGTTTCTCCGGGGTTATAGCGGTATCTTCGGCGTAGAATTTTTCAACCTCGCTCCTCAGCCTTTCGGCGAAGAGCTTCGCGTTTTCCTTCACGGTGTTTGGCATTATTATGGCGAACTCCTCGCCGCCGTAACGCGCCACGGGATCGCATTTTCTGGATTTGTCCTGAAAGATGGAGGCGATATTTCTGAGCGCCTCGTCGCCCTTCAGATGCCCGTGAGTATCGTTGTAATTCTTAAAATTATCGACATCTATCATCACGAGGCATAAAGGGGTGGAACCGATCCTGGATTTTTCTATCTCGAGCGACAATAGCTGCTGGAACCTTCCATAATTCCATAGTTTTGTGAGCCAGTCTATATTGGACAGGTATACGGTCTCTTCGTAGAGGCGCGAATTTTCTATTGCCAAACCGGCATGGTTGGCGAACATCGTTAGCATCCTTACATCGCCCTTTGTTATAGGCTTCTTGTTGAATACATTATCTACGAGGATGGCGCCCAGCACCTTGTCTTTGGTCTTGAGCGGAATCGTCACAAACAGATTTGTGTTGAGCATTCTCGTGATGTCGGGGGACATCTTAAGCCTCGCCTCTTCCGTGGTTATCTCGAAAGGCATGCCCTCAAGTATGGTGAGGGCCAGGACTCCCATATCTTCGCGCAGAGGTATCTTCATGCCTTTCACTATCGTGTTGAGCTTGGATTCGGGGTCCCTTTTGAAGCTGTCGTAAGCCGAGACGAAATCGTCGAGCGTCATCTCGCTCTGGGAGAGATAGTGCCAGATCTTGCCGGCTTCTTCGGCGGAGTGCGGGCCTATGCCCATTACGCCTTCAAGTATATTATCCTTCTCGTTGACTAAGAAGAGCATGGCGCGGTTGAAGCCGAGCCCTTCATGAGAAGTGAGAGCCGTCAGGATTATATAGAATACCTGGTCGAGTTTGAGGGTGGTCCTCATGGCGTTGGAGACCTCGTAGAGCATGGAGAACTCCCATTCCATCCGCTCGATATCCTCTTTTGGATTCTTATCTTTTTCCATGGTTTAAGAATAGCACAATCGGCAGGGCCTCGTCAACCTCAAAACCTAAGCCTTGTTATGTTCCGCACAAGCCACCTAATAAGGTGGCATGAAAAATGTTCCCCTCACAATAAAGATTCGGGTCGGTCTTTTGCTTAGTCGAAAAACGGGGGCCTGCGGAACTCGCCCCCATGCTTTCTTGCGAAAGCAAGAATGGGGGCTCATCCGCCTGCCGTTTATCTATCAGTAATATGCCAGTATACAATAGAGCGGACATCCTCGGCCCTTTTTAACCGTTTTTCTCCTTCACAAAAGACCTAACATTTTTATTGTGCTTCACATAACCAAGGCTTAGGTTTTGCAGTAAGATCATTGCAGGCGGAATACCCGGTGGACCGCCTGGAGCTGATGTCAAAAATTCTGACACCCTGGGGCGATACAGGAAAAAATTCAGACGACCAGTGATGCCATACTACTTCATAGGGCTGAATTTTTTGTCAGAATTTTTACATAGTAGATTGGCATGCCTAATGCCAATCTACGTCAGCGGAGGGCGGACACCGGGTGTTTCGCCTGGATGCTGAAAGCGGCTGCCCCGCAAGGTCCACGCCTGCCCCCTACCCAGTGGTTATACTTATTGACAAAATGGCGGAAGGTGATATAATGTGAGCAACTTCGGGGTGAGGCGTAATTCCTCAACCGGCGGTGATCCTTCGACAGGCTCAGGATAAAACCCTGAGCGCAGTCAAAGGGTTTTATAGCCCGCGACCCCCGCTGCTTCGCAAAGCGAAGCAAAGCGACGGGGGATGAACTTGTGAGATTCAAGTGCCGACCGTTCAAATTTGAGAAACAAATTTGACCTACTGCGGGTTGCAGGCGCGGCGGGATAGACGGGATGGAAGAAGTTAGTTAATAGTTTGTTGTATCCCCGAGGAATGGCCTCGGGGTTTTTTTGTAGCTATCAGCTATCAGTCGTCAGCTATCAGCAGCTGACAGCTGAAAGCTGATGACTGAAAGCTAAAAAATGAAACTAAATACAATCGCGCAAATTCTGGAAGACCTCAAGAAGGGCAGGCAGGTCATCGTCATCGATGATGAGGGCCGCGAGAACGAAGGCGACCTCATTATGGCGGGAGAGTTTGCCAAGAGTTCCGATATCAATTTCATGGCGACCCACGGGCGCGGCCTGATCTGCGTGCCCATGGAGGGTTCGAGGCTGGACGAGATAGATCTTCATCCCATGGCCGCGAACGTCCGGGACCCTTACAAGACAGGCTGGGCGATATCGTGCGACGCGAATAGCGGCGTCACGACCGGCATTTCAGCGCATGATAGGGCGCGCACTATCCAAGTGCTCTCAAACCCGAAAACTAAGCCCGGCGACCTTTCGAAGCCGGGCCACGTCTTTCCGCTTCGGGCAAATGAGGGAGGAGTGCTGGTGAGGGCGGGACATACCGAGGCGTGCGTGGACCTGCTGAAGATGGCGCATCTCTATCCGGTAGGAGTCATATGCGAGATCATGAACTATGACGGCACTATGGCGAGGCTCGATGACCTGATAAGATTTTCTAAAAAATTCAATCTGAAGATATGTTCGATAGCCCAGCTCATAGAATACAGAGGCAGATCAGAGAAGCTTATAAAGAAGATCGCCCAGACCATGATACCTACGGAATGCGGTGATTTTAAAGTCCTGGTATACGAATCGATGGTCGATAAATATCACCACCTGGCTCTTGTAAAGGGTTCTCCGGCCAAGAACGGAGCGCTGGTGCGCGTCCATTCCGAATGCCTTACCGGAGACGTATTCGGCTCAAAGAGATGCGACTGCGGCGAGCAGTTGAAGCTCGCCATGAAGGTGATAGATAGATACGGCAGCGGCGTTATCCTGTATATGAGGCAGGAGGGCCGCGGCATAGGCCTTGCGAATAAGCTGAAGGCGTATCAGCTGCAGGATAAAGGGCTCGATACCGTAGAGGCGAATGAGGCGCTGGGGTTCAAAGCGGACCTGCGCGATTACGGGATCGGCGCCCAGATATTGGCGGATCTCGGTTTAAGCAAGATCAGACTCCTGACCAATAATCCCAAGAAGATAGTGGGCCTTGAAGGATATGGCCTGGAGGTGGTAGAGAGAGTTCCTCTCGTAGTGAAGCCGTCAAAGAGCAATAGAAGGTATCTCAGGACGAAGAAGGAGAAGTTGGGTCACGAAATACTGGTTTAAAAAAAGGAGGGTAGGAGTATGGCAAATCTGATAAAAGCTGATCTGATAGCAAAAGGGAAGAAGTTCGCTATAGCGATATCGCGCTTTAACGAATTCATATCGGCGAATCTGCTCGATGGGTGTGTCGATACTCTCACAAGGCACGGCGTGCAGGAAGCGGCTGTGGACGTTGTGTGGGTGCCGGGCGCTTTCGAGATCCCGCTGGCCGCTTTGAAGTTGGCCAAGTCGAAGAAGTACGACGCAGTGATCTGTCTGGGCACGGTGATCAGGGGTTCGACGCCGCACTTTGAGTTCGTGGCGAGCGAGGCAGCAAAAGGCGTGGCGAAGATATCGCTAGATACGTCGGTGCCGTGCATATTCGGCGTGATAACTGCCGATACACTGGAGCAGGCCATAGAGAGAGCCGGTACAAAGGACGGTAATAAAGGGCGTGACGCGGCGATCTCGGCGATCGAGATGGCAAATCTGATGGGAAAGATATAAAGGAGCCCACTATGCGCAAGAGGACCAAAGCGAGGGAGTACGCGCTGCAGATATTATATGCCGTGGATATCGTCAAGGACGATCCCAAAGACTGCGTTGAACGTTTCTGGGAAGGTAACGAAGAGTCCTCGGCCGAGGTAAAGAAGTTCGCCGCCGGCCTTGTCCTCGGAGTGGCGGATAAGAAGAAAGAGATCGACAGGATGATAGCCAAATATGCCACGAACTGGCAGCTCGACAGGATGGCCGTCATCGACAGAAACGTCCTGCGGTTTGCCGTCTATGAGCTTCTCTACGCGAAGGATATCCCTCCGAAGGTCTCGATAAACGAGGCGATCGATATCGCAAAGAAGTTCGGAGGACCAGACTCCGGCAAGTTCGTGAACGGCATTCTCGACAAGATCAACAAGACGGAACGCAAAGAACCCGAATGATCCCTAAGTACGCGGACCTGCACGTCCACACATTCTACTCAGATTCCACATTCTCTCCCGAGGAGGTCGTCTTCTGCGCTAAAGATAAAGGTCTGGCCGCGATAGCCATATGCGATCATGATACGGTGGACGGTATAGATCCGTGCATGGTCGCGGGTCTGGAAAAAGGCGTGGAGATAATACCCGGGATAGAGATGTCGGTGGAGAAGATGGACGCGGAGATCCATGTATTGGGGTACTTCATAGACTGGAAACAGGACTGGCTGCGTAAAAAACTTAAAAGTATCCAGGATTCGAGAGTGGAGCGGATCTTCATTATGATGGGGAAACTGAATGCCATGGGCGTAAAAGTGGACGCCGAAGAAGTCTTCAGGATAGCCGTAAACAAGGGCTCCGTAGGCAGGCTTCATGTCGCCAAGGCTATGTTGAGTTCCGGGGCCATAAAGAACTTAAGAGAGGCCTTTAACAAATATATAGGTTTTGCGAAACCATGTTATGTCCCATATACCAAATTATCCCCCAAAGAGACGATGGAGCTTATATTGAAAGCCGGCGGAGTGCCGGTGATAGCGCACCCCGACCTGATAGGGAACGATAGCTACATAGGTGAATTCATAGATCACGGATTGAGGGGCCTTGAGGTCTACCATACGGATCACAAACCTCATATTTCCAAACGATATGAAACGATGGCAAAGGAGCTGGGCCTTATGATGACCGGCGGATCCGATTGTCATGGCATGGGCAAGGGCAGGATCCTGATGGGGACGGTTCGCGTGCCGTATGAACTGGTTGAAAAACTTAAAGAGGAATCCAGGAAGATAAGAGATGACCCTTCGGCGCGGCCAATACGTAAATAAAGGCCTTGCTCAGGGTCATGGTGAGCGGAGTCGAACCATGAATATCGATCATAAATATATGGCTCTCGCGATAAAGCTGGCCAAAAAAGCCGAAGGCATGACTAGCCCGAATCCAATAGTCGGCGCCATCGTAGTTAAGAACGGAAGAATAGTGGGTCGCGGCTATCATAAGGGCCCGGGTCTTGCGCACGCCGAGATCAATGCGTTTCGTCAGTCCGGCACCAAAGCAAGGGGCGCTACGCTCTACGTTACCCTGGAGCCGTGCTGCCATTTCGGACGCACCCCTCCCTGTACGGATGCCGTCATAAAGAGCGGTATCAAACGTGTCGTCGCCGCCATGATAGACCCGAACCCTGTAAATAACGGAAGCGGTATCAGGGAGCTTAAGAGACACGGTATAAAGACGGAGGTCGGCTCTCTCGCCGAGGATGCCATGGCGATGAACAGGCCCTATATAAAATTTATAACCAAAAGAATTCCGTTCGTGACGGTCAAGGTCGCCCAGAGCCTCGATGGTAAGATCGCCACCAGGACGGGTGATTCAAAATGGATATCATCCGATGACTCCCGGCGCTATGTCCACGAATTGAGGAGAATGTCGGATGCCGTGATGGTCGGCGCAAATACCGTAAAGATGGACGATCCGCTGCTTTTGAGTAGGATACGTGGAAAGCAGCCTGTCAGGGTGATCGTCAGCGGCAGATCGGGTATTTCTTCCGGCGCGAAAGTCTTCTCGGATCCGAATAAGTCTCCCGTGATAGTGGTGGGTCCCTGCGGGCGTTCGGGGAAAAAGGTGGACTTGAATAAATTAATGAAGGCGCTGGCAAAGAGAGACATAACCAATGTTCTCGTGGAAGGCGGCGGTGAATTGATAGCGAGCCTTGTGAAAGAGGGTCTCGTGGACAGGTTCCTAGTATTTGTAGCTCCGAAGATAATCGGCGGCCGGGACGCCAAGACGGCGGTAGAGGGAGACGGTATAGAGAAGATAAAGGATGCGGTTATTCTTAAGAATATCTCCGTGAAGAGGTTCAAAAGCGATATATTGATAGAGGCCGAGACACAATAATGTTCACAGGAATTGTAAAAGAACTGGGGAAGGTTCACCGGATATCCGGTTTGGGGGGCACCTATAAATTATCCATCGAGGCAAAGGATATTGCGGGCTGGGTAAATATAGGGGAGAGCGTGGCCGTTAACGGCATCTGTCTGACATTGACCGGTAAGAATAAAACGATAATGGACTTTGATGTCATGGGCGAGACCTTCAAGAGGACGAATATTTCGAAACTAAGATACGGCGAATCCGTTAATTTGGAGGGCGCTCTAAGGGCGGGAGATCAGCTGGGAGGCCATTTCGTTACCGGGCATATAGACTGCGTAGGGAGGATAAAGGATATAAAGTACAGAGGCGATAATTATTCGATAGAAGTCGCTTACCCTGCGGAGTATAAAAAATTGGTCGTCGAAAAAGGCTCTATAGCTTTAGACGGCATAAGCCTCACCGTCGGCACCGTTGGCGCAGGCGGCGCCGTAGTCCATATAATACCTCACACGCTTAAGGTTACGACTCTCGGGTCCAAGAGAGCTGGCGACGAAGTGAATATAGAGTTTGACGTCATAGGTAAATACGTAGCCGGTTTAGTGTAATAAATTTGCAAATTGCCGCCTTTTCATGGTATATTCTATCTTAATAGCCTGCCTGTCGGCAGGCAGGGAGGAGACAGGATGACGAAGAAACTATTTTTCACCGCAGTCATATTATCGTTGATCGTAATTTCGGCAACGCCGGCTTTTTGCGATGAGCTCAGCCCAAAATTTAATGGCCCGGCGGAAAAATTAGGCAGAGGCCTATGTAACATGCTGACCTTCCCGTTAGAGGTTCCCGAGCAGATCTCGAGGGTGAACAATTCGGACGGCCCTTTTGCCGCCAGCACCATAGGGGTTTTAAAAGGCCTCGGCTCGGCGATCGGCAGGGCATGCGTTGGCGTCTTTGAGACGGCAACGTTTATGTTCCCCGGGCCAAAGAATTATGATTCTGTATTGAAGGATCCCGAGTACTTTCTGGAAAGCAGCAACTTCTAATTCTTATGCTCCCGGTGGAAAGATGATCGTTCGGGAGCGTATTTTTTGACATCTCTTCGTTTTTCAATTGCCTGCCTTTTTCTCTTATGCTACAATATTATGTTAACTCTGAAGTTTGCCTACAACGAATTGCAAATAGTATACAACGGGGCGTAGCGCAGCTGGCTACTCTGGCTTTTACAGAGGAAAAGCCAGAGTGCCTACAACGAATTGTAAATAGTATACAACGGGGCGTAGCGCAGCTGGCTACTCTGGTTTTTCCA
>JAUYPN010000063.1 GCA_030695725.1 Candidatus Omnitrophota bacterium
TTAAAACCCGTCCCGGCCGGAACAAGGTGGCCCATGATCACATTCTCTTTTAATCCTCTTAAGTAGTCTATCTTGCCGTTGGCGGCGGCTTCGGTCAACACTCTGGTCGTCTCCTGGAAGCTTGCGGCGGAGATGAAACTCTCCGTATTGAGGGATGCCTTCGTTATACCCAAGAGCACCGGCGTCGCGCTCGCGGGTTTATCTTTCTTTTTGACGACTCTCTTATTTTCATCCAAATATACGTTCCTGTCCACCTGCTGGCCCGAAAGGAATATTGTATCGCCGGGATCCTCTATCCTGACCTTGCCCAGCATCTGCCTCACTATGACCTCTATATGTTTATCATTTATCTTTACACCCTGTAATCTGTAGACTTCCTGGACTTCATTGACAAGATACTCCTGCAATTTCTTGTCTCCGGAGACTTTCAATATATCCTGCGGAACTACCGGCCCGTCTATGATCTGCTCGCCCGCCAATATCTTATCGCCTTTATAGACGTTCAGATGTTTTCCGTGCGGTATAAGATACTCTTTCTTCATTCCCGTGGATGAGGTTACGACGACCCTCTTCTGCCCTTTCTTGGATTCGCCGAACTCCACTATACCGTCTATTTCGCTTATTATCGCCGGATCTTTGGGGCGTCTCGCCTCAAACAGCTCCGCAACCCTCGGGAGCCCTCCCGTGATATCCTTTGTCTTTGTGACGACACGGGGAGTTTTCGCCAGTATGTCACCGGCGGTGACAGAAGACTTATCGTGAACTATGATGTGAGCGCCGGCCGGTATCGGGTATATCGCCAGAACTTCGTCCTTCGGATCTATGACGAGTATCTGAGGATGATAATCCCCTTTATGCTCCACTATGACCCTGTTCTTAAGCCTGGTGGCGGGGTCGAGCTCTTCCTTCATAGTTATGCCTTCTTTGATATCCTCAAACTTGAGATGACCCGAAACTTCGGTCAATATCGGCACCGTGTAAGGATCCCACTTCACAAATATCGTTCCTGCCTTGACCTTATCGCCGTCACCCGCGCGTATCAGTGAGCCTTGAGGCAGTGTGTGCCTTTCAAGCTCCCTGCCGTCAGAGTCATTGATACTGAGCTGGCCGTTTCTGTTCAATACGACGAACTCGCCTTCTTTTCTCGTCTTCACGACCCTTAAATTATGATACTTTACAATGCCTTCATTTTTCGATTCTATGTACGACTGCTCGACTATTCTCGACGCCGTTCCGCCGATATGGAACGTTCTCATCGTAAGCTGAGTTCCGGGCTCGCCGATGGATTGCGCGGCTATTATACCGACCGCGGTGCCGAGATCGACCACGCGGCCCGTCGCCAGGTCTCTTCCGTAGCACTTCGCGCAGACACCGCGCTTGGCTTCGCATGTAAGGACGCTTCTTATCCTTATCTTCTCTATGCCGGCCTCTTCTATTCTTTTCGCCTTCTCCATCGTTATCTCAGCCCCGGCCTCGACGAGCACAGTATCCGTAATAACGTCGACTATGTTGTCCAGCGCGACTCTGCCTATTATTCTTTCCGAGAGAGGAACAACCACTTCGTCGCCTTCGATTATCGCGCTTATCAGGATACCGTTAACGGTATCGCAGTCGTCTATGCTGATTATGACATCCTGCGCCACGTCGACTAAGCGCCTCGTCATATAACCGGAATCCGCCGTCTTCAATGCGGTATCCGCCAATCCTTTGCGCGCTCCATGCGTTGAGATGAAGTATTCGAGAACCGTGAGGCCCTCTCTGAAGTTGGCCGTGATAGGTGTTTCGATGATTTCTCCGGAGGGCTTAGCCATCAAACCTCTCATACCCGCAAGCTGCCTTATCTGGAGCTTTGAACCGCGGGCGCCTGAATCCGCCATCATGAATACCGGGTTAAAGGAATCGAGTTCCTGGAATATAAGATCCGATACGTCATCTGTGGTATGGGTCCATAAGTCTATGATCTTGTTGTATCTTTCTCTGTCTGTTATAAGACCTTTCCTATATTGATCGTCTATATGAGTGACGTCCGTCTTTGTCCTGTCCAGATACTCCTGCTTCTTCTGCGGTATCTTGAGATCATCAACAGATATGGAAAGGCCGGCTTTCGTTGCTTCCTCAAAGCCGGCTTTCTTCAGATCGTCCAATAATTTTATTACAGCCTGGTGGCCTTTCACTTTATAGCATTCATTTATCACGCCGCTAAGCTTGGACTTGCTCATGATGTCATTAAAGAACTTTATACCTTTGGGCAGATACTGATTGAAGAGAACCCTGCCTATCGTGGTATCTATAGTATTACCGTCGATCGAAACTTTTATCTTGGCGTGGATATGGGCTTCATCGTCCTGATATGCCACGATAACCTCTTCGGGCGAGGAGAATGACAATCCTTCGCCCTTGACGCCCGACCTCTCTTTAGTGAGATAGTAACAGCCCAATACTATATCCTGCGTAGGCGTTGTTATCGGTCTGCCGTCCGCCGGGGAAAATATATTGTTTGATGACATCATCATCAATCGCGCTTCCATCTGGGCTTCTACCGACAGAGGGACATGCACCGCCATCTGGTCACCGTCGAAGTCGGCGTTGAACGCCGTGCAGACCAAAGGATGTATGCGTATCGCTTTACCTTCTATCAATACCGGCTGAAAAGCCTGTATGCTCAAACGATGGAGCGTCGGGGCTCTGTTCAGCATGACCGGATGCTCCTTTATGACCTCATCGAGTATATCCCACACTTCCAACTTGGCTTTTTCCACCATCTTCTTGGCGCTCTTTATGCTATGGACAAATCCTTTTTCTCTCAGCTTCTTTATTATGAAGGGTTCGAAGAGCTCCAGAGCCATCTTCTTCGGCAGTCCGCATTCATTCAATTTCAGTTCCGGGCCGATGACGATAACGGACCTGCCGGAATAGTCCACGCGCTTGCCGAGAAGGTTCTGCCTGAAACGGCCCTGCTTGCCCTTCAACATGTCGCTCAATGATTTCAGCGGCCTGTTACCGGGGCCGAGGACCGGACGGCCATGCCTTCCATTATCGAATAACGCGTCCACCGCCTCCTGAAGCATCCTCTTCTCGTTGCGTATGATGATCTCGGGCGCCTTTAATTCTATAAGCTTCTTTAATCTGTTGTTTCTGTTGATGACCCTTCTGTAGAGGTCGTTGAGATCGCTCGTCGCGAACCTTCCGCCGTCCAGCGGAACGAGCGGCCTAAGATCGGGCGGTATCACCGGAAGCGTCGTCAGGATCATCCACTCAGGCTTATTGCCTGAAGCTTTCAGCATCTCTATGATCCTCAACATCTTCGTGCTCTTCTTTTGAGAATTGTCGGATTTTGAATCTTTTATCTCTCTCCTGATCTTGTCGGTCAGCTTATTGAGGTCGACGTCTTTTAAGAGGTTCCTTATGGCCTCCGCGCCCATCCCGGCCGTGAACTTATTGCCGTACTTTTCCCTGAACTCTTTATATCTCTCCTCGGGCAGAAGCTCTCCTTTTTTTAACGGCGTGTCACCGGGATCGGTGATTATATACTCTTCGTAGTATAATACCTTCTCAAGCTCTCTCGAGGTCATGCCTATCAGTATGCCTATCCTTGAAGGTATCACTTTAAAAAACCACACATGCGACACCGGACAGGCAAGGTCAATATGGCCCATCCTTTCCCGGCGCACACTCGAGCGGGTGACCTCGACTCCGCACCTGTCGCAGACTATGCCCTTGTGCTTTATCCTCTTATATTTTCCGCAGTTGCATTCGTAATCTTTGGTAGGCCCGAATATCCTCTCGCAGAAGAGGCCGTCTTTTTCGGGCTTCAATGTCCTGTAATTGATAGTCTCAGGCTTCTTCACTTCACCCTTTGACCAGCTCTTTATGATCTCCGGAGACGCTATCTTGATGCTTATAGCGTTAAACGGATTTACCTCTTCCATCGCATTATTCATTATGTTCTTCAATTATCCTTCGGCTCCTCTAATCTATCTCTCGATAAGCTCAGGATTAACCCTGAGCCTGTCGTCCTTCGGCGCGCTTCGCTTGCTCAGGACGATCCTGAGCCTGTCGAAGGATCGAAGGGTTACTTTTTTTCCTTATCGGTATCGGGAGGCGTCTTTCTCTCCATCCTTATGTCAAGCCCCAGGCTTTGAAGCTCCTTCACCAGAACATTGAACGATTCGGGCGTTCCGGGCTTCAAAGTATGTTCGCCTTTTACTATGGATTCGTAGATCTTGGTCCTTCCCAAAACATCGTCGCTCTTCACCGTCAGGAGTTCCTGCAGAGTAAACGCGGCGCCGTAAGCTTCGAGCGCCCACACCTCCATCTCCCCGAACCTCTGCCCGCCGAACTGGGCTTTTCCTCCGAGCGGCTGCTGCGTAACGAGTGAGTACGGCCCTATCGAGCGCGCGTGTATCTTATCATCCACAAGGTGAGCGAGTTTCAACATGTATATATAGCCGATCGTTACCTTCTGGTCGAAATTCCTGCCCGATAGACCGTCGCGCACAGTGACCTTGCCCTCAAGCGGTATATTGGCCTTCTTCATCTCTTCTTTTATCTC
>JAUYPN010000064.1 GCA_030695725.1 Candidatus Omnitrophota bacterium
TGCGTCCTTAAACATAACCGATGCTATCGCAATGGCTATCTGGGAAGTTCTCTTGTTTATAAGAGTCGGTATATCGTAACCGCTTACAGTGGCCTTTATCTGAATGTCGCCCAGATCCGATATTTTGTTTGTGGCTTTATCAAGCCCTCTGATAAATTTTCCCGCAAACGGGGTATTTGCAAGTATTCCCCCCGTCGCCGAGCTTGTCAGTTCTCTGGCGACTTTGGTAGCTGAGGCGCTCGCTTTAGCCCACGGCATAAAAAAACCGTGTATAATGGCTATCGCGCATATGACTACTAATGACAACAAAATCGCTTTCCTCATACGCCCTCCTTTTTGTTGTAACCGGTCGCATATCTTCTAATAGCCTCTCCTATACTTTTGAAATCCTTAGCGGCTAGCCACTCTCTTTTAAATACTTCTGTTCCGAAAGCGATAGCGCTTGCCCCGCAGGAGAAGTACTCTTTCATATTCTCGAGCGTCACTCCTCCGCATGCCAATAGCTCTATATCATTAAACGGCCCTTTTATCTCCTTGAAATACTTTGATCCAAAGACCGCTGCAGGAAATACTTTGACCATTGTAGCGCCGGCATTCCAGGCGTTGTATATCTCCAGTGGAGTAAGAGCGCCCGGAAATACAGGTATCTTGTTCTTCACGCAATGCTTCATTACGTCTTCCACCAACACCGGCGTAACTATGAATGTTGCGCCGGCGTTCATGGCTGTCTCGAGGGTCTTCACGCTGAGGACAGTTCCGGCGCCTACCGTAAGCCGCTTACCGCCTGTAGCCACAGCCTTCGCGATGAGCGTTGCGGCGCCTCTTGTATTCATCGTTATCTCGACTGTCTTTAAACCTGCCGATATCGACGCCTCCACCAGCGGCTCGACAGATTCAATATCGATGCCCCTCAATATCCCAATTATCGGCAACAGCTTAAAATTCTTTATGTCCATATTTAATCCGTGTCATCTCCCAGAAAACCTTCATAGAATTCGCGGTAATCCTCTTTTTTATTGCTCTCCCTTAACGCCATCGCGGTCTTCGGATGCTCATCGAGGATGCCTGTGATAGCGTAAGGTATCACGTAACCCCATTCGAGCTTCTCTCTCAAAGGTATGAACTCTTTCGATATGACGTCGAGTATCGGCCTTATGTCGTATTTCGGATTCTTTAGGAATCCGAGCAATAGCTCCGTGGGGCAGTTCCCGGCCGCGCGCCCCAGGCCATAGATGCTTCCGTCCACATAATTGGCGTCGTGGATTATTGCCTCTATGGTATTGGAGAAAGCAAGCTGCTGATTATTATGCGCGTGCATGCCTATCTCCTTCGACTTCAGGATGCTCTTGAATTTCTTGACTAAGAACTCCACGGACTCCTGATAGAGAGCGCCGTTGCTGTCTACAACGTATATTACGCGCGCCTTGCATTCCTCTTCGAGCTGATGCAGCGCCTCCGTCAGTTCGTTATCGAGCGCTCTCGATATAGCCATTATATTCACCGTCGTCTCGTACCCTTTATCGGCAAAATGGTTCACCAGAAATATCGCTTTGTCTATATCCTTTACGTAACTAGCGACGCGCACCATAGAGACTATGGAATCCTTCTTCTGGGGTACATCGTCAAAGTCTACGCGGTCCACATCCACCATGACGGAGAGCTTTGTCTTGGATGGGACACCTTCGATCGCCCTCTTAATGTCGTCCTCATCGCAGAATTTCCACTTGCCGTAGTCCTTCGGAGAGAAGAGCCTCCTGGAGTTCTTGTATCCGATCTCCATATAGTCTATCCCTGCCTCCGAGATGGCCTTATATACCGCTCTGACGAATTCGTGGGTAAAATTATGGTTATTCATCAACCCGCCGTCTCTTATCGTGCAATCCAATACTTTTATCTTCTCTCTAAACATCAAACCCCTTCACTTTCTTCCGTAATCCCTTCTTTTGGGAATGCATCCTCTTGTTGTCGAGCATCTTCTCTTTCGCCCTCCTGGAACGTCTGCGTTTCTGGCGCCGGATCTTTTCTATCCGTTTACGCTCTTCCGATCGGCGTCCCAGCGCCATGGTCTCGATCCTGCCGACAAGTACTTTACGGGCGGCGTAACGGTTCAGCGCCTGAGAGCGCTCGCTGCAAACTTTAACCTTTACGCCGCTTGGAATATGCTTCAAATAGACGCCGGTGGAGACCTTATTTACATTCTGCCCGCCCGGGCCCCGCGAACGTATAAAATGCTCCTCCAGCTCGCTCTCTCTTATCGAAAAGCGCGCCATCTTCTCTTTAAGCGCCTCTTCCTTTTTTCTTGTTATCAACTTTTCCCCCGTAACGTCTCGCCCAATACTCAATACCCAATACGCAATACTAAATGAATTATAGCACTTTTTTTATCCAGCCGCCACCGACAACTATACCCTTATTGTAGAAGACCGCCGCCTGGCCGGGCGTTGGAGCTTCCTGCGGGCTGTCAAAATCGACACGCACCAGATCCGTACCCAAACGCGATACGGTGGCGTTCTCTGCCTTGTGGTTATAGCGTATCTTAGCTTTTACGCGCAGATCTCCGCCTATCTCCTTTATGGCCATCCAGTTGAGACGGTGCGCAAGGAGGCTCTTCTTTAACACATCTCTCTTTACCCCCACTATCACTCGATTCCGGGACATGTCTATGCCTGTAACATATAGCGGTTCGCTATATGCGATCCCCAGCCCGCGGCGTTGGCCTATCGTGTAGTATGGTATGCCTTTATGAATGCCCAAGACCTTTCCCTCTTTATTAACTATATCGCCCTCTTTTATGGCGACGCCGGTCTTCTTCCTGATGTATTCCGCGTAATCAAGATCCTGTATAAAACATATATCCTGGCTCGAAACCGTATTGTGTGTCTTGATTTTGAGTCTCTTCGCATCCACTCTTACTTTTTTCTTGGTATAACCTGAGAGAGGAAATACGGAATATCTCAACTGCTCCTGCGAAAGACTGAAGAGGAAATATGACTGATCCTTTTCTTTATCAAGTCCTTCTTTAATAAAAAATCTGCCGGTTTTCTTATCAAAACCCCTATCGGCATAATGGCCGGTCGCTATTGAGAGGGCGTCCAGCGCCAGGGCCTTTTCGTGCAGAAGCCCGAATTTTATCTTCTCATTGCATATGACGCAGGGATTGGGAGTGCGCCCTTTTAGATATTCCTCGCAGAAATAGTCGATGACCTTCGCTTTAAATTCTTTGCTAAAATCAAAGACGTAGTAAGGTATACCGAGGTCTCCGGCGACGGCGCGCGCTCTCGTCACGGCCTCAAGATTGCAGCAGGCCCTTCCGAAGCTGGCGCCGCATTCTTCTTTGGGCCACATTTTGAAGGTTACACCTATGACCTCATAGCCTTTTTTTAATAAAAGGCCGGCGGCGAGCGATGAGTCCACGCCTCCGCTCATAGCCACAACTATACGCTCTCTCTTCTTTTTAGAGCTTCTCTTCGGAAATATCATAGCGCTTTCTTATTCCTTCGCTCATCTTCGCCGTTAAACGTCCGGCCTCGAACATTACCAATACCGCATCTATGCCGCCGGACTCTTTTATTATGCCAAAACCTTTTTCACCCAGAACGCACATGGCCGTCGCCAGGATATCGGCCGTGGTGGAATCCGCGGCTATGACGCTGGCGCTTACGGCGCTGTCACCTATCGGATATCCGGTCCTGGGGTCTATGATATGAGAATATCTCTTCCCGCCGATAACAAAGTATCTCTCGTAATCTCCCGAAGTATCGATCGCCCTGTCCTGGAGCCCGATCTCCAAAAACAACCTATTCCTGTCGCGGGGATGCTGAACTCCGACTTTCCACAATTCACGCGCTGTCCTTTTGCCGAGGCAGTACATATCCCCGCCTGAATTTACGATCGCATTGTCAATACCGTTCTCTTCCAGAATAAATATGGCTCTGTCCGTAGCGTATCCTTTTGCCGCTCCGCCAAGATCTATGCTAATACCGTCTTTCTTGAAATGTATCGTGCGGACCGTCTCATCCAGCGCTACATTTTTGTATCCTACGCGTTCTAATGCGCGTTTGAACTCATGCTCATCCGGCAGCTTATTAGTCCTCTTAGCTCTCTCCCACAGGTCCACAAGCGGTTTTACGGTTATGTCAAACGCGCCGCTTGTCCTTTCGCTGTAATCGAGCGTCTTATGGACCAGATTAAATACTCCGTCGGATATCTGCAGTCTCTCATTCTTTCTCAATCTGTTTATCCTGGATATCTCGCTCGTATCCTTATATACGCTGTAGACATCTTCGATCCTATTTATCTCGTCGAATGCCTTGCTTATGGCGTCCTTTGCCCTGGCTTCGCTGTACTTTGCGGGATCTATCGAAACTTTTATTTGCACGACCGTGCCCATAAAGAACCTGGAATCTTCCACTATTCTTTCGTTAGCCCGGGAGCATGACGCGGCGGCGAGCAATGACGCGGCGAGCGCGGCGGCGAGCAATATGTGGGTTATCTTTTTGGAATTCACTTTAAATGTTTCAGGATATTGTCGATATCGACATGTTTCTCTACCATATCGACTATTATCTTTATCTTGTGGGAATCCTGAGGCTTCAGTTTAACTACCAGCGAATGGACGCGCGACGCTATCGCGTACGTCTCTTCCTCCGTAACGAGGACCGGAATGTTGGCTTCTTTCAGGAGAGCGAGCGTCTTGATCCTCGGCAATATCCCGCCGCTCAATATGACCCCTGATATTACGCACCCCTTCTTAAGTTTTCCGGAATGCACTTCGCACGTGGCCTGTATCATATCGTCCCTATCGCCGGGTATTATCAGGAGCGAATTATTCTGGATATACTGCAGCGCGTCTCTCACCCTCATGGCTCCTATAAGTACCTTCTCGGCCTGTTTGTCAATATCCTCGCCTTCATACATCGCCTTTATCTTAAGCTCTTCCTTTATCTCACGCATAGTGGGTATATCGAGTATCTTCTGATGCGGGAGGACGCCGAAGACGTCGAGATCTTTCTGCTTCATGCCTTTACGCACGAGGTTCGCTATGCGGTCATATTTTTCCGGCAGGACTTTGTTGACTATGACTCCCGCGAGGCTCACCTTTTCTCTATCGAGAAGCGCCTTATTCAATATCACTTCGTCTATGGGCTTACCTACCCCGCCCGAAGATATCATCAGGACATTGGCTTCGAGCAGGTTGGCGACCGTGGCATTTGAAAAACCGAATACGGAGCCGACGCCGGCATGGCCCGTGCCCTCTATTATAACGAGATCATTGTCTTTGGCTACTTTGTCAAAAGAATCTTTTATGATCTTGGCATAGTCCTCGTCCGCGCCCTTCTCGATATATCGCTCGGTAAATCCGCGGTCTATGGCTACGGGCGACATGTCCTTTATATTGCATTTTATCCCGAAGACCTTTTCGATAAGGACAGAGTCCTCGTCTACCTTATAACCTTGCTCCATCAGGTAGCGCTGACCGATGGGCTTGATAAAGCCGATGCGCTCGAACCGCTTCTTCAGCGCGGCGATGAGCCCGAGCGAGACCGTGG
>JAUYPN010000066.1 GCA_030695725.1 Candidatus Omnitrophota bacterium
CAAAAAATTAAAGGCTTATGCGACGCTTACATTAGACAACGCGTTCGTCGTCAGAAATGTCAAAGTCATAGAGGGGAATAAAGGCCTGTTCGTCGCAATGCCTTCGAGGAAGATTAAAGATCCCTGCCCGAAATGCGGTTTTAGGAACGTCATAAGAAGCAAATTCTGTAATCAATGCGGCGGCACCCTGCCGCAGGCCCCTTTCAGGCCGCCGGTCCCGGGCGAGGAGATGTCGAGACAGTCAGAGCACAAGGATATCGCGCATCCGATAACAACCGAATGCAGGGAGTATATTCAGAAGAAGGTTCTCGATGCATACGAGAATGAGAGGCATCAAGGCCCATCTCGGCCGGCTGTACCGGCCACCCCGGAAACTACAACCCCCCTCCGACAAGTGGTCGAAGAGGAGAATGATATAGAGCTGTAAATTGGCAATTTGCTAAATTGCCCGGTGGTGTAATGGTAGCACACGAGAATTTGGGTCTCGGCGTCAAGGTTCGAATCCTTGCTGGGCAACCATGGTTCGACGCGCTAAAAATTGTTAAAACAATTTTTAGTTTGCTCACCATGGCCCTGAGCAAGCGAACGAAGTGAGCGCGCCGAAGGGCCAATAATATTTGTGATAATGTTATGAAGAACACGATTGCTATTGTACTTGCCGCAGGGCGCGGGACGAGGATGAAGTCCGACACACCAAAGGTTTTACATGAGATCCTCGGTAAACCGATGATATCCTATGTGACCGGCGCGGTATCCAAAGCTGCCGTAAAGAATATAGTGGTCGTGACGGGCTTCGGAAGCGATAAGGTGAGAGACTTTTTTTACGGCGCGGGAATAAAGACCGTAGTGCAGAAGAAGTTGCTGGGTTCAGCCGACGCCGTCGGCGCCGCAAAGAGAGAGATCGGCCGCTCCGGAGACGTTCTGGTGGTCTACGGCGATACGCCGCTTATAACGGCAGAGACACTCAAGAAGCTCATTGAAAAACATAAGGATTCATGTGCCAGCCTTACGCTGCTTACGGCGGTGTTAAGGGATCCCGCCGAATACGGCAGGATAATAAGAGATACGGCGGGGAGGATAATCAAGATAGCCGAGGACAGCGAGGCGCGCGAATACAAGAAAGAGACAGACGAGATAAACGTCGGCACGTGCGTATTCAAGTCCGCCGATCTGCTCGACTCCCTCAAAGGGATAGGCTGCGATAACAGTAAAAGAGAGTATTATCTTACCGATACGGTCGGAATATTGTCCGCCGGGGGAAAGAGAGTGGAATCTATAGCCATGGAAGATTTAAATGAGATGATAGGCGTCAATTCCAGGGTCGAATTGGCCGCTGCCACGAATGTAATGAAGAAAAGAATTATGGAAGAGTTGATGGCGTCCGGAGTCACCATACAGGATCCCGCGACGACGACCATATATCCCGACGTGAAGATAGGTAAAGATACCATCATATATCCGAACACGATAATAGAGTCCGATGTAAAAATAGGAGAAAATTGTCGCATAGGTCCGTTCGCGCGTCTTCGCGGCGGGACGAGGATAGGTAACGGAACAGAAATAGGTAATTTTGTAGAGCTCGTCAGGACGACGATCGCGGATTCCACCAAAGTCAAACATCATACGTACCTCGGCGACGCCAAAGTCGGTAAAAACGTCAACATCGGCGCCGGCGCCATAACGGCCAATTATGACGGCAAAAATAAGAGCAGGACTTTTATAGGAGACTCATCTTTCATAGGAGTGGGAGCCATAATTATCGCCCCCGTTAAAATAGGAAAGAAGGCCCTTGTAGGCGCGGGCGCGGTGATCTTAAGAGGTACTAACGTCAAAGACGGCGCGACCGTAGTGGGAGTGCCTGCGAAAGTTTTGAGAAGAAGGTCCGGCGACAGAAGAAAAACCGATCGATAAGCTCATGGGTTTTATCCTGAGCAAGGCCTTTGTTAGGCAGAGGCCGCGTCGAAGGAGAGGGGAGACAGGCGATGAGGAACCACCTATTGATCTTTACCGGGAACTCGAACAAAAAATTGGCTGTTGACATATGCAAACACCTGAAGGTGAAGCTCGGAGGCGCGTCAATAGACCGTTTTTCCGACGGGGAGATACGCGTAAAGATAAATGAAAATGTGCGCGGCCACGACGTATTTGTCGTACAATCCACATCGGACTCCGCGAACGAGAACCTCATGGAACTCCTGATAATGATAGACGCCCTGAGGCGTTCTTCGGCCCAGCGCATAACGGCCGTTCTTCCCTATTTCGGATACGCGCGCCAGGATAGAAAAGACCAGCCGAGAGTCCCGATAACCGCAAAGTTAGTGGCAAATCTGCTGACGGTAGCCGGAGCCGACAGGATCCTTACCGTGGACCTGCATGCCGGCCAGATACAGGGATTCTTCGACATACCGCTCGACCATCTCTTTGCCGTGAAGATATTCGCGGATTACAGGAAGAGGATGAATCTGAAGGAAAATTTCGTAGTGGTAAGTCCCGACGTCGGAGGCATAAAGACGGCCAGGGCCTATGCAAAAAGATTTAAATGCGGCCTCGCCATCGTCGATAAGAGGCGGATAAATGACAGACAAGCGGAAGTTATGCATATAATGGGCGATGTGAAGGGGAAGGTCGCCGTGATAGTGGATGATATGGTGGCGACGGCGGGATCGCTGGTCGAGGCGGTCGACGCTATAAAAAAGGCGGGGGCGCTTGAAGTCTACGCCGCGATCACTCATCCCGTATTGTGCGGGCCCGCGATCGAAAGAATATCAAAGTCGCGTTTAAAAGAGCTTGTGGTTACCGATACGATCCCCATCGGTAAGGAAAAGATGATAAATAAGATAAAAGTCCTCTCCGTGGCGTCGTTGTTGGCGGAGGCCATAAAAAGGATACATTGTGAGGAATCGCTCAGCGTGTTGTTTAAATAAGGGTACAAATCGGAGGAGTCTGTTTTTATGGAGAAGGTGATATTGAAGGTTGAGACAAGAGAAGGAAGCGGCAAAGGAATAGCCAAAGGCCTTAGAAGCAGGAAGATGATCCCCGCCGTCGTTTATAAAGGCGGCAAAGATGCGCTAAAATTACAGCTTGTCGCGGCGGACCTGACTGAAGTTCTGCATACCAAGGCCGGTGAAAACGTCATCGTTACGCTCAAGATAACGGGCGGTGATCCAAAAGCGAAGGACAAGACGGTGGTAATAAAAGAGATACAGCGCGAACCGATAAAGAGCCAGGTTCTGCATGTCGATTTTAACGAGATATCGCTCACGGAAACCCTGAAGGTGAATGTTCCTCTTACGGCTCACGGGGAACCCGAAGGCAAGAAGGAAGGCGGCACGCTTGAACATGTCATGTGGGAACTGCAGATAGAGTGCCTTCCGACCGATATTCCGGAAAAGATAGAAGTCGATGTCTCGAAGCTGAAGATAGGAGATGCCGTATACGTTAAGAATGTGACGGCCCCCGAAGGCGTTAAAGTGCTTACGGATCCGGAACTGATAGCGATGATAGTGAAGCCGCCCAAGGTAGAGGTTCCGAAAGAGGAAGTCGCCGTCGAAGCGGGATCAACTGAGCCGGAACTTATCAGGAAGAAGAAGGAAGTTGAAGAAGAGGGCGAAGAAGGCAAGAAAGCCGAAGCGAAAGAGGCCCCGAAGGCGGATGCGGCGAAGAAGGAAGAGAAAAAGTAGGCTTTATGAAATTCGTCGTCGGACTCGGTAATCCCGGTTTGGAATATAAGAATACAAAGCACAACGTAGGCTTTGCCGTACTGCAGGATCTTGCGAAAGAGAAGAAGATAAAGATAAAAGAAAAGCGTTATTCCGCTCTTATCGGCAGAGGCAAGATCGCGGGCGTTGATGTGGCATTGGTGCTGCCTTACACTTATATGAACCGTTCCGGTGACACTGTGGGTGACATCGTCCGCGAAGAGATAGGGCCCTCGGATGACCTGATCGTCGTCTGCGATGACATAAACATGAAACTCGGCAGAGTAAGGATGAAGAAGAAGGGCTCTGCTGGCGGCCACAAAGGATTAGAGTCCATAATATCCTCTCTGGGCAGGGATGACTTCGCGCGTCTGAGGATCGGCATAGCTACGGATGTCCATAAAGGGGATATCACGCGCTATGTATTGACGCCCTTTAAGCGGAATCAGCATAAGAACGTCTCCCATGTTCTGTCATTAGCGCGGGAAGCGCTTGAATGCTGGCTGATAAAGGGCATGGACACAGCCATGAACAAGTTCAATGTGAAGAAAGCCGCTACATCATGAGTGAAAGAGCTTGAGTTATAATATGAGGTATGGTAATATCATCTAACAATCGAGAGGATAAGATGGAAAATTACGAAGGAATATTCATTATAAAGCCTGAAATCAAGGACGAAGATGTGAAGAATGTCTTCAAGGCCATTTCAGACAGCGTTACGAAACACGGCGGAACGGTCAAAAAAGAGGAGCCGTGGGGCAGGCGGGCTCTCGCATACCCCGTGAAGAAGGCCAAGGAAGGCCATTACCTTAAGCTAGACTTTTCAGCGCCCACCGATGCTGTAGCGAAACTCGAAGAAGCATACAGGTTGAATGACGATATACTCCGCACGATGATAACCAGGAGATAGGAGACGCTTCCATGGCAGCCAACCTTAACAAAGTACTGTTGATAGGGAATCTTACCAGAGACCCGGAACTGAGATATGTGCCCAGCGGTACGGCCGTTGCCACGTTCACTGTGGCTGTAAACAGAGTTTATACCAGCCAGGCGGGAGAGAAGAAGGAGGATGTCTCCTTCATAAAGATCGTCGTATGGGGGCGCCGCGCCGAAGTATGCGGCGAATACCTGTCAAAGGGCAGCCCGGTATTCATTGAAGGCCGCCTTCAGTCGAGAAGCTGGGAAGGCCAGGACGGGCAGAAGCGTTCCACGACGGAAGTGATAGCCGATAACGTTCAGTTTTTAAGAGGGGCAGGCTCCGCAGCGGGCAAGGGGCCCGACCAGTCCGCCAAAGGCGACGCCGTACCCCAGGATGTGGCCACCATAAATCTTAACGAAGAGATAAGCCCCATACCGGGCGCTGAAGAGAGCGCCAAAGGCCCGAAGACAGCGACGGGCGATTCAGACGAGCCGCCGTTCTAGCGGCCTATAACGAGGAGAAATAATGTCAAGATTCGAGATGAAGAGAAAGCCGAGGAAAGACGGCGACAAGAAGAAGAAAGTATACAAGAAGAAGCCATGCAGATTCTGCATGGATAAGATAAAGGCGATAGATTATCTCGATTATCAGAAGTTTCAGAAACTCCTGACCGAGCGCGGCAAGATCATGCCGTCGAGAATAACGGGCACCTGCGCTAAACACCAGCGGCAGCTCGCGGCCGCGATCAAAAAAGCCCGCGTGTTGGCGCTACTGCCTTTTGTGGCGGACTAATATGAAGGTAATACTTACTCAGACCGTAGAGAGGCTCGGTAGGATAGGCGACGTTGTAAATGTAAAAGACGGATACGCGAGGAACTACCTCTTTCCGAAGAACGTCGCGAAAGAAGCCACTCCGGGGAATATGAAGACTTTAGAGTCGCTAAAGAAGAAGCAGTCTCTGGAGGACGCCAAAAAACTGGACGAAGCGAAGGCGCTTGCGCAAACGATAGCGGTGTTATCCATAACGATAAATGCCAAGGCCGGAGAAGAAGAGAAACTCTTCGGCGCCGTGACCGCCGAAATGATATCGACTGCCCTCGGGAATGAAAAGATCACTGTAGACAAGAAAGATATCGTACTGGATGAACCGATAAAGAAACTCGGAGTTTATCAGGTGGGAGTGAAGATTCATCCGGAAGTCAAGGCATCGTTAAGGGTCTGGATCGTTAAAGAAGAGCAATAACAAAGAGAATTATGCCTCCACAGGAGACAGTCGAGAAGTTACCTCCTCAAAGCCTTGAAGCTGAAATGGCCGTTCTGGGGTCGATGTTATTGGACCGCGAAGCCACGGCTCTGGCCATCGAAATGCTCAACCAGTCCTACTTCTACAAGGACGCCCACAAAAAGATATACTCGGCCATCATAAAATTATTTGACGAGAACAGGGCCGTGGACCTCATCACGGTGGTGGAGGAGTTGAAGAAGAATAACGCTCTTGATGACGCGGGCGGGCCTTCCTATATAACGAGCATAGCCTCCGGCATCCCCACAGCGGCGAATATAGTCCACTATGTGAAGATAGTCAAAGAGAAGCATATCCTGAGAAGTCTCATCAACGCGTCGACCCAGATAGCCGCCGAATGCTACAATGCTTCTCATGACGCCGATACTCTGGTGGATAAAGCCGAACAAATAATATTTGACATAGCTTCCAGGAAGATCGAATCGAGATCGGTCCCTTTGAGGGATATCATAAGAAGTTCGATAGAGACGATCGATAACCTCTATCAGAGGAAAGAGAATATAACGGGACTTGCGACGGGCTTCAGGGACCTGGATATGAAGACGGCGGGCCTTCAGCCTTCGGATCTTATAGTCATAGCGGGACGCCCGTCCATGGGCAAGAGCGCCCTCGCCGCATGCATAGCGGAGCATGCGGGAGTCGTGGAAAAGAAACCGGTCGCTTTCTTCTCGCTCGAAATGTCCAAGGAGCAGCTCGTCCAGAGGATGCTCTGCTCCCACGCAAGAGTGGACGCGCATAAAGTGAGGACGGGTTTTCTGTCGCAGGCCGACTGGCCGCGCCTCGTTACCGCCGCAGGCAAGCTCTCCGAAGCGCCGATATTTATCGACGACACCCCTGGGGTATCGGTAATGGAGATCCGCGCCAAAGCGAGACGATTAAAAGCCCAGCACGATATACAACTGATAGTACTAGACTATTTACAGCTCATGCAGGGGCCGTACGGTTCCGACAACAGACAGCAGGAGATATCGGAAATATCGAGGTCTCTGAAAGCCTTGGCAAGAGAGCTTAAGGTTCCCCTGATAGCGATAAGCCAGCTCTCCCGCGCGGTCGAACAGAGGTCCGATCACAGGCCGCAATTATCGGACTTGAGAGAGTCCGGCGCCATAGAACAGGACGCCGATGTCGTGATCCTTTTATTGAGGGAAGAATACTATAATCCTACGGAAGAGAACAAGGGCGTAGCTGAGATCATCGTAGCAAAGCAGAGGAACGGCCCCGTGGGAAGCATAAATCTCACTTTCGTGGGTGAATATATGAGGTTTGAGAACCTGATGAATCGTTCCGAAGATTTTGTAGGCATTGAAAATGCCGACGCAGACATGGAGAGGGTATAAAATGACGAAATTGTTCAAAGCGGTTTTAGCGGTACTTCTTTGCACAGGCCTCATGCAATTTTCCATAGTGGATATCTCGTATTCGGAGGACCAGAACAACGAAGGCAAGATAATAAAGGCAATAGCGGTAACCAATAACAGGGCCATATCCGCCGAGACGATCCTTTCCAAGATAAAGACCAAGATAGGCGATGAATTCAGCCAGATAGTGATAAACGAGGACCTGAAGAGGCTTTACGCGACCGAATACTTTACCGACGTCTCCATCGACGCCGAAAACTACGAAGACGGCCTTAAAGTAACGCTGATGGTGGAAGAGAAGACCGTCATAGGCGATATTGCGTTTAAAGGAAATAAGGCGTATACGGCGCAGAGGCTGAAACAGGCGATGAAGTCCAAACCGGACGAGATGCTGAATATGCCGATGCTCGCCCAGGATATAGCCGAGATAAGAACCCTCTACGTGAAGAAGGGCTATCCGGGAGCGGAAGTGAAGTACGAGCTTGACGTAGATAAGGAATTAAATAAGACCAGAATCACCATAGTGGTAGATGAAAGGAAGAAAATCAGCGTTTCGAAAGTAAATATCATAGGGAACGCGCGCCTTAAGTCAGCCAACATAATAAAGGTGCTTGGCACGAAACCGGCGTGGTTATTCAATCCCGGCATATTTAAGGAAGAAGTTCTCGAAGAGGACGCGGACAGGATAAGGTCCCTCTACGATGACATAGGATTTCTTGACGTCGAAGTGGCCCCGAAGCTCGATTATAGCGAAGACGGAACACAGCTCTTTGTAACTTTCGATGTGGCTGAGGGCAAGCAGTATCTCGTAGGGGTAATAAGCATCGCGGGCAATATAATGTTGCCTGAAAAAGATATACGCTCCAAGATCAAGATGAAATCCGGAAAGTCTTTCTCCAGGAGAGAGCTGAGAAACGACATGCTCGCGGTACGGGACCTGTATTATACCCACGGATACATGGATGCTGTGGTCGACGTGGATCAGAATGTGAACCAGGCGACGAACAGCATGGATATAATCTACACCATAGACCCCAAAGAGGCGGTCTATGTGGGCAAGATCATCATACGCGGCAATACGAAGACCAGAGAGATAATAATCCGCAGGGAGCTCAGGATATACCCGGGCGATAAGTTCGATGGTTCGAAGATCAAGCGGTCAAAGGATAGGCTGTATAACCTGGGGCTGTTTGAGGATATAAGTTTTGATACCGAGCCTTCATCGGTGCCGCAGGTCCATAACCTGATAGTGGATGTAAAAGAGACAAAGACCGGGGAGTTCTCGTTCGGCGGCGGCTACAGTTCCATAGACCAGTTCCTCGGTTTTGTGGAGATAGGGCAGAAGAATTTCGACGCGCTCAACTTTCCCACATTTACCGGAGGCGGGCAGCAGCTTACCGTCAGGGCCGAGATCGGTATGGTGAGGCAGAACTACAACATCGGATGGGTAGATCCCTGGATATTCGGCTGGCCTTACCTCTTCGGATTCGACCTGTACCGCACCAGCCATACGCGCCAGTTGGATGTTGGTTGGGCTTATGATGAAACCAGGACCGGCGGTGACGTAAAGATCGGAAAAGAGCTTACAGAACACCTGAGAGCTGACGGTATGTATAGATTAGAATACATAAAGATAGGAAGCGTGCCGGATTATGCTTCACGGGACTTCAAGGATGAAGAAGGCTCAAAAGTGGTCTCGGCCGGATCCCTGCAATTGACTCAGGACACAAGAGACAATATATACAACCCCGGACACGGGTATATAATCAACGGAACTATAGAAGACGCCGGCGGTGTATTCATGGGCGACAAGGAATACGTGAAAGGGACCGCGACAGCCGCTCTATACGGCACGTTTTTTGAAAAGTTTGTTGTGGAGCTGAAGGCCCGCGCCGGATGGTCCTCTCCTTACGGAAAATCGCATTTCGTTCCCATATACGAGAGATTCTTCGCCGGCGGCGCCAATACGATCCGCGGATATAAGGAACGAAAAGTCGGTCCCCGCGACCCGGGTTCAGACGAGCCTATAGGAGGCGAATCGTTGCTGATAGGCAATGCCGAAGTCACGTTCCCGATCTATGAGAAGATATTGAAGGGCGCCATCTTTTACGATATCGGTAATGTTTGGGCGAAGAGCGCGGATTTTCTGAAGAGCGGCGATTATAAGTCCGGCGCCGGTGTCGGCATAAGGGTAAATACCCCGGTAGGCCCGTTCAGGTTGGATTGGGGCTATCCTCTCACTAAGAACCATAGTGATACCAAAGAAGGCGAGTTCTATTTCAGTATAAGCAGGGGTTTCTAAAAAACGAAAGGAGAGGGAACATGTTGAAGAAATTAGGTTTAGTAGCGGCGATGGTGGTTATTGCGGCTGTGTGCGTTGTTTTTACCCCAGGCGACGCTTTCGCGAAGGAATACAAGATAGGTTACGTGGATCTTGCGAAAGTTTCGGATGAATACGCCAAGACAAAAGATTTTGAAAAGACCTTTGAAGTGCAGGTGAAGGCGAAAGACGCCGAAAGACAGAAGTTCGTGGACGAGATCAGAAAGCTGAAAGACGAGCAGGCGTTATTATCGGATAAAGCGAAAGCCGAAAAGCAGACGATAATAGACGGTAAGATAGCGAACCTTCAGGAATTCGACAGAAAAGTCCGCGACGAGCTGATAAAACAGAGAAATCAGATGCTCGGTGAGATACAGAAGGATATAGACGCGGTGATATCAGCCTATTCCAAAGAAGCCGGCTATGACATAGTCCTGATAAAGCAGACTGTGCTCTTCGCGGGCCCCGAGCTCGACATTACGGCTGAAGTGGTTAAGAGGCTGAATACCGCCAAGAAGTAGGAGCTCCCTTAATAGTTATGTCAAAGACATTAAAAGAGATAGCCGCGTTCGTCAGCGGTGAACTTCTGGGCGACGGCGCGGTTTCGGTGAGCGGGATAAACGGTATACAGGAGGCAATAAAGGGAGAGCTCGCTTTTATAATAAACTCCAAGGACGAAGCTCTCATAGATTCTACGAAGGCCTCCTGTGTTATTGTTCCGAAAGACGTAAAGGGACCTTTTAATAAGCCGCTGATAAAGGTTGAAAATCCGTCCGTGGCTTTCTCGAAAATCATAGAGTACATCAACCCCGACAGTATTCCTCATCCTAAAGGCATCCATGAAACGTCCGTAATATCCAAGAGCGCTGTCCTGGGCAAGAATGTCTCGGTGGGCCCGTACGTGGTCATTGCGGACAAGGTATCGATAGGCGATGATACGGTCATATATCCGTTCTCCTATATCGGAAAAAATTCAAAGATCGGGAACGGCTGTATAATATATCCGCACGTGATCATCCGCGAGTCCATATCTATCGGCAGCAGGGTTATAATTCATCCTTCCAGCACCATCGGCGGAGACGGATTCGGTTATGACACCCAAAGGGACGGCACGCATTTCAAGATCCCGCAGCTGGGAACCGTGGTCATAGAGGACGATGTGGAGATAGGTTCCTGTGTAGCTATAGATAGGGCCAGATTCAACAAGACCGTAATAGGGAGAGGCTCCAAGATAGACAACCTGTGTCAGATCGCCCATAATGTCATCATAGGCCCCTATTGCCTTATCGCGGCGCAGGCCGGAATAGCCGGAAGTTCTACATTGGGCAGAAATGTCGTTTTCGGAGGTCAGGTCGGCGTTACGGACCACGTAAAGCTGGGAGATTTTGTAATGGCAGGCGGCCAAACAGGGATAACGAAGTCTTTCCTCAAGCCGAAGACAGTGCTCTTCGGCCATCCGGCCAGGCCTATTGACAAGGCCAGAGATATGGTAGCGTGTATGGGGCTTTTGCCGAAATTATTTAAACGGGTAGGGGCGCTGGAGGCGAAACTAAAAGAATACGAGAAGAAGTGACCTCCCGACAAAAAACGATAAAAAATTCTGTGACTATAGAAGGCAGGGGCCTTCAGACAGGTTCCAAAACAAAACTAGTTCTTAAAGGCTCTCCCGCTAATAGCGGGATAAATTTTATAAGGACGGACCTGCCCGATAGGCCGGTCATCAACATACGGTCGTTATCTCTCGACGGCGTCGCCCTTAAGCGGCGCAGGACCGTTATAGGAAGCGCTGCGGCCGAGATCCAGACGACGGAGCACCTTCTGGCAGCCCTGTCGGGGCTGGGGATAAGTAATATAGCTGTGGAGATAAGCGGTCGGGAGCTGCCCTCACTCGACGGAAGCGCCAAAGATTATGTGGAGCTACTCGATCATGCCGATATAATAGAGCAGGACGCCCTGTCCAAAAATCTGGCTATAGAGAGGCCGGTCTGGTGCGGGGGAAGAGATTCGTTTTTAGCTGTTTTTCCACACCCGGGATTGCGTATTTCGTACTTTTTATCGTACCCTCTGCCGAGCATAGGGAACCAGTTTTTAAGCCTCGATATCTCCGAAGAGGTCTTCAGGCGCGAAATAGCGCCTGCCCGGACATTTTGCATGAAGAGAGAGGCGCTTCTCCTTTTGGCGTTTGGTTTCGGCAGGGGCGCCGATCACGATAATACGCTCGTAATGAGTAAAGGAGGCCCTTTTAAGAACTCCTTAAGATTTCCCGACGAGCATGTGAGGCATAAGATTCTCGATCTCATGGGGGACTTAAGCCTCGCGGGCATGCCGATAGAGGGCCATGTCGTAGCCGTAAAGAGCGGCCATGGTCTTAATATGGAGTTGGTGAAGAAGTTAAAAAAGCTTTAAGCTATAAGCTGTAAACTGTAATGATGAGGAGGAAAGATGGGTAACGCAGAGCTTAATGTAAAAGGCAAGCCGTTAGACATAAATATGATCCAGAAGATCCTGCCGCACAGATACCCCTTTTTGCTCGTAGACAGGATAATAGAGTCGACCGATAAAAAGATAGTAGGCTTAAAGAACGTCACCATAAACGAGCCCTTCTTCCAGGGGCACTTTCCGGGCCATCCAATAATGCCGGGCGTCCTTATACTGGAGGCGATGGCTCAGGTTGGCGGCGTCGGCGCCCTGAATCTTCCCGAAAACCGGGGAAAACTGGCGTATTTCTTAAGCATCAAGGAGGCGAAATTCAGAAAACCCGTAGTGCCGGGCGATCAGCTCATAATAGAGGTAGAGATCTTGAAGACAAAGCTCAGTGTAATGCAGGTCAAAGCTACCGCCAAAGTTGACGGCGGGGTGGTTACAGAGGCGGAAATGATGTTCGCCTTCGTGACCCCATGAACCACTCACAAAAATTTCTGTCGAACGGATAATATGGCAAGAATCGGATTAGTCGCTGGAAACGGCGAGCTGCCTTTAATATTCGCCAAAAAAGCCAAAGAGATGGGCGATACGGTAATAGCCCTGGGCCTTAAAGGCGTGACATCGGAAGAGCTTGAAAAGTATGTCGAGAAAGTTTACTGGTTCGAATGGGGCGACCTGAAGAAGGCCATGCTTCTGGCGGTTACGCAGAGACTGCGCAAGATCGCGCTTCTGGGCAAGATCAGGAAAGAGATGCTCTTTAAAGATAGCGGCAAGTTCGATGACGAATCGAAAAAAATAGTCGGGTCTTCCGGCGGGAAGAAAGACTACAATATATTAAAGGGAGTGGCCGGCCTTGTCAAGACGGTAGGCATAGAGATAATAGATCCGACTCCGTATCTGGAAGAATTGATACCCGCCAAAAGCATATTGACGAAAAGAATACCCGCCAAAGAAGAGGAGCTGGACGTCGAGTACGGGCGTAAAGTCGCGTCGGAACTCGCCCGATTCGATATAGGCCAGACCGTTATCGTGAAGGATAAGACGGTTATCGCCCTTGAGGCCGTAGAGGGGACCGACGAGACTATAGTGAGGGCGGGAAAACTTGTGGACGGCGGATTCACCGTCGTGAAGATGGCCAGACCCTCTCAGGATGCGAGATTTGATGTTCCGCTCGTCGGGCTCGAGACCGTTAAGGCGATAATTCAGAATAGAGGGAAAGTTCTTGCATTAGAACAGAAGCGAACCTTCCTGATGAATAAAGAAGAAGCGATCAGGTTGGCCGATGAGTCCGGCCTGAGTATAATAGTTATCTAGTCCCCTACATACGCTATCAACAAATATCATACCGGCGACATGGTTCCCATATATCCAACTTCAGTTGGCGGACCTTGCGGGGCCCCGCAAGGTCTATGCCTACTAAGATTTAAAACTACCATTGGATTAGGTGCTAGGAAACTTATTGTAGATATGGCAGGATTGCGAGGGCGGCGCGATGGGAGGCGCCGGGGGGGCCGAGAGAATCTTTGACTTTTTTCAGCTCCGCGATCATTGCGGATTTTTTTGAATCGTTGCGGATTATTTCGAGAGCGGCTCTAGATAGCTTTTCGGGCGTAGCGTCATACTGCAGAAATTCCGGCACGATAACCTTGCCCGCGATCCAATTCACGAGCCCTAAGACCTTGCTCTTGGCGACTATTTTGTACGCGATGTAGTTGACGAGCCCCACTCTATATGTTATTACGAAAGGCGTACCTATGATGGCCGTCTCCAGCGTAGCCGTGCCGGACGCGACGATTGCAAAGTCGGATACGCTTAATATGTTGTAAGCGTCTCCGTCGGAGATCCTTATATCTGGGGACGAGCCCTTGAGGGCTTCCTCGTAAAGCGTCGAGGGCAGATTTTTATATTTTGCGATCACGAACTGCGCGCCGGGAAGCTCTTTGGCGATCATTCCGGCGGTACCTGCCATTATCTTAAGAAGTGTCTTTACCTCCATGGCCCTTGAGCCGGGCAGCAACGCTATTATGGGCTTGGTCTTCGACAGGTTGTACTTTTTTAATATCTCATCTTTCGGCAGGGTTATCTTTACCGTCTCCAGAAGAGGGTTGCCCACAAACTCGGCATCGATCCCGTTCTTTTTATACAGGTCTTCTTCGAACCTGAAGAATACCAGCATCTTCCCGACGCATCTCTTTATTATCTCGATCCTGTTCTCGCCCCATGCCCATATCTGCGGGCTTATATAGTATATTACAGGAATATTTCTCTTCTTCAGTTCTCGGGCGAGCCTTAAATTAAAACCGGGGTAATCGACTAATATCGCTAGGTCGCATTTTTTTGAATCGACTTTTTTCAGGATGCCTTTAAAGACTTTTCCTATCGTGAATATATTCATCAGCACATCGACTAAGGCCACTACGGCGAGTTTTGATATATCAAAATCTATATCGACGCCGGCCTCTTTGCAGAGAAGGCCCCCCAGGCCGAAAAATTTTAGATCCGTATCGAGCGCTTTTAGATCCTTGACTAAATTGGAGGCGTGGAGGTCTCCTGAGGGTTCGCCGGCTACTATGAGGACCGATCTTACCATTCTTCTTCGCCCTTCATAGGCTTAACTGAGTTAGGGCTTCGAAGGAATGGGTTCCTGCGAAGCCTATCCAGACTAAACACATCCATGTGCGGAGCAGAACCATTATTGCCCGGTGGGTTTTATCCTTCGGCTTCGCTCAGGATTAACCCTGAGCTTTTGCCGAAGGGTTTATCTTTTCGATTATTGCCAGCGCGACCTGAAGGGCGCGCCTTCCTTCGATACCGGAAACTATAGGTTTTTTATGGTGCCGTACGCATTCCGCGAAGGATTCCAGCTCCTCGTTGAGAGGCAGGACCTTCTTGACCTTTACCTTTTCTTTCAATATCTTGTTTCCGGTCTTCTTGAATATGGTGACTTCCTGATCAAGGTAATCTAACGATATGTACGACTCCTCCTGGAATATCCGGATCTTCCTCACGACGTCTTTCGTGACCCTGGATGCGGTGATATCCGCTATAGTGCCGTCCTCAAAGGTGAGCCTGACGTTCGCCACATCTTCAAAATCGGACATGGTGCTTAAGCCCACGGCTTCTATATTCACGACATCCTGTTCTATGAGACCCAGCACGATATCTATGTCGTGGATCATGAGGTCGAGCACCACCCCCACATCATCCACCCTTTTGTGGAATGGCCCCAGCCTTTGGCATTCTACAAATTTCGGTTTCTTTAAGTATTTCTCAAGCGCCAGGACTGCCGCATTAAACCTCTCCACATGGCCGACCTGTATGATGAGGTCTTTGCTCTTAGCTATCTCTATCAGTTCATCGGCCTCTGAGAGCGTCTTCGTTATCGGTTTTTCTATCAAGACATGTATGCCGCGGCTCAGGAACTCCTTAGCGACGTTGTAATGGAGGCTTGTGGGGACCACTATGCTCGCGGCGTCTACCTTGTCGAACAGATCCTCATAATCCGCAAAACTGCGCGTCTTATATTTCTTCCCTACTTCAAGAGCGCGCCCCAGGTTGCAATCACACACGCCAACGAGTTCCACATTGTTCATCTTCGAGTACACTTTGGCATGTATGGAGCCGAGATGGCCAACGCCCACGATACCGACTTTTATTTTACTCATATCGGAAGAAATTATAGCACTTATCGGGCGCATTGGCAAGCTTTCTGCTTCGCCCTTCAGTAGACTAATTGACAAAGCCTCCCCGTTGTGGTATCATATGCGTTCAGATTATGAAGGAATACATAAGACTTATCAAGTTCGTTATGCCTCACGTATGGGTTTTGGCGCTCGCAACCCTATGTATGATAGGCACTTCCGCATTTTCCGGCGTTTCCATAAGCATGATAATACCGCTAATAGATAATGTCATAACCGGTAAAAAGATGGTAATACCGGCAGGTGTGGTCGTCCCCGATCAGGTGAGGTCCGTTATAGGTTTCGTAAATTCAATGTCTCCGATGGATATCCTCAACTGGATGACCATATTGGTCATGATATTCTGGCTCTTCAGGAATCTGTTCGAATACTTCCAGACATATCTCATGAGCGATGTCTCCCAGCGCGTCATCAGGGATGTAAAGAATGCCATCTACGACAAATTATTGAGCCTTCCGATGGATTTTTACTCGAAGAACCCCACCGGCAAACTGATGAGCCGTATCACGAACGACGCCGCCGTTATAAGAGACTGCATCTCCACGGGGCTTACCGATATGCTCTATCAGCCCATACAATTGGTCGTCTACATAGGCCTTGTCTTCATGGTTAAAGCGTATTTTTCGATATCCTGGGGCCTGATATCCATAAGCATGATACTATTCCCGCTCGTCATCTATCCTGTTGTAAAGATAGGCAAGCGCCTCAAATCGATCTCCAGGCAGTCCCAGGAGAGCATGGCGGATATCACCACCACTCTGCATGAGACGATATCGGGCATACGCATGGTCAAGGCTTTTTCTATGGAGCGCCGTGAGTCGGAGCGTTTCAAAAATCAGAACCAGCAGTTCTACAGGCTTGCCATGAAGTCGGTGAAGAGAGTCAGCGTCGTCAGCCCCATCACAGAGTTCGCCGGGATGTTCTGTATAGCCATTATCCTGTGGGTTGCCGGCAAAGAGATAGTCTCCGGCGCGTTGTCGGCGGGAGCGTTCGTCACTTTTCTGGCAAGCATCCTCTCGCTCATGAAACCCATCAAGCGTCTGACGAACGTGTACAGCATAAACCAGCAGGCGCTCGCGGCGGCGTCGAGAATATTCGAGGTCCTCGATACCAAAGATACGGTTGTTGAAAAACCGGATGCTGTCCTGATGCCGAAATTCAAAAATTCCGTGAAGCTCAATAATGTCTCGTTCGGCTACGATGACAAGTTAGTGTTAAAGGACGTAAACCTGGAAGTCAGGGCCGGCGAGATAGCGGCTTTCGTAGGCCCCTCGGGCGTGGGCAAGACGACGCTCGTGAACCTCCTGCCGCGTTTCTACGATGTGACGAAGGGCGCGCTTACCATAGACGGCGTCGATATACGCGATTATACTTTGAAATCTTTAAGGGCCCAGATAAGCATAGTGACTCAGGAGACGATCCTCTTCAACGAGACGGTGGCGTATAATATATCCTACGGCTGCGATAACCCGGACATGAAAGATATCATAAGGGCTGCGGAAATCGCCAACGCGCATTCTTTTATAATGAAGATGCCCCAGGGGTACGAAACGATAGTGGGAGAGCGCGGTTTCAGGCTTTCCGGCGGAGAGAAACAGCGCCTGTCCATAGCCAGGGCGGTATTTAAAAATTCACCTATACTTATACTGGATGAGGCCACATCGCAGCTCGACACCGAATCGGAGGTGCTCGTCCAGGAAGCCATAGACAGGATGATGAAGGGCAGGACCGTATTTGCCATAGCGCACCGCTTAAGCACGATAAAACATGCCACCAGGATATATGTTCTGGATGAGGGCCGCATAGTGGATACGGGTCCACACGATATCCTGATACAAAAAGAAGGTCTTTACAAGAGGTTGTACGACATGCAGTTCGGCGCGGCATTCATAAGGTAAGATAGATTTAGGTTGAAAATAAGGAAGTTGTTGATATAATGTTAAGTTCTGTTCAAGAAAGGCGGGTAATATAAGAGATGGTAGAATCAGCATTGATGAAGAGTCTGCTTGAGGCGGGGGTGCACTTCGGGCATGAGACTAAACGTTGGAACCCCAAAATGAAGAAGTACATCTTCGGCGAGAAGAACAAGATCTACATCATAGATCTTGAGAAGACTCAGGGAGCTATCCTTAAAGCGTGCGACTTCTTAAACAAGGTGACATCGGAGGGCGGCAGTATACTCTTCGTGGGCACGAAGAAGCAGGCTCAGGAGATAGTGAAGGAAGAGGCCTCGAGATGCGGCATGTTCTACGTAAATCAGCGATGGCTCGGCGGCATGCTCACAAATTTCCAGACGATCAAGAAGAGCATAAAGCGCCTCGAAGATATCGAGACTATGAGGGAAGACGGCAGGTTCGATAAGATATCTAAGAAGGAAATATCTCAGCTTAACAAGGAAGCCTTTAAGCTCAATAAGAATCTGGAGGGGATACGCGCGATGGGCAAGCTTCCCAAGGCCATGTTCGTCATCGATTCCAAGAAAGAGGATATAGCGGTAAAGGAAGCCAGGAAGATCGGCATACCAATAGTGGCGCTGGTCGATACCAACTGTGATCCGGATGTCATAGATTACCCTATCCCGGGCAATGATGACGCTATACGGTCGATAAAGCTGATAATGTCCATTGTTGCCGACAGCGTTCTTGGGGGCCGCCAGAAATTTGCAGCCGGCAAGGCCAAAGAGGAAGAGGCCCAGAAGGCCGAGGCGGCCGACGGTGAAGAAGTAAAGGTCATCGACGAAGAGGTCGAAGAGCTTGTCGAGGGCGATCTGAAGCTTAAAGAGGGGGAAGGGCTGCCTAAGGACGAGCCGATAAAGAAGGGCCCTAAAAAGAAACCAATAAAATAAACGCAGTACGCTGTACGCAGTACGCTGTACGAAAACGAGGAGAATGATAGTCATGATGGACGCAATAAAGAAGCTCAGGGATAAGACGAGCGCCGGTGTTGTGGATTGCAAGAAGGCGTTAAAAGAGTCCGGCGGGGACATAGATAAGGCTATAGAGATATTGAGGAAGCATGGCGCTGTACTGGCCTCCAAGAAGGCCGGGCGCACTGCCAAAGAAGGGCGCATAGAGAGTTATATACACCTTGGCGGTAAGATAGGGGTTATGGTGGAAGTGAATTGTGAATCCGATTTTGTGGCAAGGAACGATGACTTCAAATCGTTTGTGAAAGATATAGCGATGCAGATCGCGGCGTCGAGCCCTCTCTATTTGAATAAATCCGATGTCCCGGCGGGTTCAATAACTAAGGAGACCGAGATAATAAAGGCTCAGATTAAGGACAAACCGGCCGCCGCCATCGAAAAGATAACTGAGGGCAAGCTCAATAAATTCTTCGAGGACGCCTGTCTATTGGAACAGCCTTTCATAAAAGATACGAATCTCAAAGTGAAAGACATATTGATATCGATGATCGCCAAGATAGGCGAGAATATAGTGATAAAGAGGTTCGTGCGCTGGAACTTGGGTGAAGAAAATTAATTTAATGAAGAGACCGGCATTCAAACGCGTAGTACTCAAATTAAGCGGCGAAGCCCTGCAGGGTAATCTCGGTTACGGCATAGATTATAACGTCCTCATTTCGATAGCCCGGCAGATCAAAGAAGTGAAGTCCTTAGGCGTTGAGATGGCGGTCGTGATCGGCGGCGGCAACATCTTCAGGGGCATCGCCGGATCGACCAAAGGCATGGACAGAGCAAGCGCCGATTATATGGGTATGCTTGCCACGGTACTGAATGCCCTGGCTTTACAGGATGCGCTCGAGAAGAACGGCGTATTCACGCGCGTCCAGTCGGCCATAGAGATGGAAGCGCTCGCCGAGCCCTACATCAGGCGCCGCGCCATAAGGCATCTGGAGAAGGGCCGGGTCGTTATATTTGCCGGAGGCACCGGCAACCCCTATTTTACGACAGATACCACCGCGGCGTTAAGGGCCATAGAGATAGGCGCTGAAGTCATTCTGAAGGCCACAAAAGTGGACGGCGTCTATTCATCCGATCCGGTCAAGAATAAGAATGCCAAGCGATACGAAACTCTGCGCTACATAGATGTCCTTAAAAAGGGACTGAAAGTGATGGATGCCACCGCGACGAGCCTCTGCATGGACAACGAGCTTCCCATAATAGTCTTCAGTATGAAGAAGAGCGGAAATATCAAAAGGGTAATAATGGGCGAAAGAATAGGTACAACCGTAAAGAAGTGAGGATGACGATATGAATGCCAAAGAAGTTATAAAAGACACAGAAATCAAGATGAAGAAGACCCTGGAAGCTACGCAGAGGGAATTCTCCGTCGTGAGGACAGGAAGGGCCTCCACGGCTTTAGTCGAGACTTTGAAGGTGGATTATTACGGAGCGCCTACTCCGCTGCGCCAAGTAGCCAGCATAACCACTCCGGATGCGAGGCTTATAATGATACAACCATGGGACAAGAACGTCTTGACGGAAATAGAGAGAGCCATCCTTAAATCAGACATAGGTATATCTCCGACCAATGACGGCAAGTCCATAAGATTATCGATACCGTCCCTGACCGACGAAAGGCGCGAGGAACTTGATAAAGTCTTAAAGAAGATCGCGGAGGACGGCAGAGTATCTTTGAGAACGTGCCGCCACTCGGCCGTCGAGCACATAAGAAAGCTTGAAAAGGATAAGGCGGTCACCGAAGACGAGAGGTTCCATTCTCAGGAAGAGATACAAAAACTTACCGATAAGTTCATAAAAGACATAGACACTTTCCTCGCAGCCAAAGAGAAAGAGATTCAAGGATAATGACTTCAGTGGGCGAAGCCCGCCGAAGCACACCGTCTAGTGCATATTGATTACGAAGGCGGGCCGCTAGCTCATCTGGTAGAGCACCACACTTTTAATGTGGTTGTGGCTGGTTCGAGTCCAGCGCGGCTCACCATATTGTAAGCCCTCTTGAGATAATACTCAGGAGGGCTTTCTTGTTGAATGAGCCGCGCTGGACGAGAACCGGGAAAAGGGTTTTAGGGAAAAACACCGTGTTTTTCCCTAAAGATAGTCTATGGATTGCTAAGGAAGGGATAACAGTCCAGCCGAAGGCTGGACGCCATAAGGGAAACCATTGGGTTTCCCTTATGGGGAGTCCCGCCCGGGTTGATTGAGCATTAAAGCG
>JAUYPN010000069.1 GCA_030695725.1 Candidatus Omnitrophota bacterium
TAAAGGGCCAGTTTTCACGGGGAAAGTCGATCCTGAGTAATATGGCAAAAGTAATAGCGCTTTGCAATCAAAAAGGCGGCGTCGGCAAGACGACGACCGCGATAAATCTCGCCGCGTATCTCGCTTTATCCGGAAAAAAGATCCTTCTGATCGATATCGACCCCCAGGGCAATGCCACCAGCGGACTCGGGATCAATAAGCACGACATCAAGCACAGTATATATCATATCTTAATTGACGATGCAGATCCAAAGTCCATCATGATCGGCACACAGATCGACAATTTATCGCTCCTCCCGTCCAATCTGAGTCTCACCGGAGCCGAAGTGGAGCTCGTCAGTACATTGGGCCGTGAGCATAAGCTTAAAAAGGCTCTGGCAGGCCTTTTAAACGATTTCGATTTCATATTGATAGATTGTCCTCCTTCGCTGGGCTTGCTGACGGTAAATGCCCTTTCCGCCGCAAATTCGGTGCTGATCCCGATACAGTGTGAATACTATGCGCTCGAAGGCTTGGGCCAATTGGTGAATACAATAAATCTTGTTAAAGAGAATATAAATCCAGATTTAGAAATCGAAGGTGTTTTACTTACAATGGCAGACTATCGCACCAACTTAACAAACGAAGTGATCGATGAAGTTAAAAAGTTTTTTAATACCAAAGTATATAACACCGTGATCCCGAGAAATATCCGGTTGGCCGAGGCCCCGGGATTCGGAAAACCGATAGCGTTGTACGATAAGGCCTCGATAGCCGCAAGAAAATATGAGGACTTTACAAATGAATTATTAGGCATTAAAAAAGATAGTATTTCTAACTCGTCATTGCGAGCGACCGAAGGGAGCGAAGCAATCTCAAATGCTGAAAACGAGATTGCTTCGTCGGCCTAAAGGCCTCCTCCAATGACACAAACAGGAGAAATTAAATGACAGAAAAGCGAGCATTGGGCAGGGGTTTAAGCGCATTGATACCGCAGCGTGAGATAGTCTTTATGAAAAATTCAGCAGAAACTGTCATGCAAATTCCGCTGTCTCAAGTTAAAGCAAACAAATATCAGCCGAGAGCGGAATTTAACAGAGAAAAGCTTAACGACTTGGTTAATTCCATAAAAGAAAAAGGCGTCATACAACCTGTGCTTGTGCGCAGGGCCATTGATGGTTACGAATTGATCGCCGGTGAACGCCGTCTTCGCGCGGCCGCGATGCTCAAGCTGGAAAATATCCCGGCTATAATCAAGGACGTTAACGACGTCGATATGCTGGAGATCGCGCTCATAGAAAATATACAGCGCGAAGAGCTGAACCCCATAGAAGAGGCGAAAGCTTTTGAGCGCCTTACGACGGAATTTAATTTCACACAGGACAAGATAGCGCAGACGCTGGGGAAGGACAAGTCGACTATATCCAATGCGATCAGATTATTGGGGCTGCCGCAGAAGGTCCAGGAGTGCGTTTTGAAAGGCGCCATTACGGCGGGGCACGCAAAAGCGCTTTTGGGGCTTCCGACGGAAAATGAGCAATACAGGGCCTGCAACATCGTTATAAACAAGGGCCTGTCGGTGCGCGAGACCGAAAGGCTTGTTGAGCGCAGGCGCGTCGAGGCGGGAACGCAAAAAAAGCCCGCCAAGCATGATCATAACCTTGACAGTATAGCGGCCGAGATGCAGCAGGCCCTGGGTACGCGCGTGAAGATATTCCACGGCAAGAAGCGCGGCACCATCCAGATAGAATATTACTCAATAGAAGACTTAAACCGAATCCTGGGTATGATTACGGCAAAAAAGAGATAAATCCTCCGGACCTTTCCGTTAAGCCTTGACAAATCCTCCGGTTTGTAGTTAAATGTAATGCTCGGCGTCATAAAATCCAGATGAGGAGATAATAATGTGAATCAAGCCACTTTAGTGCTGATAAAGCCGGATGGTCTAAAGAAGTCACTCACAGGAAACATCCTGACCCGCCTTTCTGAAACAAAGCTCGACATAGTCGGCGCCAGAATAGTAAAAGTCTCCAGGGAGCTTGCCCAGAAACACTACATGATGTTAAAGGACAAACCGTTTTTTGAAGATCTATTGAAATATATCATGGGTGAGTACCATAAGAAGAAAGTCATGGCCCTGGTATACCATGGTGAGGACGCCATAAAGAAGGTGCGGGATATATGCGGCGCCACAAACCCTGAGGAGGCGGACCCGGTCTCCATAAGAGGCGCTTATGGCAGGATCACGACAAAAGGCGTATATGAAAACGCCATTCACGCTTCGGCGAATCCTGAAGAGTCCGAACGCGAAATAAAATTATGGTTCACTCCCGACGAGATAATATCGGATCTTTATCCTACCAAAGCATTGAAGAAGAGCTTAGAAACGCGCGTCTGGGCATAAAAAGGAGTCAATGTGATTAAATCGATGACGGGGTTCGGCAAGGGCGAGATAAAATTCCCCGGCGGGCAGATCATAGTGGAGATAAAGACCGTCAATCATAAATTCTTCGACGCCAGCCTGAAGCTGCCGGAAACCATAGCCCCTTTTGAAGACAGGATCAAAGAGGTTCTGCAGAGGAAGATAAACAGGGGCAAGGTCAATATCAATATAATCTACGAGAATAACCATTCGAAGGATGAAGTCGTAGCCATAAACAGGAAGCTGGCGAAGAGCTACTATGCCGGCATAATCGGATTAAAAAAAGCCCTGGGCTTAAAAGAGCCGGTCGGCCTGAAGGAACTTATAGGCCTGCCGGGGGTAATAAACTACGCGGCTACGCAGGAGAGCCTGACGGTCCTATGGCCGAAGATAGAAAAGGCCCTGTCGGCGGCGCTCGCGTCTCTGGTAGCGGACAGGGAAAAAGAGGGTAAGGCCCTCCATAAAGATTTTATTAAGAGGGTGGCGGCCATGGACAGGATGCTCGCGGAGATAAAATCGAGCTCGCACTTGAGCGTCAAAGAGTACAGAGAGAGATTCGAAAAGAAAGTCAGCGACCTTGCCAGCGGGCACAAGATGGACAAGGGCAGGCTCGAGATGGAGGTGGCTATATTCGCGAAAAATATCGACATATCGGAAGAGATCACCAGGCTCAAGAACCATCTCGCTAATTTTAAAAGGACCCTCGGCGTGAACGGAGAGGCCGGCAAGAAGATAGATTTTATCGCTCAGGAACTGCACAGAGAGATCAATACGATCGGATCGAAGGCCGGTGATTTCAAGATATCCAGGAACGTCATCGAGATAAAGAGCGAGATCGAAAAGATCCGGGAACAGGCGAAGAACATAGAATGATCCTTCGACGCGGCCGCCAATCAAACAACAGCCTTGCTCATCCCTCGACACTGCTCGGGATGAGCCCTGAGCAGCGTCGAAGGGCTCAGGATCGTGGTGAGCGGAGTCGAACCATGACGCCTAAGACGCTCCCCGAGGGCAAGATATTCATAGTCTCCGCGCCGTCCGGCTGCGGCAAGACCACCCTGTGTAAAAAATTACTCAAAGATAAATTAAAACTGCACCAGTCCGTATCCATAACGACGAGGCCGCCCCGGCGTGGGGAGCACAACGGCGCGGACTACTTCTTCATGTCTGCCGAAGAGTTCATCCGCATGATAGACGCCAAAGAACTGCTCGAATACGAGGAGAACTTCGGCTTTCTGTACGGGACTCCGAAAAAAGCCGTGGAGAAACTGCTTCGGAAAGGCCGGGATGTTCTCTTAAGCATAGACGTGAAGGGCGCCATGAATGTGCGTAAAAATTATCCGCGAAACTCGGTTCTTATATTTGTAATGCCTCCGTCGATGGAAGAGCTCAAAAAGAGGCTTGAATCCAGGGAAGCGGACACGGCCAAAGCGATACTGAACAGGCTCAAAGTGGCAAAGCAGGAGATCGCATGCAGGGATAAATACGATTACGTGGTGGTCAATGACAGGCTCGGCGCAGCCTACAGGAAACTGAAAGATATAATAATTCTGGAAGGAGAAAAAGATGCAGCAGTCCCCCGCGATAGATAAGCTTTTGGATAAGATACATAGTATTTATAAATTGGTGATAATCGCCTCCCGCAGGACGATAGAACTGGCCGACGGCGCGCAGAAATTAGTCGACACCCCAGCCGACTTCAAGCCGGCAAATATCGCCATGAAAGAGATCCTGGAAGAAAAGATAACTTATAAGGCGAGAGAAGAAAAATGACCCTTCGGCGCAGCCAACCATCAAACAACAGCTTTGTGGTTCGACGGGCTCACCACCTCTCGGACCATCCCGAGCTATGTCGAGGGGCTCAGGGTCATGGTGAGCGGAGCCGAACCATGAGCGCCGCTCCGAAGACCGTGATCATCGGCGTTACGGCGAGCATCGCGGCTTACAAGGCCTGCGAGATCGTAAATCTTTTACGAAAAGATTCGTTTGACGTAAAGGTCATATTGACAAAAGATGCTTTAGAATTTGTGACGCCATTGACTTTGCAGACGCTTTCCGGAAACAAAGTCCTGACCGATATCTTCGAACCTCCCGACAAGTGGAGCCCGGTGCATACGTCCTTAGCGGACAGCGCGTCGCTCATCCTGATAGCTCCGGCCACGGCAAGCGTGATAGGGAAGCTGGCGAACGGGATATGCGACGACCTTTTGACGTGCGTTATCTATGCTTCCAAGGCGCCCGTCCTGATAGCTCCGGCGATGAACGAGAACATGTATAACCACAAAGTGGTCGCGGCCAATATAGCGAAATTGGAGAAGATAGGATACTCCTTCGTCGGACCCGTAAAGGGGCGCCTGGCCTGCGGGTGTGACGCCATAGGGCATATCGCGCCGGTCCCTGAAATAATCAAAGAAGTTAAAAAAATACTCAAGTGATAAAGCATATCCTCGTTACAGCGGGCCCCACCCGTGAAAAGATAGACCCGGTAAGGTACATATCAAATTATTCCACAGGGGTATTCGGATATGAAATAGCAAATGCTGCCAAAAGACGGGGGCTCTCCGTCACTTTGATCAGCGGCCCGACGCTCCTGACGCCGCCCGAAAAAGTGAAGTTCGTTTCCGTGGAGAGCGCCGATGATATGAGGGCCGCGGTGCTGAAATTTTTAAATTGGTCCGACTGCGTGATTATGACCGCGGCTGTAGCTGATTGGCGGCCGAGACGTTCCGCCAGGCGCAAGATGAAGAAGTCCGGCGCCAGAAATATCGAGCTGGTCGAGAATCCCGACATACTGGCCGAGGTCGGCAGGCTTAAGAAAAGAAGAGTAGTGGTGGGGTTCGCGCTCGAGACGGAAAACCTGGAAAAGAACGCGTTAAAAAAACTGAAAGACAAGAACTTAGACATCATAGTGGCGAATAGATTGACGTCAAAGAGGAACGTTTTCGGGGATGAGACACTCGATGTGGTGACCATAGACAGGTTCGGGAACAGGACGAGGATATTCAATAAAGATAAGTCAAAATTAGCCAAGATTATTCTTGACAAGGCGTTGAAGTTTCGAATACACTAGGTTTTATGACGACAAGAAGAGCCTTTACGCTGGTGGAGCTGTTGATCGTGATCACGGTATTTGTGATCACGTTTGCGCTGCTCACGCCTTTCGTAAACAAGATGCGCGAAAGGGCCGATGTGATAAAGTGTTCGGCGAACGTGCGCCTCCTGAGCTTAGGCCTGCACATGTATGCGGCTAATAACGATGACGCGTTCCCTCCGGACCTCGGCAATCTCTATCCGGGCTATGTCAAAGAAGAGAAGATCTTCGACTGTCCCGCAAGTAAATTTATAGGCACCGCGGCCAGGAGCGATTACGAATATATTCCAGGGCTATCGGAGTCATCCGGCCTCGCGGAAGTTATAATTTACGATCGGGATGGCAATCACGACGGCCTCGGACGGGATGTCGTCAGGGTGAGCGGCTCCGTGGAATGGGTGCACAGCACCGAAGGCAAGCCAAGGTAATCGTGGCGCGGTAGCCAAGAGGTAAGGCAGTTGTCTGCAAAACAACTATACAGCGGTTCAATTCCGCTCCGCGCCTCCAATTTTGACATATATAAGTATGTGGGCAGCTAGCTCAGTTGGTTAGAGTACTACCTTGACATGGTAGGGGTCACAGGTTCGAGCCCTGTGCTGCCCACCATGTACCACTCGCGTTTGCCGGTAAGTGGTACATGCCCTATACCGGAGCAAAAACGAAGTTTTTGCGACTGGTATAGGGCCATAAACCGTTCACTGCGCTCAGGTTTATGGCACAGCAAACGCTCGGGCTTCGCCCTGCACTCGAAGAGTGAAATGACGAGTGGTGCAGGGTACATGGCGCAGCCACTAAACGATTTCGCTTGCAATACTTGTATAGCTATGTTATACTTGTATTGTTATAGGAGGATAAAAGCACATGACTTTACTGAAGGCGTTCCGCCTGCCGGAGGCACTCGTTAACAGACTGGCTTCGTTGGCGAAGGTCACTCATCGCAGCGAGACTTTTTATGTCACCGACGCCCTGAAACATTATCTGGAAGACTACGCGGACGCGCAGATCGCGAAAGACCGTTTTAATGATCCTAAATCGAGGATCATTTCCGGCGCCGAGATGCGGGGCAAGCTTGGTGTATAAGGTTGTCTATTTAGATCAGGTCGAACAGGATCTTAAGAAACTTGATAAATCTACCGCTAAGAAGATTCTCGCCCGGATCGAGACCTATCTTGCTTCCGATCCCAAAGAATTGGGGAAACCCTTAAAGGGGGAATTCCAGGGATATTGGCGGTATCGCCGGGGAGATTACAGGGTCATTTATAAAATATCGGAGCGGGAAATTTTAATTCTCGTCCTGCGCATCAGCCGCAGAAAAGATGCGTACGATTAGTTTTTTCGGGCGGGTGGCGGAACGGTCTACGCGACGGACTTAAAATCCGTTGGCCGCAAGGCCTTGAGGGTTCGATTCCCTCCTCGCCCACCATTCTGCTTCGCAGGAATTGACCGAGCAGAATGTCCCTACGAAGCCATACCCGAATTGTAAGGATTTAATGGCGAAGTAGGACAAAAAGGAAACATATGGACTTGGACGCATTAAGACATAGCGCGTCGCACGTGATGGCGCAGGCCGTGAAGGAGCTCTGGCCGGACGCCTTGCTCGGGATAGGCCCGTCGATCGAGGACGGATTCTATTACGACTTCGACCGCGAAGAGCCCTTTGCTCCGGAGGATCTCGGGGCGATAGAAGCGAAGATGCGCGAGATCATAAAGAAGAACTACGCTTTCGAGAAACAAGAGATGACCAAACCCGAAGCGCTTAAATTATTCAAGAAGATGGGCGAGAAGTACAAGATGGAATTAATAGAAAGGATTCCCGGGGATACCGTATCCGTATACAAGAACGGTGACTTTATCGATCTGTGCCGGGGGCCGCATGTAGCGTCGACGGGTGAGATAAAGGCATTCAAATTATTGTCGATAGCCGGCGCCTATTGGCACGGCATAGAAACGAACCCGATGCTGCAGAGGATCTACGGTACGGCGTTCCCTACGCAAAAAGACCTCGAACACCATATAAAAACTATCGAAGAAGCCAAGAAGCGTGATCATAGGGTGCTTGGCAAGCAGCTCGAATATTTCAGTCTGAGCGACGAAATGGGGCCGGGCCTCGTATTGTATCATCCTAAAGGCGCGCGGCTGAGGATTCTTATAGAAGAATATATACGCAACGAACATTTAAAGCGCGGATACCAGCTCGTCATAGGGCCCCACATACTGAAGAGCGATGTCTGGGTCAGGTCCGGCCATTATGATTATTATAAAGAGAACATGTACATCTTCAAGATAGATAAACAGGAATACGCCATCAAGCCGATGAATTGCCCCAATCACATCATGGTCTATAAGTCGAAGACCAGAAGCTATAAGGACCTGCCGATCAAGTTCTTCGAGCTCGGGACCGTATACAGAAATGAAAAATCCGGGGTCCTGCACGGCCTTCTTCGCGTGCGCGGTTTTACGCAGGACGACGCCCACATATTCTGTCTTCAGGACCAAATCGAGGACGAGATCATAAAAGTCATAGATTTCGTCATAGATACGCTGAACGCGTTCGGCTTCGACGAATTTTCCATAGAGCTGTCGACGAGGCCCGCGAAATCCATAGGCTCTGACGCCGACTGGGCGCTCGCCGAGGCGGCCCTCATCAACTCATTGAACAGGAAGGCGTTAAGCTACGAGATAAACGAGGGGGAAGGCGCTTTCTACGGCCCGAAGATCGATATAAAGTTAAGGGACGCTCTGAAGCGCGAATGGCAATGCGCGACGATACAATGCGACTTTGCCCTGCCGGAAAGGTTCGACCTGAAGTATGTCGGCCAGGACGGGAAAGAATACCGCCCGATAATGCTGCACAGGGTTATTTTGGGCTCACTCGAGCGTTTTATGGGCGCATTGATAGAACATTTTGCCGGAGCGCTTCCTATATGGCTGGCGCCCGTGCAGTGCATTATAATCCCTGTGTCGGAGAAGGCGGGAAGTTACGCTGAAAATGTATGGCGCACGCTCTTCAACAATGATATAAGAGTAGAGATGGACTCGAGGAATGAAAGGCTGCAGAAGAAGATACGCGACGCCGAGATCCAGAAGATACCGTATATGGTCGTGATAGGCGAAAAGGAAGAGTCCATAGGCATGATTTCTGTAAGGAGCAAGGAGCAAGGCGATATAGGCAGGATGAAATTAGGAGAATTTGTCGAGAGGATAAAAGAAGAGACGGAAAAGAAGGTCAGATGAGGCCGAAGGCCGAATCACAATAAGCGAAAGGAGGATGTTATTTTTAAGAAAGAGATAAGGATAAACCACAGGATAAGGGCCAGGGAGATAAGAGTGATCGGCGAACATGGTGATCAGCTTGGCGTTATGAGCGTCCAGGACGGGATAAAGAATGCCGAGGAGGCAGGGCTTGATCTGGTGGAGATAGCTCCGACGGCAAATCCTCCGGTCTGCAGGATAATGGATCACTCAAGATTTAAGTATGAGCAGGAGAAGAAGGAGAAAGAGGCCCGCAAGAAACAGAAGATTGTCCATATAAAAGAGATACGGCTTGGGCCCAAGATAGGCGAACATGATTACCAGTTTAAAGTTAACCATCTTATCGAGTTCCTGAAGAAGGGGGACAAAGTCAAGGTCACCATGATATTCAGGGGCAGGGAGATGGCGCATGTAGATCTCGGGCGCAAGATCCTTGAGAAACTCTCGAGCGATATCTCCGGAGTGGGGGAGATAGAGGAGAGCCCAAGGATGGAAGGCCGTTTTATTAATATGATCATCAGAGCGAAATATAAATAGTATAAATAGGGGTCATATAAATAGTATAAATAGGGGTCAGGTCTCAACAATCAACAAAATCAATAGTGCAGCTATAGCCAGGAGAAGATATGCCAAAACTGAAGACGAGCAAAAGCGTCAAGAAGAGGATACGTATAAGTAAGCGCGGCAAGATAAAACATTTTAAAGCCGGGAAGCGCCATCTTTTGGGCGGCAAAAGTTCGAAGCGCAAACGGCAGCTCGGCAAGCCCGGGTATGTTTCACACGCCGACGCGCCGGCAATAAGATTACTATTACCGTACGGAGCGTAGAAGCGGTCAATAACGAGGAGGAGCAATGAGTAAAGTCAAACATGCAGTCGCAACAAAGAGACGCAGAAAACGGGTAATGGACGCGGCCGAAGGCCAATGGGGCGGCAGACACCGGTTTTACCGCCGGGCCATGGAGTCGGTCGCCAAAGGCAGGATGTACGGCTTCAGGGACAGGAAGGCGAAGAAGAGGGACTTCCGTTCATTATGGATAGTCCGCATCAACGCTGCCTGCAGAGAGCACGGGATACCATATTCGAAGTTCATGAACGGGCTCAAAAAACTGAAGATCCTTATAGACAGGAAGATGCTCGCGGAGCTTGCGGTATCCGATAATAAAGTCTTCGGAAAACTCGTCGAGATGGTAAAAGCGTAACGTGTTGTAGGGTCTGACCCAACGTATCTATTACGCATTGAATGGGTCTGACCCTTAAGGTGAGCATGAAAGACAAGATTCAAGAGATCGGGAAGAGCGCGATCGAAGAGATCGCTCTGGCGGCCGATGCAGACGCGTTGGAGAAGGTCAGGGTGAAGTATTTCGGCAGAAAGGGCCTGGTCACCGAGCTCTTTAAGCAGATGGTGGGGGTCTCTTCCGCGGACAGGGCGGAAGTCGGAAGGCTCATAAACTCATTAAAAGAGACCGTTTCGAAGGCGTTCGACGAAAAGGCCCCCAGCCTTTCAAGCGGCCGGGACTCCAGGGCCCAGAAGATAGATATCACGCTTCCCGGAATCGCCAGGGAAGTGGGCCACATTCACCCGATCTCCAAAACCATAGAAGAGATCTGCAGCATATTCATATCGCTTGGATTTAAAGTCGTCGAGGGGCCGGAGATAGAGAACGAACACTATAATTTCGAAGCCCTCAACATACCTTTAGAGCATCCGTCCCGCGACGCATTCGACACATTCTATCTCGACGATAAATGGTTATTGCGCAGCCACACCTCGCCAGTCCAGGCGCGCTTCATGGAGAAGAACAAGCCGCCTTTTGCCATAGTCATACCCGGCAAGGTCTACAGGCCGGACGCTACGGACGCGTCCCACTCATTTATGTTCCATCAGGTCGAGGGGCTAGTCGTAAGCGATAATATAAAATTTTCCGACCTGAAGGGCGCGCTCACTCTTTTTGCCAGGCAGATGTTTGGAGAGGCGATCAAGATGCGCTTCCGCCCGAGCTTCTTCCCGTTCACCGAACCGAGCGCGGAGGTGGATATATCGTGTATTCTGTGTAAGTCAACGGTCCACGGTCCACGGTCCACAGAAGAGAAGCGATGTAGTCTCTGCGGCGGTAAAGGATGGATAGAGATACTTGGCGCTGGGATGGTGAATCCCAAAATATTTAAAAATGTGGGGTATAACCCTGAAAAAGTCACAGGATTCGCTTTCGGTATGGGAGTGGAGAGGATAGCGATCTTAAAATACGGAATTACGGATATAAGGATGTTCTTCGAAAACGACATTAGGTTTTTGAGACAATTTTAACTTCGTCATTGCGAGGCCCTATGCTTTCTTGCGAAAGCAAGAATGGGGCCGAAGCAATCTCTTAAGGACGTATGCGTATAAGTTACAATTGGTTAAAAAATTACGTAGATATAAAATTATCGCCCGAGAAGCTCGCCGAACTTCTTACCATGGCGGGCCTTTGCGTCGATTCCGTACATAAAAAGGGCGATGACTCCGTTCTTGAAACAGAGATCACCTCAAACAGGCCCGATTGGCTCTCTTATATCGGCGTTGCGCGCGAAGTAGCGGCGCTTACGGGGCGGAAATTAAAAGTCCCGTCTGCCCGTCATTGCGAGGAGGCCTATAGGCCGACGAAGCAATCTAAAAAAGAGATTGCTTCGTCGCTCACTTCATTCGCTCCTCGCAATGACAAAGAAACGCGAAATACTGTTTCAGTCAAAGTCGACGACAAGTCGCTATGCCCCCGATACACCGCGCGGATCATACGCGATGTAAAAGTCGGAGAATCTCCAGATTGGCTTAAAGAAAAACTCGAGGCCGTAGGCGTAAGATCCGTAAACAATATAGTCGATATTACGAATTTCTGCCTCTTCGAAACCGGCGAGCCCATGCACGCGTTCGATATTGACAAGCTTTCAGGCCGGGATATTATCGTGCGCAAGGCCTCGAAAGGCGAAGCAATAGTCGCCATAGACGGAACTAAAAAGATACTCGACGAATCGATGCTTGTCATAGCAGATTCAAAAGCGCCGGTTGCGATAGCGGGTGTTATGGGCGGTCTCGCCACAGAGGTCGACATGTCGACTAAAAATATTTTATTGGAGGCGGCGTATTTTGATCCCATATCCGTCAGAAGGGCCTCTAAGGCCCTGGCGCTCTCCACGGATTCGAGCTACAGATTCGAAAGAAGGGTCGACGTAGAGAATATAAAGCGCTCCTCCGATCGCGCCACGCAGCTTATACTGGAGTTGGCGGGTGGAGAGGTCGGAGAGTTCATAGATATAGGTAAAATGGCACCAGCTTCAAAAAAGATAAATCTTAAGTTAGATAAGCTGAATAAAATAATAGGTGTCGAGATCTCTCCATCGAAAGCAAGGTCTATTTTAATGTCCCTCGGACTCGGGGTGAGATCTCCGTCAAAGGGCGTCCTGAAGTTAACGCCGCCCGGATTCAGATACGATCTTCAAAACGAGATAGATATGATCGAAGAAGTAGCCAGGATCTACGGCTACGGGAATATTCCGGAGACCATCCCGCCGGTTTTGGAGTCCGGCAGGAGGCTGTCTCCCGACGCAGAGATAGACAGGGATATGCGCCGCACCCTGATCAATCTGGGATTATCGGAGATCATCACATACAGCCTTTTAAGCAAAAAGACGCTTTCTCTCGCGAGATCCTTCGGCGGCAATGTAGTAAGCATAAAAAACCCTCTTTCGAGCGAGCAGGAAGTGATGAGGCCCGCGCTCATTGCGGGTATGCTCGGAGCTATACGATGGAACATAAACAGAAGAGAGAAAGACCTTAAACTTTTTGAATTAGGACGAGCTTATTTTAAAGAGACGGACAATTCATTCTCCGAAAAACAGCACCTTGCCATCGGGATTACGGGCCAATTATACGATGGTTGGATCGGCCATCCGAGAGCCGCGACCCTCTTCGATCTCAAGGGCATCATCGAGACATTGTTTGTTCAGATCGGGACGATGAAGCAGACCTCTGTAAAAGAAACTCTAAATCCCGCCTTCTCTCCTACCTCGTGCGCTTTCATAGAAGTAGATGGCGATACGATAGGGGTCATGGGTCAGGTCGATCCGAAAGTTCTGCGCGATTTTGATATAAAAGAGGCTGTCTACGCCGCCGAGATCGACTGCGGCAAACTTACGAAACATATCTCTTTAATGAAGACGTTCAAAGAGAGCCCGAAGTTTCCATCCGTTACCAGGGACATATCTATAGTGGCCGATAAAAATATTCCAAACGCCGATATTATATCCGTTGTCAAAGTAACAGCCGGGGATATCTTAAAGAACGTCGATCTCGTCGACAGATATGGCGGCGGCCAGATCCCGGAAGGCAAGATCGGCCTCACCTACAGATTAGAATACCGAGACCCTAACAGGACCCTCGAGGATCCCGACGTACAGGCCGTACATTCACGCATAATAAGCGCACTCGAAAATAATTTAGGCGCCCGGCTCAGATAGTTTTTTCACGCGCTTGCGGACGAGCAGCATATCTATCGAGAATAGTATCGAGAATAGTATTGACAGCTGTTTCTAATTTTGCTATATTGCTCCATGAAAGGAGCATGAGTTTAATTTATTGAGCAATGATTAATCCATATCTTATTTCTACTAATCATCAGAAAATTTTAAGCTTCTTCGTTTTCCATCCGGGCGCGTCTTTTTATGAGAGAGAGATTGCGCGTAAAGCAGGCTTAAGCCCAAGCTCAACTCACTACGTCTTAGCGCGCCTCTATCGGGCTGGCGCGATTAGCCGAAAGCAAAATGGCCGGATGTATTTTTATTCTGTTGATAAGACGAACCCTTACCTTAAAGAGTTCAAGGTCCTTACCAATCTGCTTTTACTTGAGCCTCTGGTAGAAAAGCTGAAAAGATTAAGCCATAAAATTGTTCTCTTTGGCAGTTGGGCTCAAGGCAGTGACAATGAGGATAGCGATATCGATCTGTTTATTGTTAGCTCTGAGAAAGAAAAGGCGTTGTCGGTAGTCAATAAATTTTCTTATTCCACCAAGCTCCATAATCGTAAAGTGCAGCCGATCATTAACGCGCCGGAAGAGCTTTTAAAAAAGGGGAAAGAAGAAAGAGTGTTTCTTGAGCAGGTAGAAAAGGGGAAAGTTCTTTGGGAAAGAGAGATTAATAATGATATCCTTTGAAGATTGTCTGGAGAAGAAGAGGATCTTCCGTTTTGAACCGGCAAAGCAGTTGGTGGATATTGAAATCAAAGATGCGGAAAGCGATTTATGCTCTGCCCAGAAAGAATTCTCTGAATCCGGTTTTAAATGGGCCACCATCAAAGGTTATTACTCTATGTTTCATTCTGCGCGGGCATTGCTTTATTCTCGCGGCTACCGTGAAAAGGGCCATTATTGTCTTTACCTTGCGCTAAAGGCTTTTTTTGTCCAAGAGAATAAATTAGATCCCAAGCTAGCCGAAGACTTCAATAATTCTATGATTCTTCGAGAAGATGCTGATTACCGACGAAAGTTCTCTCGGGAAGGATCTCAAGCGGTTATTGAAAGCGCGAAGAGATTACTCAGAGCCGCAAAAGAGATACTCCTCGGCTAGATGGGAATTTGTCTTGAGGCGGGTATTGTGCTATACTTGTGTTGTCCCTGCGGTATGCGTGATTTAGAGCGAAGAATATTGAACCTATAAAACTTAACCGGGGAGCCTGACCGCATCAGTACCTTGGTATTGATTCTAAGGCACCCACCTGTACATAACAGGGTCAATATAATTCAGCCTCACACGGTACCCGCGGGGACATACCATTATGGACCTATTTACTAAGGAAAAATTGAAGCAGGATGAGCCTTTAGCGGCGAGGATGAGGCCGAAGCGGCTGGATTATTTTGTAGGCCAGGAGCATATTCTGGGGCCGGATAAATTATTACGCCGGCTGATCGAGTCGGACAAGATTTCATCGTTAATACTCTACGGGCCTTCAGGCGTTGGCAAGACGACGCTCGCTTTGATAATCAAAGACAGGACGGATTCGTATTTTGAACGCATAAATGCGGCGTCGAACAATGTCGCCGATATGCGTAAGATTATAGACAACGCCAAGAAGCGTCAGCCTATGGACGGCAAGCGTACCATCCTTCTGGTGGACGAGATCCACCGGTTCAATAAGGCCCAACAGGATGTGCTCATGCCCGACGTTGAGGCGGGCAACCCCATATTAATAGGAACGACCACACACAACCCATTTTTTTATGTGAACGCCGCCCTCCTATCGCGCTCTCAAGTTTTTGAGTTCAAAAAATTGTCCGAGCCCGATATCGTAAGGACGATCAGGCGCGCCCTCGAAGATAAGAAGGACGGCCTGGGCAATATATCCGTAAAGATTGACGATGACGCCATAAAGCATCTTGCTATGATCTCCGAAGGGGACGCCAGGCGGGCGCTTTCCGCGCTCGAAGTCGGCGCCCTGACGACGAAGGCCGGAAAAGATAAAAAGGTGCACATAACGCTAAAGATAGCGGAAGAATCGATCCAGAAGAAGGCGGTCGTATATGATAAGGATGAGGACGGCCACTACGATACCATATCAGCATTCATAAAATCTATGCGCGGCTCGGATCCTGATGCTGCGCTCTATTGGTTGGCCAAGATGATATACGCGGGCGAAGACCCAAGGTTTATTGCCAGAAGGATTATAATCTGTGCCTCCGAAGATGTGGGTCTTGCTGATCCACAAGCTCTCGTGGTTGCCGCCGCGGCGCTGCAATCGGTTGAATTTGTCGGCATGCCGGAGGCACGCATACCCTTAGCGCAGGCCGCCGTATATGTAGCGTGCGCTCCGAAATCCAATGCCGCGTACATTGGGATCGAAGCAGCGCTTAAAGACGTTGAAGCGGGTAAGACGCTGGAAGTTCCAAACCACTTGAAAGACGCCACCCTCGATTCGGACGCATTCGGACACGGCAAGGATTATAAATATGCTCACGATTTTAAGGATCATTATGTAAAGCAGGAGTACAAGCCTTCCGAAAAAATCTACTACATACCCACCGAAATGGGTTACGAAAAAAAGATCAAAGATTGGCTCGCGAAATTAAAGAAGTAAACTATGATAAAAAGGAAAAAAGAAAAATACGTCAAGTGTGAAAACCTGACCCAATTACCCATCTACTACTGGCCGGTGGTCACTGTCAAAACCCTGTTACCGTACTGGTATATCGTCTCACTACTAAGACCGCTGTAGTTTCTCAAATCAACGGATATAGTATAGTTGCCATCAGCAGGTGTGGTTTCTACCCAAGATATAGCAATAGGATACGGTTGATTGTCTCCCAAACCATAGATACGACGAGCGGTTTTTTGCGTTCCATTTATTGTGATTCTCACTTCCGGCGCACAAGTACCCGAGTCTTCTATCACAGTCTCAAAATTTATAAATATCTTGGTGGATGCGCTTAGATTAATATTGCTAATACTCGACAGCTGTGACCAGTTACCAAGAGACGTACTAACAGTGGTAAGTCCAATAGCTGAATAAATTTTACTTGCAGATGCGGTGCTCGCCCAGGTGTTAGCAGTCCTTATCCAGACATCATTAGCATCAATATTACCGCCTGAGTTATGCGAAGCATCGGTCTTAGGGGTATATAGAGGGCTAGTCGCCCCGACACCGATATTGCCTTCAACAAGAAGCGAGCTCGCCGGTATGGAGGCATCCGGTAAGGTAGTTGATGAAGAATATGTAGCGCCTACAGCGCCCTTTTTACCCTGCAGGACAGTCTGGCTCGGATCCGGCAATATAGTTGTGAGCGTTACTTCATCGGCCGATACCGCGGCAGCAACGGCTATCGACATTAAAATAATCGGCAGAAATATTAATCTCTTCAAGTGAGCCCCCTTTCCATTTATGTTTAGCTAAAGTATATCACGTCAAACAGAGAAATATTTAGGATTGATAAGTAGCC
>JAUYPN010000071.1 GCA_030695725.1 Candidatus Omnitrophota bacterium
CCACACGGAAGTGTGGGGTTATTCTACGCCTTCAACATAGCTCCTTCACTTGCCGAACCGACCATCTTCGCGTACCTTGAGAGATACCCTTCCCGCTCTTTCGGTTCAGGAGCTTTCCACTTTGACATACGGCTCTTGATCACGTCGTCGCTCACCTTTAATTCAATCTTGCGAGCGGGAATGTCTATTGAAATTTCATCATCGTCTTCTATGATAGCAATCACACCGCCGACTTGCGCCTCCGGCGAAATGTGGCCAATGCACGGCCCTTGTGTTCCACCTGAGAACCTTCCATCAGTAATTAACGCGACGTCATCGGCAAGTCCCAGACCGACAATCGCGGCAGTCGGAGAGAGCATCTCTCTCATTCCAGGCCCGCCTTTCGGGCCTTCGTAGCGGATAACGATGCAGTCGCCCTTCTTTATCTTGCCGGCCATGATAGTAGTCATAGCCGCCTCTTCGGAATCGAAGACACGGGCTTTGCCCTTGAACTTCATCATCGCCTCAGATACTGCCGTCTGTTTTACGACAGCGCCTTCTGGCGAGAGATTGCCTTTTAGGATAGCAATTCCACCTTCTTTGTGATAAGCGTTCTTATAATCTCTTATAACGTTCTCGTCCAGGATCTGCGCGTCATTCGCGATCTGGCTGATCGTCTTTGAGCTGCATGTCATAATGTCATTAAGCTGATTTTTCATTCTCTTTATGATGGCCGGAATTCCACCTGCCGAATCAAGATCTTCCATGAAATGCTCGCCGCCCGGCAGAATATTCGAGATATGAGGCGTATTCTTCGAAATAGAATCGAACATATCGATCGGAATATCGATGCCGAATTCTTTCGCGACGGCAATAATATGTAAAACCGTATTGGTCGAGCCGCCGAGCGCCATGTCGATCTTAATGGCGTTCTCGAATGCCTCGCGCCTGCAAATTGTACGCGGCAGAATATTCCTGCGGACGAGATTAACAATTCTTTCGCCCGACTCCTGCGCGATCCTGTCTTTCTTCGCTGAAACCGCGAGCGCTGTCGCGCAGCCCGGAACGCTCATTCCGAGCGCCTCAGTCACGCATGCCATCGAGTTTGCCGTGTACAATCCCTGACACGCGCCCGCACCGGGACACGCGCACATCTCGAGCGCGCTCAACTCGTCCTGTGAAATGTCACCTTTCTTGAATCGACCAACCGCCTCAAATGTATCTTTAACCAGAGAAAGCCTGCGACCTCTCAAGTTTCCGCTCATCATCGGCCCTGCTGTAACGACGATCGATGGCACATTCAGCCGCCCTACAGCCATTAGCATACCGGGTGTAATCTTATCACAGTTTGTTAGACAGACCAGCCCGTCAAAGCAGTGCGCCTTCATGATAGTTTCAACCATGTCCGCGATAAGCTCGCGCGAGGCAAGCGAATACCGCATCCCTGTATGGCCCATAGCAATACCATCACAGATACCGGGAATACCGAAGAAGAACGGCACTCCACCCGCAGCGGCAATCCCGCGCTCTATAAAGCGCTCAAGCCTTGCCATGTGTATATGGCCCGGGATAATGTCGGTCCTGGACGTGGCAACCGCTATAAACGGCTTCGCCATATCCTCTTTGGATATACCTGTAGCATATAAAAGTGACCTGGCGCCTGCGCGCTCAACACCCTTCTTAATCTTGTCGCTTTTCATATCAATTCTCCGTTTGCCGTATCCAACGTTCCTGCCTGCCGGCAGGTAAACGCCGGCTACGGCTTTATAGGACCATATCGTATAATCATATGAATTAAGATTATATGATATTACGTTGTGTGTGTCAAGAAATAGCACAATCCGTAGGCAGGGCACGTTTCCCCGTTAAACCTGAATCTTAACAACGCATGCTTCGGTCCCGCCATGCATAGTTTAGAATTTGGCCAAGCGGGAAAACGTGCCCTACATTGCTCCCCCTATGGATGAAAACCGATCATCGGCTTCGGCTTTTGAGGCGGAGGCGCCATTAATTGCCTGATCGCCTCAAATATAGTCTGAATATCCACATCATGATTCTCGATCTTATGCTCCGGCTCGCTTAAGCTTATGGGCTAGCTCCTTGTGAGTCGATAGAATCTCCGTAACTTAACGAATGCCCGCATTATCGCGATATTGACCTGGATTGCCCTTTTACTATTACAGGCTTAGAGGAGACGCCAAGTATAGTTAATTATGTGTACTTGTAAACTCTGGGGACGCGGTTTGAGATGCCGCAGACGAATTCGTAGGCTATGGTTCCGGCGAGTCGGGCGAGCTTTTCGGTCCTTATTTCATTACGGCCCTGCTTCCCTATCAGGACGACCTCGTCGCCGACCGTTACACCCTTTATATGGCCGACGTCTATCATCATCTGATCCATCGTTACCTTGCCAACAACCTGGGCTCGTCGGCCGCGAACTAAAACTTCCGCTCTATTCGAAAGATTTCTGGCGTATCCGTCGGCGTAACCGATCGGAAGAGTCGCTACCCGGGTCTGTTTCTGGGTAACGTATGTCCGTCCGTAACTTATCGAACGGCCCGGAGGAGTATCTTTTATGTAAACGATTTTCGTCTTCAATGACAACGCGGGCTTTAATTTTATCAATTTGGGAAACGTGTGTTTCGGATACATCCCGTAAATTATAAGGCCTGGACGGACAAGATTTAAGTGCGATCTTTTGAAATCCACAGTAGCGATGGAATTTGCCGCGTGTTTGAGCGGAATGCGAACGTCGAATTCTTCGAGCTGCGTGAGCAACTTCTCAAACGCCTCTATTTGATAATTTGTAAAGAAGTCGTCGCGGCCTGCACTCGAGAAGTGCGTATATATACCTTCAACAACTATGCTCTTCTCCTGCGCAAGATTCTTTACGAAATTGAGCGCCTCTTCATGCCAGATGCCGATGCGGCCCATGCCGGTGTCGATATCTATATGAACTTTCGCCTTTGCGCCGCAGGAAAACGTCTCCTTTTTTATCACATCTAAAAGATCTCTTTCGCATAAAGTAAGAGCGACATTTTTTTCTATTAAAACCCTGACTTCTTCCGGCAGGACCGAACCGAGCACAAGTATCGGCGTCTTTATGCCGTGATCTCTCAGCCTCACGGCCTCGTCGGTAGTCGCGACGCCGAGGTAATCTACGCCCATCTTTTCGAGGACAGCGGAAACCTCGACCGTGCCGTGGCCGTAGGCGTTAGCCTTGACGACGACCATTATCTTTATCGATTTGCCGACGAGCCTGCGAACCTGTCTGTAATTGTGCTCTATCGCTTTCATATCAACTTCAGCCCACGTCGGCCTGTAACGCGGCCTCGATACTCCGTTTCTTGTCTTTACGATTAGCTCGCTCATTTTCCGGTTATATCGCACTCCTTGGAATAGATGTATAAAGGCTCAAGGTCTTCCGGGCTTAAGAAACGCTTATTTCCTATCTCTTCCAGCGCAAGTTCGGCCACAATCTCAGCCCTTGGATACCAAGATTTATCTGTCTTGCTTACAAGCCGGGATTGTAATTTAGATTTCAAGCCCGGCTTGAAGATCGCATCGCCTATTACATCTCCCAGGAAGTGTATTTTATCATACGCCGCCAATTTTTTCTTCAATTCTTCCAGCGGCAGCAAGAGGTGGGGCGAGATTCTTTTTATAAATTTACCGTCCGATCTGTAAATACACGAATAGACTTTATTTTTTCTGGCGTCCAGGATCGGGCATATAATTCCGCGGAGATCTTTTACATTATTCGCGATGACGTCCAGCGTCGGGACAGCGACAATCTTCTTCTTTAACGAATACGCCAATCCCTTCACCGTAGTCACGCCTATGCGAAGCCCCGTAAACGAGCCGGGGCCCACACTTATCGCGAATACATCAACATCTTTTATCTTGAGCTTGGCTTTTTTCAGAACCCTGTCTATTGATGGAACAAGAATGCTTGAATGCGCCATTGCCGCTTTTTTGTGTAATCGGCTTACAATCTTACCGTTCTTCA
>JAUYPN010000076.1 GCA_030695725.1 Candidatus Omnitrophota bacterium
ACAAGAGCACAAGAGCACAAGAGCACAAGATTTGGGAGGATCGGGGTATTGGCGGGAGGGCCTTCAAACGAACGCGAGATAAGCCTGCGTTCGGGAAGAGCGATCCATGACGCGCTGCTCGGCGAAGGACTGGATACTGTATTCCTTAACGTGAAGAATAATATAAATGGGATCATAAGGAACAGCTGCATAGATGTGGCCTTTATAGCGCTCCATGGAAGATTCGGAGAGGACGGCACCGTACAGAGGATGCTTGAAGATGCCGATATACCTTACACCGGTTCAGGGGTTGAAGCGTCTCTATCCGCGCTGGATAAGACCGCATCAAAAAATCTGTTCATAAAGAGCCATATCCTCGTGCCGAAGCATATGGTGCTGAACAAGAGCCGGCCTAAGGTATGTGATTGCGATTTTCTCGGAATGCCAATCGTCGTAAAACCCCATCTCGAAGGCTCCAGCATAGGGCTGTCGATAGTGAGAGATAAAAAATATTTACAGGACGCAATAGATAAGGCGTTCGAATACGGAGATAAAGTCATTCTGGAGGAATATATCTACGGGAGGGAGCTTACCGTGGGGATACTCAATGATGAGGCGCTGCCCGTCATTGAGATAGTGCCTAAGAATAAAATTTACGACTACGCCGCTAAATATAAAGATTCCGCCACCAAATATCTTGTGCCCGCGCCGATACCGGAAAAACTTTCCGAAAAAGCCCGTTCGCTCGGAGTTCTGGCGCACAAGGCGCTTGGCTGCAGGTCGTTTTCACGCGTCGATATGATGATGGCTCTTTCAGGCGATATATTTGTGCTGGAGGTCAATACCATACCGGGTATGACCGAGCGCAGCCTGCTGCCGAAGGCGGCCCGGGCTACGGGTTTGCGTTTTGGTTCCCTTTGTGTTAAAATCCTTGAAGACGCGTTATCAAAAAAATAAGCTATCAGCAGCTGAAAGCCGATAGCTGAAAGCTAATAATGGCAAAACAGAAGAAGTTTAAAAAGATCCAGATGCCGAAGGTGCAGAAGATGCAGTGGATCGGCATGGTGATCTTTATAATTTTCGTAATATCGGCGTGGCTTCTTACTAAAGCTTTTTTGCAGCGGTCAGATTACTTCAGGCTGAGGTCTGTGGAATTCAGGGGCGCCGCGGACAGAAGCCTTGTGGCTGTAAAGAGCGAGATGCTGGCGAATTATAAGGACAGAAACATATTCAAGATAGACCTGAAGGCGATAGCCTCCGGCCTTGCGCCAAGATATCCTGACGCTAAAGATATCGTGGTGAAGAGAGTTCTGCCGGACAAATTATTCGTGGCCTTAAACTTTCGCAAACCTGTGGCTATCCTGAGCAACGGGCGTAATTTTCCGGTGGACAGGGACGGGGTCATACTTGTCAACAGAGACCTTTTGAGCATGGGGGACCTTCCCGTCATAAAGGGCGTGGAGGCCAAATATGCCGGCAGATTCAGAAAGAAATGTGAATCGAGCAATCTTAAGGCGGCGCTCGAACTCATAGACGTCATAAAGAGAACAAGATTTTTGGATAAGTACCGCGTAAAGACTCTGGACGCCAGCGACATGAGAAGCATGTCTTTCGCTCTTGGCGAAGGCGGCCCTACGATAATAATAGGGTACGAGAATCTGAAGGAGAGGCTTGAGGCGCTCCACGACACGTTAAGGGACCCGCGCCTCGTGCTCGACAGCATAAGCTACATAGACGTCAGGTTCAAAGATATAGCCATAAGCCCAAAATGACAATAAAGAAACTTCATACGATAACGGGTCTCGATATAGGTTCGTCCAAAGTATCCGCGGCGGCGCTTGAGATATTTGACGCTTCGCCCGGCTCGAGGATACTCGCCTACGAGAGCCAGCCTTCGAAGGGTGTATTCAGAGGTTCCATAATGAACCTTGATGATGCCTCCAACTCCGTCGCCAAAGTCTTGACAAAACTCAGGCTAAAGATATCGAGGCCCCTGGGCGATATTTATGTCAATATAAGCGGCGATACCGTGACAGGAGAGAAGTCCCGCGGCATGATACCCCTCTCCTCAAGGGGGAGAGAGGTCACGAGATTCGACATGGCCAAATGTGTAAATGCCGCCGGCACCATAAGGCTGCCGTTCGACAGAGAGATCATACACAGGATTGTCCTGAACTATTCCATCGATGATCAGCCCGCCATAAAGAACCCGCTCGGACTCTACGCCTCGAGATTGTCGTGCGAGATGTATGTGATAACCGCGGGCATCAACCATATACAAAATATCTACAAATGCGTTGATAACGCCGGGTACGATACAAGGGGAGTCGTCTATTCGGGAATAGCCGACGGGTCCGGGCTCTTGGAGGACGCCCAGGACGAGGGTCTCCTGCTTCTTAATATGGGAGATTCTCTTACGGAGATCTCAATATTCTCCGGAGGTGCTTTAAGCGCCATAAGCGTGATATCTGCCGGCGCGGCGGATATTAAAGGAGACCTCAAAACGAGCACAGCGTTTGATAATATCGCCTCCCGCGTCAAAGCAAAGTGCGAAGAATTCTCGGGCAAGGGTCAGAATATAAAGTCGGCGGTGATCACAGGCGGATTTGCTTTTTCGGAAGGAGTGGTGGACATCATGGAAGAGAGATTATCAATACCCGTAAAGATGGGGGTCGTAAAGAACGCGCAGGGCAACATATCGAGCATCGACAGCCTTCGCGGTGTGACCGCCATAGGGCTTGCAAGGTACGCCGGGATAGAGTATCAGCCGAAACCGTTCCGGACAAAGGGATTGGTCAGGGATATGTCGGAAAAAGTGGCGGAGATATTCAATAACTATTTTTAGGGCCATTCGACAAAAGCTCAGGGCCCATCCTGAGCGAAGTCGAAGGATAGAGGTGTTTGTGCTGTATACCAAAGAGAGAAGGCGTTTCATAAGGCATCCGGTATGTTATCCTTTAGAATTCGAACATGCTCCGGGGAAGATAAAAGAGAGGACCAAGGCGCTGAACGTGAGCGAAGGAGGGCTTCTCTTCCTCTCGAGGCATCCCCTTAAGAAGAACGAGATCATAATACTCAAGATGCCGCTGCAGGACAAAGTCTTCAGGGTCAAAGCCAAAGTGATGCACGTCACAAAAGACAGCGAAAATACGGACTTATTCAATGTCGGAGTGTCGTTCTACCGCTATTCAGACGCTTTCAAGGTAAAACTCGTAGAACAGCTCTATCTCATAGACGAATACAGAATACTGCGGTCGCTTCAGCTTGGGCATGAATTATCCATGCAGAAAGCGTCCGAGGAATGGATAAAGCGTTATTCAAAAAGGTTCGCCAGGCTATATTGGTAATCCGCTCTTGCCGTTACGGCTTTTATAAGGTATGCTTGTTACCGGAAGAGAGATGATCGTCATGTGCGGAACATGTGGTTGCCGTAAAAAGAAACCGAAGAAGTAAGATATATACTTTTTAACGAGACGGCCGTAGATCCATCAAAAGGCCGTCTTTTTTACGAAATCGAAATGAACGATATGGAAGATAAATTGTTGGCCGAAAAGTTTTCCGAATGGACGAAATCTCTCTCCGCTAAGAGCGCCAGGATATCCGTATATCAGCATATCAGGGATATTCCTTACGCGATCATTCCTGAACTGAGAGACCCCAGTACAGGCCCGTCGGGCATGATAAGGATGAACAGGGGGTCATGCGTTCCGAAACATTTTCTCATGGCCCTGATGATGAATGAGCTCGGGCTTCCGGTAAAGTACGTGACTTATCTCTTCGATTGGAACGATCCCGCTATAAAGTTCCCTCCCGCTCTAAGAAAAGTGGCCAAGAATATGCCGATAACGGCTCACCTGGCGACGAAAGTCAATATCGACGGCAGGTGGACTCTGGTGGACGCCACGTACGACCTGCCTTTAAAAAAGGCTCTCTTTCCCGTAAATGAATCGTGGGATGGTACGAACGACACAAAGAACGCAGTGATACCTATAGAAGAGGTGGTCCATGAGTCCTTACAGGAGAGGCTCATCTTCGCGGGCAAAAGAGTCGGCGAGTATACCGATAAAGAGAGAAGCGCTTATGCGGAGTTTTCCAAGAAACTTAATTACTGGCTTGAAGAATTGAGAAGAAAGTGAATAAGCTGAAACTCCTGCTTTCCTATCTTGCCGGTCACAAAAGACAGGTCACCGCAGCCGTGATCGAGAAGGACGGCAAGATTCTCATAGCTCAAAGATTTAAAAGGCGCACTCTTGGCGGAAAATGGGAGTTCCCGGGCGGCAAGATAGAGCCCGGCGAGACGGCCGAAGCGTGTTTAAAAAGAGAGCTAAAAGAAGAGTTCGATATAGATTCTGAGATAGGAAAATTCATTATCGCGAGTCGATTCAGGTACTGCCTCGTGCCGATCGAGCTGCTCGCATACAGAGTAAAGCACCTTTCAGGAGACTTTAAAGTCAACGAGCACGAAGAGATCCGCTGGGTCAGCCCGTCCGAGCTCAAGCTCTACGATTTCACGCCTGCCGACAAGCCCATAGTCGCAATACTTCGGAGAAATCTATAAATAGATCCGGTTTTTAGATTAGGACTTTCATAGGGGAAAACGCGGTTTTCCCCTGCATGACGCTCGCTCGCTACTCCTTAATCAATCCGGTAACTCGCTCGCTGTCACCCCTTTCCTTAAAGGTACCAGCATATCCATAGACAAGTAACCTTGAGCAAAGGGAAAGGGGTATCATATCCCCCTTTCCCTTTACGAATCGTGCGCCCGGCAGGGCGCACTCACTAAGGGGTGCAAGTCCCCAACAGGCCTGGTAGGAGGAACTGTTAGCTGGTCGGCAAGGGTGTCTATCGTGAGGTAGAATCTGAAGGAAGCCGCAGGCAAAGCACTGGCTCGACGAACAGAAATCACATAGAGGCGCTCATGCTGGGTGAGGAGGCGATTTTCTCTAAAGCCCGAAACCTATCCGGAAAGCGTGGACGTATATGTGGCGGGCATAAGTGTGAAAGTGAGAGCGCATTACCCGGGGAGGTCTGGCGGGGAGAGTTTATTTTGTGCTATGGATGAACTAGGAACCCACGACGCTTGCCGAAAGGGCGTCAACTGGAAACTCTCATCCTGTGGTAAGGAAAGTAAACTACCGGTATAGCAATATATCGGGATAAGCCGTCAGAAGTCAGCAGAGGCCATAGTAGTTTTCGATGATAAGTCGAGATGAAGGGCTGAACGTGAAGTAAGGGTTTGAAAGGACTTAAACTTTGGCGAGGGAGCGGACGCAGAAAACAGCCGGTATACACCCACTGGCCGCGTCAGGATGTAGGGAGCGGAACTCCCGAGTACCTGATGTCGGCGCGTCAAACCCGTTGGGGGATGAGATGCCTTGGGAACCTTGGAGTGATTTGTTAATGGAAGAGGTGTTAGTCAGAGAGAACATGATGCGGGCATTGGCGCGAGTAAAAGAGAACAAGGGAGCCGCGGGAGTCGATGGAATGACCGTGGATGAGCTTGTGCCTTATCTCAAAGTCGAATGGCCGCGCATACGGAAAGAACTCGAGGAAGCGCGGTATGAGCCAAAGCCGGTGCGTCGAGTAATGATACCGAAAGCGGACGGAGGCAAGAGGCCGCTCGGAATACCGACAGTGCTTGACCGGCTCATTCAGCAGGCAGTATATCAGGTCATAAGTCCGGTCTTTGATAAAGACTTCTCAAGCTCAAGCTATGGATACCGTCCGGGAAAGAGCGCGCAACAGGCCGTGGAACAAGCGCGGCAATATGTGACGCAAGGCCGGCGGTGGGTCGTGGATATCGATATTGAGAAATTCTTTGACTGTGTGAACCACGACATACTTATGTCAAGAGTAGAGCGTAAAGTAAGGGATGGGCGGGTGCTTAAGCTCATCAGACGGTATCTACAGGCCGGTATTATGGAGAATGGTTTAACGAAAGCGAGTACAGAGGGTACGCCACAGGGCGGCCCGTTATCGCCGCTTTTGTCGAACATTCTTCTGGACGACTTAGACAAAGAGCTCGAACGAAGAGGGCATTCGTTCTGCCGGTATGCGGATGACAGTAATGTCTATGTGCATACCGAAAGAGCGGGGGAACGAGTGAAAGCCTCCGTGACGGAGTACCTAAAGAATAAGCTCAAGCTGAAAATAAACGAAGCGAAGAGCTCGGTAGGCCGTCCATGGAAGCTGGTGTTCCTTGGATACACGATGACCGTGGATAGAGAACCGAGGCTGAGAGCCTCCAAGCGGTCAATTGACAGGTTCAAGAAAACCCTGAAAGAACTCTTTCGTCAAGGACGCGGTCATAATATCAGCCGATTCATCAAAGAGAAGCTGAATCCTGTGATACGGGGCTGGAGTGGATACTTCAGCCTGACTCGGGTGAAGTGGATATTTGAAGAACTCGGCGGATGGATACGCCGAAAGTTACGCTGTGTACTCTGGCGTCAGATGAAGCGAGGAAGAACACGGGTGAAGAGGCTTTTGAAGCGCGGGCTGGAGGAAGAGCGCGCAAAGAAATCGGCCTACAACGGACGAGGCCCATGGTGGAACGCTGGTGCGTCGCACATGAACGAAGCGTACCCAGCGAAATACTTCCGAAATCTCGGGTTAGCCGAACTGACAAAGACAAAGAGCTCTTAATAAACTTTACGAACCGCCGTATACGGAACCGTACGTACGGTGGTGTGAGAGGACGGCGGGAGTAATCCCGCCTCCTACTCGATTCTATCCCCCAAAAGTTGTATTCGGTCTAGCATGATGCGTCTCTATTCGTTTATATTGGGCCAAAAAATTTCGCATACACCCGACATTACACTTATAGAAATTCCCCGAGCGAACCGAATGTGGAATTTCCGTATCGGTGAGTGAGGGAAATTTCAGGCCGCGAACAAAGACCTGTAGTGATGGCAGGGGGAGCGTCCGCTGAAGGCGGCCCCCGCAAGGTCCACGCCTGCCGGTAGGCGCTGACGCTATTTTTTGATTGCTATTTGGGACGATATGTGCTATTTTATCTCGTCACAAAAATGGCCATGATCGCCGAGAATCTAAAAGACGTAACACAAAGAATATCAAGGAGTTGCGAGAAATCCGGGAGGTCTCCGGACGACGTAAAGCTCATATGTGTCACCAAAGAGGCTGAGCTTTCGCAGATCGAAGAGGCTTTGGCTTCAGGCGTTAGGAATATCGGCGAGAACAGGGTGCAGGATGCTCTGGTTAAACATAATGCCATAGGCGGCAGGGCCATATGGCACCTGATAGGGCATCTGCAGACGAATAAGGTCAAAGACGCCGTCAGAATATTCTCTCTGATACACTCGGTGGATAGCGTCCGGCTTGCCAAAGAGATAGACGCGCAGGCCAAAAGAATAGATAAAGTTCAGGAGATATTGATCCAGGTCAATACATCCGGCGAGGAGAGCAAGTTTGGCGTGGCGCCGGACGAAACATTGAAATTATTTAAGGAAGTACGCCTATACCCTGATATTAGTATATCAGGCCTTATGACGATAGCACCTGAAGTCGATGATCCGGAAAAAGCGCGTCCCTGTTTTCGTAAACTTCGCGAACTTCGCGATGAACTTAACTCAATACTCAATACTCAATACTCAATACTCTCTATGGGCATGACCAACGATTTTGAAGTGGCAGTAGAAGAGGGTTCGACTATGGTAAGGATCGGGAGGGCGATTTTCAAATGATCAATAAAAAGATCGGAATAATAGGCTGTGGGAATATGGGAGAAGCCATTCTTAGCCGCCTCTCGAATGTTCTTGAGAAGAGCGTCTCCATCATGGTCAGCGAGTTCGACTTTAAGCGAAGAAATTACGTACAATCCAAATATAAGGTCATAGTCGAGACAGATAATAACGAGGTGGTCAAATTCGCCGATGTGATAATATTAGCCGTGAAGCCGAAAGATCTAGGATCTGTTCTCAAAAACGAAGTCTGCTGCGGAGCTTCAAAAGATAAACTTTTAATATCCATAGCCGCCGGCATCACGACAAAATATATAGAGAGCATTGTGGGTAAAGACGTTCCCGTGATAAGGGTTATGCCAAATATGGCCGCTACGATAGGCGAGTCGATATCGAGTATATCTGCCGGAAGCGCTGTCGGATCTAAGGATATGGAGCTTGCCAAAGAGATATTCCTTACGGTAGGTGACGTGGTGGAGGTCGATGAAAAATTGATAGATGCAGTAACTGCCATAAGCGGAAGCGGCCCGGCGTACTTCTTCTACATGGTGGAAGCGCTGATCGAAGCCGGATGCGCCGCAGGGCTCAAAGAAGACATCGCCAAAAAACTTGTTTTAAAGACGGCGCTCGGAAGCGCAAAATTATTAGAGACACTGAAAGAAGACCCCGCGGCATTGAGGTCAAGGGTTACATCTAAGGGCGGCACGACCGAAGCGGCTATCAAAGTCTTTGAATCGAAGAAATTCAAGAAGATAATAAAAGACGCCGTCAGGGCGGCAAAGGCGCGTTCAAAAGAGCTGCAGAAGAGGTGATCATGTTTGTCTTAGGGAATCTCATAACGGCGTTGGCGACGATATTGGATTACGTCCTGACAATAGCCAACTGGCTTATAATAATCAGGGCGCTATTGAGCTGGGTAAATCCGGATCCGTATAACGTTATAGTCCAGTTTCTGTATAAGGTTACAGAACCGCTATTGGCGCCTTTCAGGAGGCTCGTTCCGGCGTATTCCATAGGCATAGACCTGTCGCCCATATTCGCGCTTTTGGCGATATGGTTTTTGAAATTATTTTTAATCAGGACATTATTCGGGATAGCGACGAGGCTTTAGATAGTTCGAAGTTATTCACAATATAGCTGACGTTTAAACGTCAGCTGCCAAAAGAGGTTTGAAATGACAGGCAAGATAGGCATAATAGGCGGAAGCGGTTTTTATAATATTGAGGGGATAAAAAACGTAAAGTCGATCGATGTGAAGACGCCCTTCGGCGAGGCCTCCAGCGAATATGTGACGGGCGTGCTTGAGGGCGCCGAAGTGGTATTTCTGGCCCGCCACGATAAGGGGCACAAGATCTTGCCCAGCGAAATAAATTACCGCGCAAACATTTACGGGATGAAGAAGCTGGGAGTCGAGCGCATCATATCGGTCTCGGCGTGCGGCAGTTTAAAAGAAGAGCTTAAACCTCTCGATATAGTGGTGCCGCGCCAATTTGTGGACAGGACTAATTACGGCCGCGAAATGACATTCTTTGGCTCAGGTATAGTAGCTCATATCCAATTCGCGGATCCGATCTGCCCGCACCTTTCGAAGGAGCTTTACGAAGCCGGGGTCAAGGCCGGAGCCTCTATGCACCTGGGCGGGACATACATAAATATGGAGGGCCCGCAATTCTCCACAAAGGCGGAGTCCTATCTCTACAGGTCATGGGGCATGGATATAATCGGCATGACGAACCTTGCCGAGGCGAAACTTGCCAGGGAGGCCGAGATATGCTATGCCACGCTGGCATGCATCACGGATTATGACTGCTGGCACATGGATCAGGCCGTCGAGACTGTATCGTTGGATATGATAATCCAGAATCTATTGAAGAACGTCGATGTCTCTAAGAAAATAGTGAAATCGGTGCTGCCGAAACTGGCAAAGAAGAGAGACTGCGTATGCGCATCCGCTCTCAAAGACTCCATAGTTACGAGATCTGAGGCTATCCCGGCAAAGACAAAGAAGGACTTGGAATTGATAATAGGAAAGTACATAAAATAATATGGACTATAAGAATACACTGAATCTTCCGAAGACGGATTTTCCGATGAAGGCCGACCTGCCAAACAGGGAGCCGAAGCTCATTAAGCATTGGCAGGATATAGATCTTTCTGGAAAGATCCGGAAACTCTATAAGGGAAGGGAGAAGTTCATCCTGCACGACGGGCCGCCGTACGCCAACGGCAACATACATATGGGTCACGCACTCAACAAGATCCTGAAGGATATAGTCATCCGCTTCAAGACTATGCGCGGGTACGATTCGCCTTATGTGCCGGGATGGGATTGCCATGGCCTGCCGGTAGAGCACCAGCTCTTTAAGGAATTGAAGATGACCAAGTACGATATCGATCAGGTCCGGTTCAGGTCGAAGGCCTACGACTACGCCATGAAGTATGTAGATATCCAGCGTGAGCAGTTCAAGCGCCTCGGCATAATGGGCGAGTGGGCGGACCCGTACCTGACGCTATCGAAGGATTATGAAGCGGCGATAATAAGGTCTTTCGGCAAACTTGTGGAGAAAGGGTATATTTACAAAGACCTTAAACCCGTCAACTGGTGTACCTCCTGCGAAACTGCGCTAGCCGAGGCCGAGGTCGAATACGAAGATAAGACCTCGCCGTCAATCTACGTTAAATTTCAGGTCACCAGGTCACCAGGTCACCAGGTGACTTGGTGACCGCATTGGTTCTTTCTGGGCGGGTGACATGGTGACTCCGTGGATTTTCGCGCTATGGCAGGTACGATCCGAAGGTGATCGTCTGGCCGTCGATCACGGCGCCGGGTTCCAGCTCATCGAGCTTTCGGCCGAGCCGCTCCTGGGCGCTGACGCGGCGGATGCTGGATCCGGTGCCGGGCCCTTCGAGGATTTGATTGTCACCTTCGTAGAGCATGACGTGGACGATGCGCTTGGGATTGTCCTGTGCCGAGAGGAAGATGAGGTCGGCGGGCTTGGGCGACGTCACCGGGCTTGCCCGCATCCACTGCTCATGCGCGTCGCGCGGCAGGTCCATGCCAACGCTGCGGTAGGCCAGGCTGACCAGGCCGGAGCAGTCCACGCCGCTGGCGTAGTCTGGCGTGGCGGGCGACCGGCCGCCCCAAAAATACGGATCGCCGAGGAACAGCCCGGC
>JAUYPN010000010.1 GCA_030695725.1 Candidatus Omnitrophota bacterium
AGCCGGGTAGTTCCCATACCGGGAACGAGGGCGTGGCTTTTAGAGGCCAACAGCCTATACTTATGCCGATGGTTGCGGGAGAATATAGTCTTAAACAAGAAAGAATTTTTAAGCCGGTTAGGACAGCTGCCGAAAGATGAAATAGCGGCGTTTCTAAAAGGGCTCTTCGACGCCGAGGGATGTGTAAATTTAAATTCTCATCAAATAAGCTTATGCATGACAGACAGGTACCTTGTGCGTATCGCTCAATTACTGCTTCTGAAATTCGACATCGCAGCATCTTTCTATATGCCGAAGAAGGTTAAGAGCGAATGGAGCCAGTCCTATGCTATATTAATAAGTAACCGCCGCTCTTTTGAAAAGTTCATCGAATCGATTAATTTTACATCTGAAATCAAGAAGGAGCGGCTCCATTGTCTGACATCGGTCAACGGAAAAAATGGTAAATGCACGGTTATGTCGGATGAGAAAGTTTTTTATCAGCCAATATTGGGCATTACTCAAGTAAAGTCAGACGAAGAATTCCTTTTTGATCTGGAGGTAGAGCATCCGGACGCGAGTTTTATCGCGAACGGGTTCGTATCCCACAATAGCCGCTGGGCCACGCATGGCGTGCCCAGCGATATAAACGCGCATCCGCATCTTGACTGTAAAGGCAAGCTTGCGGTAGTCCATAACGGCATAATCGAAAACTACCTGGAGCTGAAAAATAAACTGATAGGGGAAGGCCACAAATTCCGCTCCGAGACCGATACCGAAGTCATAGCCCATCTGATCGAAAAATTTTACTCGGGCGACATAGCCGAGGCTGTCCGCAGGGCGGTCAAGCTCCTGCGCGGCTCTTACGCCATCGTCGTGATCCATAAAGACGAACCCCAAAGAATGGTCGGAGTGCGTTGCGACTCGCCATTAATAATCGGATTGGGTAAGAATGAGAATTTTCTCGCCAGCGATGTGCCGGCGGTACTGGACCATACCAAAGACGTCATATATCTGAATAATCACGAGATCGCGGTCCTTACCAAAGATAATGTGGCGATAAAAGACCCCGAATGGCGCAAGATCAGCAGGAAGCCGTCTAAGATAAAATGGGACATAAGCCAGGCTGAAAAAGGCGGCTATAAACACTTCATGCTGAAAGAGATATTCGAGCAGGGCCGCATATTGACCAATATCCTGGACGAGAGGTGCAAGAACGGAAAGATAGGCTTCGATGAGCTGAAGATATCCGCCGCCGCGCTTAAAAAGATCAAGCGCATAGCCATAGTAGCCTGCGGCACGGCGTATCACGCCGGGCTTGCGGGCAAGTATATGCTCGAAGAATTGGCGAAGATCCCGTGCTGGGTCGACGTCTCGAGCGAATTCAGGTACAGGAACCCGCTCGTCGACAAAGAGACGCTCATGATAGTGATCTCGCAGTCGGGCGAGACGGCCGATACTCTCGCGGCGCTCAGAGAGGCGAAGAGGCATGGTGCGAAAGTCCTGGCCATCTGTAACGTCCTTGGCAGTTCCATCGCGAGGGAATCCGACGGCGTCATCTATACTCACGCCGGCCCCGAGATCGCCGTGGCGTCGACGAAGGCGTATACGGCGCAGCTCTCGGTATTCTATCTATTAACCATGTATCTTTCCGGAATAAGGAATACGGTCGCCCCCGCGAAGCTGGGCGTCCTATTAAAGGAGCTGAAGCGCGTTCCGGAGCTGATGGAAGAACTTCTCGCCGAATACAAGCCGGATTATAATCTGCTTGCGGCTTACGCCGAGGGTTTTAAGAAATATTACCATGAAAAGCATAACAAGACCTTCTTTCTCTATCTGGCGAGAAACATAAATTATCCCAATGCCCTCGAAGGCGCCCTTAAGTTAAAGGAGATAGCGTATATTAGTGCCGAAGGTTATCCTGCCGGAGAGATGAAGCACGGGCCGATAGCTTTGATCGACGAGAATCCCTGGGTGGTCTGCATAGCCGTCAAGAGCAAGACCTACGAAAAAATGATATCGAACATCCAGGAGATAAAGGCGCGTAACGGCATAGTCATCGCTATATCTACCGAGGGCGACAAAGAGATATTACATCACAATATCAACTACCTGATAGAGATACCCAAAGTCGAGGAGCTCTTCTCGCCGCTTCTGGTGGCGATACCCCTGCAGTTATTGGCGTATTACGTTGCGCGCGCATTCGGATACGATATTGACCAGCCGCGAAACTTAGCAAAATCGGTGACCGTAGAATAATATGTCCGGAACCTTATACGTAGTAGCTACGCCGATCGGCAACCTCGAAGATATCACCCTGCGCGCGATAGATACGCTTAAAACAGTAGATTTGATCGCCGCGGAAGACACTCGCCACACCAACATCCTCTTAGAAAAATACGGCATCAAGACTCACATGACGAGCTACTTCGAGCATAATAAGATACAGAAGGGGGATTATCTGCTCAAGTTTTTAAATGAGGGCAAATCGGTAGCCCTTGTATCGGACGCCGGCACGCCCGGCATATCGGATCCGGGTTACAATATCATAAGGCTCTGCATAGATAATGATATACCGGTAGTGCCGATACCGGGGCCGTCAGGAATAATCGCGGCTCTTACTATTTCCGGAAAGCCTACGCATGAATTCACATTCGTCGGATTTTTATCGCCCAAGCCTATAAAACGAAAGAATCAGCTTAAGAAATTACACGATGAAAAGAGGACTATAATCCTGTATGAGTCCGTGCACAGGATAGAGAAGCTTTTGAACGACATTTTAGAGGTTTGCGGCGATACGGAAATTGTTGTGGCAAGAGAAGTTACGAAAAAATTTGAAGAGATAAGGCGAGAAAAAGTCAGCACATCTATTGAGCACTTTAAGACGCATAAGCCCAAGGGCGAGTTCGTTGTGATCGTATAAAGGGATTGCTGAAAAACTGTCATTGCGAGCCCCCATGCTTTCTTGCGAAAGCAAGAATGGGGGCGAAGCAATCCCATAAAAAAGCCTTGACAAAGAGGACGCTTTGTGGTATCATTCCATCATAATATTAACCTTTCGACAAGCTCAGGGTTGTACCTTTTAAAGCCGGAACAGAGAGTCCGGGAAAGGAATAGAAAATGACGAACAATGGACCCACGCGTCTGGATCATGTAGATACGTGGGGTTTTTTGTTTGCTGTAGTTTAATAGCAGCAAACAATCCGCCGAAGCACTGAGTCTACGGCGGGGTGAATGCGAAGGCGGATATACGAGGTGTTCAGATGAAATTAAAAGAGAAATCGAAAATACTGGACAAAGAAACAATAGAGAAATCCTTGAAAAGGATGGCGCATGAGATCGTAGAAAATGCCGTAGATATGAAAGACACTGTATTGATTGGCATTAAAAACCGCGGCGCGTATATCGCTGAAAGGATTGCGGATAATATCAGGGACATTGCGGGCTCGCGCCCCGAAGTAGGAGCCCTTGACATCACTCTTTACAGAGACGACCTTACTCAAGTGTCCGAACAGCCCGTGGTTCACGCCACGGAGATAACCTTCGATATTGAAAATAAAAGAATAGTGCTTGTGGACGACGTTCTCTTTACCGGAAGGACCATACGATGCGCGCTCGACGCGTTGATAGATTTCGGCAGGCCAAAACTCATACAGCTGGCGGTGCTTGTCGACAGGGGCCACAGGGAGCTTCCGATAAGGGCGGATTATGTGGGCAAGAATATTCCCACCAATGCGGACGAAGTCGTAGAGGTACGGTTATCGGAATCCGACGGTAAAGACGAAGTGGTGCTTTGCGAAAAAGCCGATTAAAAAATGGTAAACGAAAAGAAAATGATATGGACAAAAAAGGATCTGCTCGGTCTCGAGTATCTGTCAAAGGAAGAGATCGAGCACATCTTATATACGGCCGCGAGCTTTAAAGAGGTTACGACGCGCCAGATTAAGAAAGTGCCGGCCCTGCGCGGCAAGACGGTGGTGAATCTCTTCTACGAGCCGTCGACGAGAACGCGCATATCATTTGAGCTGGCCGCCAAGCGCCTCTCCGCCGACGTCATAAATGTGGCGGTCGAGTCGTCGAGCGTGCGCAAGGGCGAAACGCTTATTGACACCGGCAGGAATATAGAGGCTTTAAAGATAGACATAATCGTGGTCCGCCACGACTGCTCGGGCGCGCCCAACATCCTCGCGCGCTCGGTAAAGGCGAGCGTGGTCAACGCGGGCGACGGATGGCACGAGCATCCCACGCAGGCCCTTCTCGATATCTTCACATTAAAATCGAAGCTCGGCAGGATCGAAGACCTGAGCGTGAGCATAATAGGCGACATTGCCCACTCGAGGGTCGCCCGCTCTAATATCTGGGGGCTGACCAAGCTTGGCGCAAAGGTTACCGTCTGCGCTCCGAAGACGCTGATACCTGAGGGCATCGAAAAGATGGGCGTCAAGGTGACCAATGATCTCGACGAGGCGATAAGAGAGGCCGATGCTATAAATGTGCTGAGGATGCAGCTTGAGCGCGATACATCGGGTGCCTTCCCGACAAAGATAGATTTCTTCAAGCAATACGGGATATCCGAAGAGAGACTTAAGGCTTGCAAGAAAGGCATAGTGGTAATGCATCCCGGGCCGATAAACAGGGGAGTCGAGATGTCGAGCGGAGTCGCCGACGGCCAGAACTCGGTCATACTGGAGCAGGTCACCAACGGCATAGCCGTGAGGATGGCGGTCCTGTATCTCGTCGCGCACGCGAAAAGATAAAATATGGCAAAGTATCTGATAAAGAACGGAAGAGTGATAGACCCGGTGAATAAGATCGACGATATCCTTGACATTCTGATGTCCGATGGCAAGATAGAAAAGGTCGATAAAAATATCGACGATTCTAACCTGGTTAGTTTAATCAGGTTAGACGCCAAGGGCATGATAGTCGCCCCCGGCTTCGTCGATATGCATACGCATTTAAGAGAGCCCGGCAGAGAGGATGAGGAGACCGTTCTCACCGGCACGCTTGCCGCCATAAAAGGCGGATTCACAAGCGTAGCCTGCATGCCCAACACCGAACCTCCTCTGGACAACCCGGCCATAATAAGAGCGCTTAAAGATACGATAAAGAAAGATGCCGCGGCGAACGTATTCGTAATAGGATCGATCACCGAAGGCCGCGCGGGCAAGCGGGCCACCGATTTCCATAAGATGAAGAAGGCCGGGGCCGTCGCGGTATCCGATGACGGATCATCGGTGGATGACGAGACGGTCATGTCAGCTGCTCTTGAACAGTCGAAGGAAGAGGACCTGCTCGTGATAACGCATTGCGAAGACCGCAGGATATCGGGAACAGGCGTGATGAACCACGGATTTACGGCGACAAAGCTCGGCTTAAAAGGGATACCTTCCGAGAGCGAATACGAACGCGTGAAGCGCGACATTGAGCTGGCGAAGAAAGCCTCCGCGCGTATCCATATAGCGCACGTGAGCACCAAAGAGTCGGTAGATATCATACGCCGCGCGAAGGCCGATGGTGTAAAGGTCACGGCGGAGGCCGCACCCCATTATCTCGCGTTAACTGAGGAATGCTCGGCCGCATACGATACCAATACAAAAATGAACCCTCCTCTGAGATCAAAAGAAGACTCCGATGAATTAAAGAAAGGCCTGGAAGACGGCACTATAGATGTCATAGCTACCGATCACGCTCCGCATACAGACAGCGAGAAGGATGTTGAGTTTGCGTTTGCGCCGTTCGGTATAATAGGGCTGGAGACGGCCCTCAGCCTGTCCGCGATGGAGCTCGTCGGAAAGAAGATCCTCTCCTGGCCGGAGCTTATAGTTAAAATGTCCGTAAATCCCTCGAACATCCTGGGCATAAATAGAGGCAATCTAAAGAAAGGTTCGATAGCCGACGTAGTCATCATAGATCCTAGCGGTGAGTATACATATACAAAAGATTCCATAGTATCGAGGTCAAAGAATTCGCCCTTTATAAACTGGATACTGAAAGGCAAAGTTGCAAAGGTATTTGTAGGAGGCCGGCTGGTAACTTATGAAGCAATTAAAGGTAAAAATAATAGAGAATAAAAGAATAGCGCGGGATTTCTACAGGATGCGGCTTGCCTCTGCGTATCTGGCGAAAAACTCCAAGCCGGGACAGTTTGTCGAGATCAGGTGTTCTGAAGGGAACGAAGTTCTCCTGAGGCGGCCATTGGGTGTGCACAGAATATCGGATGGCGGCATAGAAGTCCTGTATGAGGTCGTCGGCAAAGGGACTGAGCTTCTTTCGCGAAAAAATACGGGCGAGATGCTCGATGTCATAGGGCCGCTGGGGAACGGATTTGATACAAGAGCACAAGAGCACAAGAGCACAAGTCACAAGATCCTTGTCGCGGGAGGAGTAGGCGTAGCGCCTCTCGCCGCGCTGGCGGAAGAATTGAAGAAGAAAAAAACCAGGGTGACTGTGATAATAGGTGCAAAGACAGGTTCGCACATATTATGCGAAAAAGAATTAAAAAAATCAGGTTGTGAAGTCAGGATAACTACCGAGGACGGCTCCAAAGGCCGCAAAGGCCTGGTTACGGATTGTTTAACTTCATTACTCCAGGCTCCCAACTCCCAACCCCCGGCTCTCTACGCCTGCGGCCCTACAGCTATGCTAAAGGCTATCGCGAAGATTGCCGCTGAAAAGCGGATACCCTGTCAGGTGTCTATGGAAGAGCGTATGGCGTGCGGCGTCGGCGTCTGCTTGGGATGTCCGGTGAAAATGAAGAGCGGCGGGTATAAGATGGCCTGCAAGGACGGACCGGTATTCGACGCGAAGGAGATATCGTGGTGAGCTTAGAAACGAGAATAGGCAAATTAAAACTTAAGAATCCGGTGATGGCGGCGTCCGGGACGTTCGGAACCGAATACGGAGAGCTCATCGACATAAATAAGCTCGGAGCATATATCGCCAAGACTATCACGCTCAACGCTCGCATCGGGAATCCCCCGCCCAGAGTATGCGAAACTCCGTCGGGCATGCTCAATTCGATCGGTCTTGAGAACGGAGGGCTCGATGACTTCATAAAGAATAAGATCCCGGGCTTGAAAAAATTAAAGATACCTCTCATAGTGAGCATCGCGGGCGATGACGCGGGTGAGTTTAAAAGGCTGGCGAGGGGCCTAAGTAAAGTCAAAAAGATATCAGCTCTCGAGGTAAACCTTTCCTGCCCGAACGTGAAGCACGGCAAGAGAAATTTTCTTATTGCTCAAGATGAAGAGGCGACTTATGAGATAATAGAAGCGGTGCGCGCCTCTACGGCGCTTACGATCATCGCGAAGCTCTCGCCGAATGTAACGGATATTAAAAAAATAGCGAAGGCCGCCGAAAAAGCCGGAGCGGACGCCCTATCGCTCATAAATACGTTTGTGGGAATGGCGGTTGATATCGATACGAAAGGCCCGATCTTAGGCAATGTTACGGGGGGCTTAAGCGGCCCTGCCATAAAGCCGGTAGCTTTATGCATGGTCCGGGAAACATACAAAAGCACCAGGATACCGGTGATCGGCATCGGCGGGATCATGGACTACAAGGATGCGGTTGAATTTATGCTGTGCGGCGCCAGCGCCGTTCAGATGGGCACTGCTAACTTTGTCGATCCCTCCGCCTCGATCGGGATCATCGACGGAATTAAAAAATATATGACAAAAAATAAGATAGAAGAGATCAGGGGACTGATAGGAGCGCTTAAGACATGACGCCCAAAGAACGGCTGATAATAGCCCTGGATGTTGATGCGAAAGAAAAGGCCCTAAGTCTGGTGGAAAAACTCAAATCCGAAGTAAAGATATTTAAGATAGGCAGCGAGCTATTCACGTCGTGCGGCCCGGATATCGTGGCGGCCGTCAAAGCAAAAGGCTGCGGAATATTTTTAGATCTGAAGTTCCACGACATACCCAATACAGCAGCGAAATCGGCCGCCGCCGCGGCCCGGCTCGGTGTCTTCATACTGAATGTCCATGCTTTGGGCGGATATGGTATGATGAAAAGGTGCGCGGAATCTGTCGCCATGGAGGCGAAGATATTGAAGATAGCGAAACCGAAAATGATAGCCGTGACGGTCCTGACGAGCATGGACGAAAATAACTTGAAGAAGATAGGCGTAAATGATAACATGGGAAAACAGGTCCTGAGGCTCGCTAAATTAGCAAAAGATGCTTCGCTCGATGGGGTTGTAGCTTCCCCTTCCGAAGTTAAGTTGATAAGAAAAGAGCTGGGGGAAGAATTTATTATAGTCACTCCGGGCGTGCGCCCCGAATGGGCGGCAGCAAATGACCCTCCGGCCCTTCGACTTCGCTCAGGGCCGATGGTGAGCATAGCCGAACCATCGGCAGGCTCAGGGCCAATCCTGAGTTTACCGAAGGATGACCAGAAGAGGGTCGCCACGCCAAAAGAGGCCGTTCTCAACGGCGCGACGTATATAGTAGTAGGAAGGCCGATTACAGAGGCGAAGGATCCGGTTGAAGCAGTAAGAAGGATACTGAAAGAAATTGACCCCGCCTCGCAGGCGGGGTAGATTGGATCGAGATGACGGAAAAAGAAATTTTGGGACTATTCGAAAAGCAAGGCGCTCTACTGAAGGGCCACTTTAAGCTTTCGAGCGGGCTGCATAGCGAAAAGTACCTGCAGTGCGCCATTGTCCTGCAATACCCAGACATAGCCGAAAAGCTTGCAAAGCTTCTCGTGAAGAACTTTTCCAAAGAAAAGATAGGAGTTGTCATAGGGCCGGCTCTGGGCGGGATAACGCTCGCCTACGAGGTGGCCCGCGCAGTAGGCAAGAGAGGCCTTTTCGCTGAGCGCCACCCTTCGACAGGCTCAGGGTGGCGTCCCGAGCCTGCCGAGGGACGCCAGGACGCCAAGATGGTATTGCGCCGCGGATTCTCCATATCGAAGGGCGAAAAGGCGCTGGTCGTCGAGGACGTGGTCACGACGGGCGGCTCTACCAAGGAAGTCATTGATCTGGTCAAGTCTTTCGGCGCGGATGTCATAGGGGTGGGCGTCATAATAGATAGGTCGGCCGCAAAAATAGATTTCGGCGCTCCGTTTAAATCACTTGCCAAGATAAATGTCGAGACCTTTGAAGAAAAGGACTGCCCTCTCTGTAAAAAAAATATACCTGTGACAAAACCGGGCTCAAGGAGATAAAGCGATGGCAGAAGAGATAAGAGAGCTTATAGAGAAGATACGATCCGAAGGCATCAGGGCCGGCGAGGATAAGGCTAAAGTTATAGAGCTCGATGCTCAAAAAAGAGCGCGTCAGATCATCAATGATGCCGAGACGGAAGCCAAGCGCCTTTTAAGTGAAGCGCGTGAATCGATATCGAGGGCAGAGGAGAGCTCCGGGTCTTCGCTCAAACAGGCGGCGCGCGATTGTATAATAGGATTAAAAAAAGAAATACTCACCATTCTTAACAGGATAACGCTGTCTCATGTGCACAAAGCCCTTACCGTAGAAGAGACCGGGAAGCTCATAACCCATATTTTAAAAGACTGTAAGGCCAAAGATAAGGGCGACGTTATAGTTTCGTTAAAAAAAGAGGATGCCGAAAAGCTGACAAACCTGCTTATGTTCGAGTTATCCGGCGAGCTCAAGAAGAATCTGGTCCTGAAGCCCTCCGAGGATATTCGCGGCGGACTTACCATAAGTTACGACCATGGCAAGTCCTATTTTGATTTTACCGATAGAGCGCTTGCCGAATATATAGGTTCTTACATAAGGCCGAAGCTCTTGGAGATATTGAAAGATACATAAGATGTCCGGGTACTATATATACCTGATCTCAAGCCTTCCGGCGCTCCATTTCGGGATGAAGCCGCCTTTCAGCGTGGATAAATTTTTTTCCATGTGCGCGGACCTTATCTCTGCGGAGGACCTGGAGGCGCTGAGGAGCTCTCTTAAGGATGAGGGCGAAGGCAGATACCACGATTTTGAAACGGCTTTAAGGAATGAGCTCGTCAGGATAAGAGCCCAGCGTAAACACTTAGACGCTTCCAGGTTCTTAAGGCATGACGGGTACGCGGACCAATGTATCTGTCACATAGCTGCGGGCGCTTACCGTAACCCGTCGGTGATAGAGAGAGAGAAGATGCTGGACCTGGACCGGTGGAGATTTTTGGACGAGCTTTCAATAGAGCATTATTTTGATTTAACAATCCTTATGCTCTATGCGCGTAAATTGTCGATACTTGAAAAATGGGAGCGCATAAGGACCGCGGACGCGGATAAACTTTTAGAGGAAACTCTCACTGCATGATCCAGAAGAGAATGGGCCGCATAGTAAGGGTGAACGGGAATATGGTCATGGCCGAAACTCAGGACGCAATGATCCAGAACGAAGTCGCCTATTGTTTGCACGGCACAGAGCGCTTGAAGGCCGAAGTCATACGCGTGAGGGGCAATAGGGCCGAGATGCAGGTCTTCGAGACTACGACGGGAATAAGCGTCGGTGAGGAGGTAGAGTTTACGGGTGAGCTTCTTTCCGTGGAGCTCGGTCCCGGACTTTTAGGCCAGATCTTCGACGGCCTGCAGAATCCCCTGCCGCATCTCGCTGAAAAATACGGATTCTTCCTGAAGCGCGGCGCGTACATGGAAGTGCTGCCGGACGAAACAAAGTGGGAATTCACGCCGATGGTCAAGAAAGGCGATATCCTGCGCGGCGGATCGCGCGTCGGGTTCGTCCCCGAAAAGATATTCAAACACTACATAATGGTGCCGTTTCAGCTGCAAGGAGATCTCGAGGTCGTAAGTACGGCGCCTTACGGCCGCTATGACCTGAAGACCGCAGTCGCTGAACTGAAAGATCAGAATGGCAAGCCTCACAATGTCTACATGCAGCAGATATGGCCCGTGAAGATACCGATCAAAGCGTATGCCGAAAAACTCAAGCCGTCTACTCCCCTCGTCACAAGGATGAGGCTTATCGATTCCCTCTTTCCCGTGGCACTCGGCGGGACCTACTGTATCCCCGGGCCTTTCGGCGCGGGCAAGACGGTCCTTCAGCAGCTTACAAGCAGGCACGCCGAGGTCGACATAGTCATAGTAGCGGCATGCGGAGAGAGAGCCGGAGAGGTCGTCGAGACGCTCAAGACATTTCCATTAATGAACGATCCGCGCACAGGCAAGCCCCTCATAGACAGGACAGTCATAATATGCAACACCAGCTCCATGCCGGTAGCGGCGCGCGAAGCGAGCGTCTATACGGCCGTTACGATAGCCGAATATTACCGGCAGATGGGTTTGAACGTATTGTTATTGGCCGACTCGACCTCGAGATGGGCGCAGGCCATGAGGGAGATGTCGGGCCGCCTCGAGGAGATACCAGGCGAAGAGGCGTTCCCGGCGTATCTTGAATCGAGGATAGCGTCATTCTACGAAAGAGCGGGCGTCGTGACCCTTAATGACGGCACGAAGGGTTCAGTAACTATAGGCGGCGCGGTCTCGCCCGCCGGAGGGAATTTCGAAGAGCCCGTGACCCAGGCCACGCTCAAAGTGGTGGGCGCCTTTTACGGCCTTTCGCGCGAGAGGTCGGACGCCAGGCGTTATCCGGCGATAGACCCTCTTTTAAGCTGGTCGAAGTACAGGAGTTTTATAGATGAAAAAGAGGTCTCATACGCCCATAAGATATTGCGCAAGAGCCATGATGTCATGCAGATGATGAAAGTCATAGGCGAGGAGGGGACGTCGGTCCCGGATTACGTAGATTATCTTAAAGGCGAGTTCTTCGACTTCGTATATCTGCAGCAGAATGCTTTTGACGAGGTCGACGAAGCGACGCCGGCTGACAGGCAGAAATACATATTCTCTTTTCTGTATAAAAATGTACTGAAACGGGAGTTTGGTCTTACGGAAAAAGAAGAAGCCCTCCATTTCTTTCAAAAATTAAGACAGCTGTTTAAAGGGTGGAACTCCATTCAATGGAAGACCCCCGGTTTCGAAAAGGCCGAAAAAGAGATCCGAACCGTTTTGGAAGAGAAGATCGGGAAGAAGGAAAAGATAGATGCATAAGGTCTATACGGATATATCTCAGATAGCCGGAGACGTCATCACCGTCGAGGCCGAAGACGCAGGTTATAACGACATAGCTGAGGTCACGACAAGAAGAGGCACGTCGCTCGCACAGGTGATACGCCTCGACGGCAAGATGGTATCCCTACAGGTCTTCGCCGGAAGCAAGGGCATATCGACGGGAGACAAAGTCCGCTTCCTGGGCCACCCGATGCGCGTGGCAAGCGGCGAAAATCTCCTGGGGCGCATATTTAACGGAAGCGGCCTGCCTTTAGACAAAGGGCCTGTCCTGACCGATAATATAATAGATATCGGAGGCCCTCCCGTGAACCCGGTGAAGAGGATCATACCGAACAAGATGATACGAACCGGCATACCGATGATAGATGTCTTTAACTCCCTCGTCGAAAGTCAGAAGCTTCCTATATTTTCGATCGCCGGAGAACCGTATAATGAGCTTCTCGCCAGGATAGCGATACAGGCCGAGGTGGATATAATAATATTAGGCGGTATGGGACTCAAACATGATGACTACTTATTCTTCAGGGACGCCCTCGAGAATGCCGGATCCCTCTCGCGGTCCATATTCTTCATACACACGGCGGCCGACCCTACGGTAGAGTGCCTTTTGGTACCCGATATAAGCCTGGCCGTGGCGGAAGAGTTCGCGCTTCACGGCAAGAGAGTGCTCGTGCTCCTGACGGACATGACGAATTTCGCCGACGCGCTTAAAGAGATATCTATCACGATGGAACAGGTCCCGTCGAACCGCGGATATCCGGGCGACCTCTACAGTCAGCTTGCCGCACGGTATGAGAAGGCGGTAGATTTTGACACGGCAGGATCCATCACCATACTTGCCGTTACGACGATGCCGGGGGATGACGTAACGCACCCTGTGCCCGATAATACCGGATATATCACCGAAGGCCAATTTTATCTGAAGAACGGTGTCATCGAGCCGTTCGGGTCTTTGAGCAGGCTGAAACAGCAGGTGAACGGCAAGACGCGTGACGATCACAGGACTATCATGGATACGATGATACAGCTATTCGCCAGTTACCGCGAGACCGTCGAAAAGCAGTCGATGGGCTTCCAGATGAGTGCCTGGGACAAAAAGCTCCTGGCATATGGAAAACTGTTTGAGAAAGATATGATGTCGCTCGACGTCAACATCCCGCTCGAGAAAGCGCTCGACCGCGGCTGGCAGATTATGGCCGACTGTTTCACGCCGGAAGAGACCGGTATAAAGAGATCCCTGATAGAAAAGTACTGGCGTGGCTAAAATAAGATTCTCAAAGGGCGAACTAAAAAAACAGAGAGATGCTCTAAAGCAGTATAGGCGCTATCTGCCCACCCTTCAGCTTAAGAAACAGCAGATCCAGATGGAGATACTGCGCCAGCACATCATGCTGCAGGATGCCGGGGAGAAGCTTAATATGGCCATGAAGAATGCGGCCGGATGGGCAGGTCTCCTGTCCGAAAAAAAAGTATTTGATAATAGATGGATACGGCCTGGGTATATCTCGAAAAGTTTTAAGAATATAGCCGGGGTGGAATTGCCCGTATTTGAAAAGTGCGGATTTATCGCGGCGGAATACGATCTCTTTACGACGCCGTTATGGGTCGACGCGGCGATAGAGGAGCTGAGGACTATAACGACTTTGCGCGAAGAGATTAAGGTGCTCGAAGAGGGCGTCATGACCCTGCGGCAGGAATTACGGGTCACCACTCAAAGAGTTAACTTGTTCGAGAAGGTGAAGATCCCCGAGGCCGAAGAGGCGATACGGCGCATAAAGATATATATAGGCGACCAGATGGCAAACGCCGTCGGACGCAGTAAAGCGGCCAAGAGAAAGATAGAAACGGCGTTCGTCCAAGAGGCGGTCACATGATCGTACCGATGAAGAAAGTATTTATTTTGACCCAGGGCAAGGACACCGACGCTGCCGTAAAGAGCCTGCGCAAGCTTGGGCTTCTTCACGTTGAGCACGAGAACCCGCCCGACGGAGAAGATATAAGATCGCTTCATGAGGATCTCGCCGTACTGGAAAAGGCGATAGGCATATTGTCGCTTCCGGAGTTTTATGAAAAGCGCGACGTCAGGAGCGCCAGGATGCTCAAGGACTGGCGGCTCACGGCCAGGCACATGGCGGACGCCAAGAATAGATACGACCAGCTTTACGAATATCTGACTACCCTGAAAGATAAGATAAGCCGCTGGGAGGAATGGGGAGACTTTGATCCCGAAGACATAAAAGAATTCGCCGCCAAGGGCCTCAATATTAAATTTTACCAGATCCCGTCAAAGGAATTAAATAGGGTAAATGGGAAGCAGCGCCCTATTTTGAAAGTCATATCGACAGCGAAGGGCATGGCCAACTGCCTTGCTATTTCAGAGAACGAGATAAAGATGCCCTACAAAGAGCTCGAGCCTCCCCCATTAGGATTAAAAAAGATGAAAGATAAGGTGGCCGAAACCTATGAGGTCATCGAAAGGATAAAGAGCGATATAAAAACATACACCTGCTGCCACGAAAGATTTATCTTAATAAAAAAGGCCTTTAAAAAAGAGCTGGAGTTCCATGAGGCTATGAGGGGCATGGGCCGATCCGACGAGATATCCTACCTGAAAGGATATGTCCCGGTCGACCAGGTAAAAACGGTGTCCGAATATGCGGCAGTAGAAAAATGCGGTATTTTTGTTACCGATCCGTCGGGTGAAGATAACGTGCCCACGCTCATCCGCAGCCCGAAATGGATATCGATCATAAAACCTGTGTTTAAGCTATTGGAGATACTACCCGGATACAAAGAGCTGGACGTGAGCCCCCTGCTTCTTATATTTCTGGGGTTATTTTTCGGGATGATCATAGGTGACGCGGGTTATGGCGCGCTCTACATACTATTGACCCTGATCGCGCAGATCAAGCTCGGCGCCCGGGCCAGGGATAAAAGAATATTTTTTCTTCTATACTTCTTCAGCTCATGCGCGATATTCTGGGGGATATTGACCGGCACCGTATTTGGCCAGGAGTGGTACATAAAAGCCGGCTACAGGCCTTTGATACCGGTCCTGAACGATACGAAATTCATTCAGACGTTCTGTTTCTTTTTGGGCGCTTTTCATCTCACGCTGGGGCACTTATGGCAGGCCGCGCGAAAACTCCCTTCCCTAACAGCCCTTGCCGACTTAGGGTGGATCATGGTCTTGTGGTCGGCCTTCTTCTTCGCGAGGATGCTGATATTGAGCGACCCATTGCCCGCTTTCGTCAATTACTCTCTTTTGACCGGCATATCTTTGGCGGTCTTCTTTACTAATCCGCAAAAGAATATATTAAAGGGGATCGGAGAGGGCTTAGGGACGGTTGCGTTAAGCATCGTGAATAACTTTACCGATGTGGTATCTTATGTAAGATTATTCGCGGTCGGTTTAGCCGGGGTGGCCATATCCGACACGGTGAATGCCCTTTCAGGGATGTTCGGCGGTGACAATCTTGCGGTAAAGATGGTAATAATATTTCTGGGGCATACGATAAACATATTATTGGGGCCCATATCGGTTTTAGTTCATGGCGTAAGGCTCAACGTACTCGAATTTTCGGGCCATGCGGGGTTGACATGGAGCGGCTTCCCTTATAAACCGTTGGAATTAACAAAAGAATGAGGAGGAGAAAAGATGGAACAGACTGTATTGACGCAATTTAAAGATCTTGGCGCTATAATGGTGCTGGCTATCTCGGCTCTCGGCTCGGGAGCGGGGGCGGGCGTGGCCGGCATGGCCGCTATAGGGGCGTGGAAGAAGAACTTTGTTCAGAACAAGAACGCGTCATTTCTGCTCGTGGCGCTTACGGCGGCACCCTTGACGCAGACGATATATGGTTTCATCGTGATGAACAATATGTTGGCACTTACGATGCAGGGCCAGTACATGTGGGGCGTCGGCGCTTTCGCGGGCGCGGCGATAGGGCTATCCGCTTACTGTCAGGGTAAGTGCGCGGCCGTGGCCTGCGACGCCATGGGCGAGACGAACAAAGGGTTCGGCAACTATCTCGTTGTGCTCGGCATGACCGAGACCGTAGCGCTTCTCGTGATGGTTTTTACAATAGTATTTTTGCGCCGCATGGCGGGTATGTAGTAAATAAATGGGCGGATAGTTCAGCTGGTAGAACGCCTCGTTTACACCGAGGAAGTCACAGGTTCGAGTCCTGTTTCGCCCACCAACTTCTCCGACGGTAAATCGAGAGGGAGAGAGTATAAAAAAGTAGCGGCCATTTAAACGTTCGCTACTTTTTTCTGATTTCTCGCACATGATTATGATAGGGCGTGGGAAGATGTGCATAAAGCACAAGCATTAGGGATGAATATTTTGCCGCCTTTCCTCGAGAGCCTCAAGAAAGCCACAGGAAGAGAAGAATAAAAATAAAGAACAGAAATAAAGAACAGAAATAAGTTATTGACAGATTGTGTTAAAGGAGTAATAATAAACACATATAGGTTAAGGGAAATCCGTTGGCCGGAAGGCCATGGTTTGGCACAGATTAGCCAAAGCCAGAAATCGGATGCGGTCCCGCCGCTGTAACCGGGGACGAAAGTCATAAAAGCCACTATTCTTAGGATGGGAAGGCGTGATGAGTAGATTGATCCGGGAGCCAGAAGA